>NZ_FPBW01000026.1:0-97892 GCF_900116795.1 Methylobacterium sp. UNCCL125 | reverse complement strand
CGGGCCATGGCAGAGGCGGGGCTCACCGATCCCGCCGACGTGCATTTCGTGCAGGTGAAGTGCCCGCTCCTGACGAGCGCTCGGATCGCCGAGGCGGCCGCCCGGGGCCACGGCGTGGCCACACACGACACCTACGCCTCGATGGGCTTATCCCGCGGCGCCTCGGCGCTCGGCATCGCCCTCGCCCTCGGGGAGGTCGACCGCGAACATCTTACGGATTCCGCCATCGGCACCCGACGCGATCTTTTCTCCGGCCGCGCCAGCTGCTCGGCGGGGATCGAGCTGATGCGCAACGAGATCATCGTGCTCGGCAACTCCCAGGGCTGGACCGGCCCGCTCGCCATCGCCCACCGGGTCATGGACGACGGCATCGACCTGCCCGCGATTCGGGGGGTGCTCACAGACCTCGGCTTCCTGGAAGCGGGGCAGTTGCCGCCTCATGACTCGGAGCGCGTGATCGCCCTGCTCGCCAAGGCCGAGCCCTCCCATGACGGCCTGATCCGGGGACGGCGCCACATCATGAACGACGACAGCGATATCAACGCCACCCGGCACGCCCGCGCCTTGGTCGGCGGCGTGGCCGCCGCGGCGATCGGCCGGACGGACCTGTTCGTCTCCGGCGGCGCTGAGCATCAGGGGCCGGATGGCGGCGGGCCGGTAGCGGTCATCGCCCGCGTGAGGGACTGAAGCCGTGCGCGGGGCCGCAGAAGTGCGTCCGCTCTGCCGAGGGCCGTTCGCCAAAGCAAGCTGGTAGCCCTCGGCCAGCTCCCGCGGCGCCAACGCGCCTCCGAGTGCCTTCGATCGGTGGACGGCAGTCCTTCGGCTTCAGGGCAAGGACGCATCGAAAGCTGACGTTGATGGGCGATGTTGCCGTCCCGAAAACATTGAACATCGGAAGGCAACACATTCACTCAATCCAACTGTGACGATGCCGTGAGACGCGCAATGACTGGATCGGCGATCAGCCGGGAGGGTGCCCGGGAAGACGGCGAACCCTGTGCCGGATTGCAGCTTCGACTTAGCGCTAACGCTGCAATCCATCGAAGCTGGCAACCAGCGCGTCGATGAAGACTCGCACCTTGGCCGACAAGCTGCGGTGGCTCGGGTAGATCGCGTGAATCACGGTCTCGATGCCCTCGGCGGTGGGCCATAGCCGAACCAGCCGGCCGTCCGCGACGTACGGCCTCGCAAGGAAATCGGGCAGGTACGCGATGCCGGCGCCGCCCAGTACCACTGGCAGCAGAGCCGCGGAGTCGGAGATGGCGACGGCCGGCGGCAGCTCGATGCGTCTGGCGTCGCCGGTCGCATTGTCCTGGTAGGCCATGGCCCGGTCGCCGTAGCCCATCAGCGTGTGGTCGGTGAGGTCCGCGGCGTAAGCGGGCGTCCCGCGCGCCGCGAGGTAGCCGGGGCTGGCGCAGAGCCATGCCTCCGAGACCAGCAGCCGGCGGGCGATCAGGTCGCTGTCTACGAGCGGTCCCACCCGGATCAGCAGGTCGGCCATCTCGGCCGGCATGTCGACGAAGCGGTTCTCGACCGCCAGCATCACGCGGACCTGGGGATAGGCGGCCATGAACCCCGGCAGCATGGGAGCGACCAGTGCGGTCGCGACCGTGAAAGGCAGGCTGACCCGCAGCGTACCGGCCGGAACGCCTCCCAACCCTTCGAGTGCCGTGCCTGCCTCGTCCACGTCGGCCAGGATGCGGAGCGCGTGCGGCCGAAACAGCGTGCCGGCGTCGGTCAGCCGCAAATGCCGCGTCGAGCGGTCCATCAGCACCACGCCGAGATCGCGCTCCAGCCGTGCGAGCGCGCGGCTGACCCCCGACTTCGGCAGGCCGAGCGCGCGCGCCGCGGCCGACACGCTCATCAGGTCGGTGATGCGCACGAACGCGCGCAGGTCGGAGAGCTGCATTGTCGTTCCACCTTTTGCAACACCCTGTCCCATCTCGCCCAGCTAATCGCAGGAGAGCGCAACGCCTATTCACCTGATCGGCGAGCGGATGGAGGAATGAGTGGTGGATGGCGCGCAGACCCAGCACTTGGTGGTCGTGGCAGGAGCCACCGGCGATCTCGGCACCCGGATCGTCAAGGCACTGACGGCCAAGGGTAGGCCGGTACGGGCGCTGGTGCGCCGGCCGGCCGATGAGCTGGCCCGCGGCAACGTCGAGCAAGTCTCCGTGGATTTCGGAAACGGTGTTGCGCTGACTCACGCCGTCTCCGGCGCCGCGTGCGTCGTGTCTGCGCTGAACGGTACCGCGCCGGTGATCCTCGACACGCAAGGGCAACTGCTCGACGCGGCGGTGACAGCCGGCGTGCCGCGCTTCATCCCGTCCGACTTCTGCCTGGACTATCTGACAACCCGGCCGGGCGACAATCGCAACATGGACCTGCGACGCCAATTCGCGGCCCGCCTCGATGCGGCACGGATCCGTGCGACCTCGATACTCAACGGGCCGTTCGCCGACCTCCTCGAGGGTCAGGCTCCTATCGTGCTGCACCGCTTTCGCCGCGTCCTCTTCTGGGGCGATGCCGACCAGGTGTTCGACTTCACCGCCAAGGACGACGTCGCCGCCTACACCGCGGACGCGGCGCTCGACCCTGCCGCGCCCCGCCATCTGCGCATCTCGGGCGATCAGATCAGCCCGCGCGGGCTGGCCGAGTTGCTGACCGGCCTGGAAGGCCGGCGCTGGCGGCTGCTGCGCGCCGGCGGCATCGGTCGCCTGAGCGCGATCATAGCCGTCGCGCGCGCGCTGACCCCGGAGACCGACGCGCCGTTCCCGGCGTGGCAGGGGATGCAATACCTGCGCGACATGTCGACCGGGCGCGGCAAGCTGCACGGCTTCGACAACACCCGCTACGGCAAGACCGATTGGACCAGCGCCGCAGCCGTCCTCGCCCCCACGATCCGCTGAGCATCGACCCGCCAAGGGAAAGCCGTGCCATGACCGACGCTATCACTCCCTTCCCGATCCGGGTCGCCGACGCCGACCTGACCGACCTGTCCGACCGCCTCGCCCGCACCCGCTGGCCCGATGCCGGCACCGTCACCGACGGGAGCCAAGGTCCGACCGTGCACGCCATCCGCCGTCTGGTCGGCCGCTGGCACGATGGCTACGATTGGCGGGTGGCAGAAGCCCTCATCAACGGCTGGGGCAGCAGCCGCACCGTTATCGACGGCCTCGGCATCCACTTCCTGCATGTCCGCTCGCCCGAGCCCGATGCCCAACCGCTCTTGCTGGCGCATGGCTGGCCAGGCTCGATCCTGGAGTTCCGCGACGTGATCGGGCCGCTGACCGACCCTGCGGCGCATGGCGGAAATCCGCGGTGTGCGTTCCACCTCGTGATCCCGTCGATGCCGGGGTTCGGATTCTCCGACAAGCCGACCGGGCCAGGTTGGAACGTCGGCCGCATCGCTGGCGCCGATGTCGAGCTGATGCAGAGGCTGGGCTATGGCGACCGGTGGTTCGCCCAGGGCGGCGATTGGGGTGCGGCCGTGGTGACGGTGCTGGCGCACATGCGCGCGCCCGGCCTCGCCGGCATCCACCTGAATATGGTCATGTTCCAGCCGACAGAGGACGAGATCGCGGACGCGACGCCGGAGGAGCAGGCGATGCTGTCCGGCATGGCGCGATACGACCGGGTGCAGTCGGGTTACATGAAGCTGCAGAACACGCGTCCGCAGTCGGTCGGATTTGCGCTGGCGGACTCGCCGGTGGGGCTGGCGGCCTGGATCTACGCGCTGTTTCAGGACGTGACCGACAGCGGCGGCGAGCCCGAGCGCGTGATCCCGCTGGACCACATGCTCGACGACATCATGCTCTACTGGCTGCCGAACGCCGGAGCCAGCTCGGCGCGGTTCTATTGGGACAACGCGCAAGGCCAAGCGGGTATGCCGAGCGAACCCATGCCGCTGCCAGCCGGCGTCAGTGTGTTCCCCGGTGAGGTGATGCGGCTGTCACGGCGCTGGGCGGAAAAGCGTTTCGTGGACCTGCGTCATTACAACCGGCCCCCAAGGGGCGGACATTTCGCGGCCATGGAGAACCCTTCGGCCTTGGTCGCAGATGTGCGCGCGACGTTCGCGAAGGTCGGATAGTTCCAGGTGGCTCGGCCGCCACGCGAGGTCATCATCGTGGTCCAGTGCGCGTCCGCATCCCCGTCTGATGCGTCCGATCTCTGTCCGCTTCGAACTTGCGTCGCCCAGCACCGAGAAGGACCGCTTTCGGGACGTAGCAACGGCTGTCGGGACGGTCGATATGCGTCGTTTGGAGACGGTCCGCTTTTGGACGAAAGTGGCGAAAGTAGATGCCCCACGGCATCCAATCGACCGCGATGGGTTTTGGTGAGGTCGGCAGCAGCCTTTCTCAGAAGCGCAGCTGCATCCGAGCAGTCCCCGCATGCGAGAGGAAGTGGTCTCCGACTTGACCTTGATACTCGCCGGTCACCTCGATGCCGCCACCGAGGCTGACCTGAAAACCCAGCCCCACTTCGCCGAGGCGATCGGGGATCGATGATTCCGTAGCGAACAGGCCCAGCGCGCCGGTCCCGTTAAAGCTCGCCTTGCCGGTGAAATGGTCGTCCGACAGGAGTGTCACGCCAAGGGTGCCGTAGGGGCGGACCCAGCGCCCCCCGTCGAGGTCGATCCGGCCGCCGATCTCCATCATCGGGCTGAATGCCACCAGCGTCTTGGCCACCGGCCGCATGTCGAGGTTGAAGCCCGGCGCCCCGGTCTCGGAATAGGCAGGGCTGTAGCTGTAGAGCAGGTCCAGATCCGCGTAGGGCTTGAGATACCAGTCGCCGAACAAGACTTGGTAGCTCGCCCGCAGCCGACCGCCCGCGGTGAGGATTCCGGACTTGCTGCGCGCCGTGGCGGTAGCCCCACCAAAATCGATCAGGCGTTTGTTGTCGGCCCAGGAATAACCAAGATTGGCCGAAGCTGCGAGCAGCCAGGGGCCAATCTGGTGCTTGAGCGCCGCAGAGACATCGGCGGCATCGCTCGTCGTCCCGGTGATCCGGTCGGGGTCGCTCTGGATCGCCCGTGTGTAGGCGCCAGTGAGGCCGAAGAACCAGTCCGGGGCGAACTCGGTCTGAAGTCCGCTTTGGTAGCTGAGGGCGGTCTGACGGTAACCAACGTCGTCCGCGGTGGCGGATTGGGTCGTGTGAGCGCTGGTGATGCGCCCCCAGACGCATTCACCCTCACGCAGGAGCGTACCGGTTCCCGTGAACGCCGGGCAACTCATGGCGCGCTGGAGACCCTTGCGGGTATCGAGCGTCCGGTCGGTCAGGTTGTCCTGGTTGGATTCTGGCTTCAACTCGTCCAGGGCGGCGGCATAGGCCTTCGAACTGTCGACGGAGAGGAAGCGTCCGTAGAGCGTGCCCAGCTTCGTCGTGTTTCCATCCCAGGCATCCTGCAGGCCTTGCGCCACGCTGCGCTGGTCCTCGGTCAGGGTCACGCCGACCGGCGCCGTGAAATGAGCCTGCGGCACCAGCGCGATGCTGTTCCCCGTCGAGACGATCGTCCAGGAGATTGGGATGGCCCCCGAGCTGATGCTGCTTCCGGTGGCGCTGGCGCCGACGTTCTCCACTTGGCCGGCCCTGAGGAAAGTGTAGCGGCCGGGCGAGAGACCATCGATCACGTGCGGCTCGACCACGCCCCTCAGGGAGGCAGTGCCGGTGACGGTCAGAAGATCGTTCCGCAAGGCGGGATCTGTCGCCAGCGGTGCGATATCGACCAACAGGCGCCCGGACTCGGTCTGCTCGAAATTGCCGGTTATCGTCGCCCGGGCGACTTTGCCGACCCCGCCGATGTCGAGGATGGCGCCGTTGCGCAGGCGGCCGCCATCTCCCAGGGCGATGACACCGTCGGGACCGGTGCGCAGGATCGCCGAAGCTGCGCCGTCGAATCCGTTGTCGAACAGGACGCGACCCGTCTGCCCTCCGCCTGTGAGGTCGACATCGCCGATCAGCGTACCGCGATTGGTGATCGTGCCGGTGGTGAACGCGCCGACGATCGCCCGGCCCGAGGCGGCGCTGACCACGGCGCCCTCCTCGATGGCGATCCTATTGTCGTGCCCACCCTCGACGCGCATCGCCGCGCCCGCGCCGCTGCCGCCAGTGACGAGGCCGCTGACCCGGATGACGATCTTGCCGCTGCGGCTCGGATCGGGCTCGAGGCTACCATCGGTCCGCTGGACGCCGGATTGTGCCAGGATCGCGTGGGCGTCCAGGCCGGACGCGATGATCGACCCGGCCGACTCGATGGAGATATCGCCGCCGCTCCCGGTTACGGCGCGGCTTCGCACGGGCTGCATCCCCGTCTCGCCGGACAGGCCGACGAGGAGCCCGCCACCTCCGCCGAGGCTCTGAGCGACGATGCCGTGGGATTGCGTGCCCGCGGTGCGGATGACGGAGCCCTGCTCCAGGTTGACCCTGACCGCACCGCCGGAGCCGCTACTGCCGTCCGCCAGTCCGTAGGGGATCGCGTAGCCCATGGCCTGATGGGCGCCGCCGTAGCCGCCGCCACCGCCGATCGACTGCAAGAGCAGAGCCGGTGCCGCGTCGCCGGTGGTCAGGATCTGCGCGCTCGCCCCCATCCTGACCTGGATCGAACCGCCATCGCCAGCGGCACCACCCGTGCCGCCCAGCCCGAACGTATATTTATGGCCGCCCGGTCCCGCCGCCACGGAGGCGAGCCCGCCGCCGCCGCCGATGCTCTGGGCAAGGATGCCGACCGCGCCGAAGCCGCTCGTGGCGACTGTGCCGTCCTGAACGATCCGCACGGTGCCGCCATTGCCCGCCATGGCTCCGGAGCCGCCGAGCGTCAGGCTGCCGGACTTGGCCGAGACGGAGGCAGGATCCTCCGGCGGTGCGATCTGTACGATGTCGAGCGCTGCGAGCAGCGCATCCGTCAGCGCCTTGGCATCGCTCTTCGTGTCATCCTTGGCGCCACTCTTGGCGTCGCTCCCGGAGCCGTCCTTGGTCGTGCCATCGTCAGCCGCGTCGTCGCCAGCCGGTGCGGCGAAGCTGCCGCCGCCGCCGCCGATGCTCTGAGCGACAACGGCATGCGCCTCGATCCCGGCCGTCGCGATGGTGCCGCGGTTTTCGATCGTGACGTCGCCGCCATGCGCGCCGACACCGCCGCGGCCGCCGACGTTCAGATTGAGTGTCAAACCCTTGTTGACTTGGCTGTCGACGCTGGCGCCGACACCGGTCCCGCCGCCGCCGCCGATGCTCTGCGCGTAGAGGCCGTAGGCTGCATTGCCCTCTGTAGCGACCGTACCGAGGTTAAGGATCCCCACAGGACCGCCAGTATTGCCCGTGCCGCCCGAGCCGCCGACGGTCGCCGCGATGTTGGTCGCATTGGTGGCCTGTGCGAACGAAACGCCGCCCTGGCCGCCGCCACCGCCGATGCTCTGCGCCATGATCCCGTGAGCGGAGGCTCCAAGGGTCGTGATCGTCCCCTCGTTCTTGACGTTGACCTCGCCACCGGAGCCTCCGCTTGCCCCGTCGCCGCCGAGAGCCAAAGTTGCCGAGACATTGGGCAGCTTGGTCCCGGTCTTCTTCTGTGTGTCCAGGTAATTTGAGATGCCGGTCGAGTAGGATTTCAGCGCCTTGCCGAAATCCGATTTCTTCAGCTTGTCAGCCAGCCCCTTGTAGGTGTCGCTGGCCTTGATGTCCTTGAGGAATTGTTCAAGCGATTTCTTGTCGTCCTTGTTATTTTTGTCGGCGGCCCACTGCTGATACGCTTCGACGCCGATCGCCTGCTTGATCTGTTGCCAGATCTCCCCGACGGCGTCGGGCGCGACATCCGTTCCGGCCGCGAGGCTGCCCCCCGTACCGCCGCCGCCGCCGATGCT
This sequence comes from Methylobacterium sp. UNCCL125, assembly GCF_900116795.1. Lineage (NCBI taxonomy): Bacteria > Pseudomonadati > Pseudomonadota > Alphaproteobacteria > Hyphomicrobiales > Methylobacteriaceae > Methylobacterium > Methylobacterium sp. UNCCL125. Next base: position 90,042 of record NZ_FPBW01000026.1, on the reverse strand, counting down.
CTGGGCAAGGATCCCGTGTGCGCCGTCACCCGAGGTCGCGACCGTGCCGGTCGCGGCGTTGAAGACAGCCACTGGGCCGCCCATGCTACCGGTCCCGCCGGATCCGCCAAGCTGTCGGGTGATTTTGAACGTACCCGTGGCGGCACCCGACACCTCGCCGCCGTTGCCGCCGCCGCCGCCGATGCTCTGGGCCTGGATGCCGGTCGCGTTCGAACCGCCGGTCAAGACCGTGCCTTCGTTCGTAACCCGGACGGTACCGCCGCGGTTGCCGACGCCGCCTGAGCCGCCAACGGTATCGCTCACCGACAGGGTGTCGGCGATCGGGAGCTTGCCGAGAACTTCGTTGAGGGTCTTGTCGAAGGAGACTCCGGACGTCGCGACTGCCGAGGCCGGCCCGGCATTACCACCGCCGCCGCCGACGCTCAGCGCGAGGACGCCGATCGCAGCGTCGCCTCCGGTCGTGACGCGACCCGCCTGAGTGACGGTCACGTCGCCGCCGGTACCACCGCCTCCACCCTCCCCACCGCTCCGATCGCGGTTCTTCCCGCCGATGCCCCGGGTGATGGCGATGTTCTGGCGCAGGCTCAAGGTGTTGCTCGTCGCGGTCGCGCCACCGCCGGTTCCGCCGCCGCCACCGATGCTCAGGGCCTCGATGCCGGACGCGCCGTCGCCGGAGGTCCGCACGGTCCCGCGATTGGTGATGGTAGCGCTGCCGCCGTTGCCGCCGCCGCCGCCCGTGCCGCCGAGGATCGTGGTGGCAGCCACAGCCATCTGCTGCGGCGGTGCGACGGCCAGCGCGTAGGCCGTCGCGTTGCCGCCGATTCCGCCGCCGCCGCCAACGCTGAGGGCGAGGAGGCCGGTCGCCCCATCGCCGTAAGTGGTAACGAGGCCGGTGTTGGCGACACGCGCTGCGCCGCCCGCGCCACCATCCCCTCCCGAACCGCCGATCGCGGTGGAGAACGCGAAGCTCGGCAGCGCCTTGCCGGTCGGGGTCACGAGGGGTGCCGTGATCGCTTGCGCGTTGGCCAGGCCGCCCACGCCGCCGCCGCCGCCGATGCTGAGCGCCGCGAGGCCGTCCGCGCCGAGGCCGACGGTCGTGACCGTGCTGCCGCTCTCGATGACGGCGGAGCCGCCCTGTCCGCCTCGGCCTCCGCTCCCGCCGATCGCCCACGACGCCGAAAGCCCTACACCCACCGCCTTGGTCCTGGCCTCGCCGCCGGCACCGCCGCCGCCGCCGATGCTCTGAACCAGCACGGCCGTCGCGCCGTCACCGCCGGTCTCGACCGTACCGCCGACGCCCGTGAAGCGGGCGAGGCCGCCATCGCCGCCGCCGCCGCCGCTGCCGCCCAGGCCGACAGAGAAGAAGGCATTCGCTGTGAACGCGTCGCCGCCGATGCCGCCGCTGCCGCCGATGCTCTGGACGAGGGCGCCGTATGCGGCGTCACCCGCGGTCACGATCCTGCCGCCGGCATCGACGATCTCGGCGGTGGCGCCTCTCCCCCCGGTGCCGCCGGTACCGCCGGTGGAGAACCACAGCGTCCTGCCCCCGGCACCGCCGCCATTTGCCTCGGACCTCACGGCCAGGGGCGAGAGGGGCAGGGCCGTGTCGGCGCTGCCGCCACCGATGCTCTGCGCGACCAGACCGATCGCCCCGGTACCGCCGGTCGTCACGGTGCCGCTGTTGGTCAATGTCACCGATCCGCCCGTGGCGGCATCCCCACCCTTGCCGCCGCCGAAGATGCCGTCGCCGCCCCTGCCGCCGGGGCCGCCGACCGACTGCGCAACGATGCCCAGGGCATAATCGCCCTGCGTGACCACGGTGCCGCGCTGGATCACCGTGACGGTGCCGCCGTCGCCGCCTCGGGCTCCATCCCGTCCACCTGCATCGCCCTGGCTTCCGCCTCGACCGCCGATGCTCTGGACGAGGGCGCCGAAGGCATAGTCGCCAGCCGTCCTGATCGTGCCGGCCATGTCGAGGCGCGCAGGGCCACCGATGCCGCCCTCCGTCACCTCGGGTTTGCTGTAGGCGGTTCCTGTTCCGCGGTTGCCGCCCGCGCCGCCGATGGACTCGACGATCGCCGCAGTAGCACCGGCACCGTCGGTGCTCACCTGCCCGGACGGCGTCACGACGAGCGAGGCCGACCCGCCGGTCCCGCCCTTCCGGAACGCAGTCTGGTCGGCGGCAACCCCGCCTGAGCCGGCATTTCCCCCGGTGGCGCTCACTCGCACGCCAAGGAAGGCTTGCCCCACGGTCGAGACCATGGACGAAACGGTGAGCGCAACTGGGCCGGCATCTCCGCCGCCGCCGAAGTTCGTGAGGGCGAATCCGCCATCCCCGCCCCGGGAAAAAACGAGGAACCGGGGAATGGGCTTGAATTCCGGCCGAGCGCCGCTGCTGACTTGGTCGCCCAGTCCGGCGACGTCCTCCAACAACGTTACCGAGACGGCACCGCCGGCGCCTCCGTTGGCGCCGAAAACCGAACCGAGGCCAAAATCGTCGCCTCGTCCACCGCGTCCGCCCTTCGAGCCAATTTGGAGCGTCACGGCGGGATCAAGCCCGGCGGCTGCGGTATCGACATCGATCAAGGTCAGATCGCCGCCAGCCTGGCCGGGCGTGGCAGAGGTGTTCCGCCCAATGATGAGGACTTTGCCATCCCGGCCATCTGCGCCGATGACCACTTGGGGTTGGGATTGCTCGGCGGCGTGCGCAGAGAAGCTGACGATCAATGCCAGGGTGGCGGTGGCCGTAACCAGAAATCGTTCGCGGCTACGGACCGTCCCGTGGCAAATCACAACAGATGGCTGACCTGGCAGAGACGGCATCGAGAAAAGGCTCTTTGCTCGCACGGATCCGCACATCTGCGCAGCCCTCAGCGAGAGGGTTGGGGTCATCGGTGCACGGATTGCCCGTCATCGAGGCCGCCCAATTCGACGAATGTTTTCCTCAAAGATGGTTAACAAAATCTTTACGACAGACCCATTCCCGTAAGCCTGGCAGAACATCTTCAGGGCGGCCATCGATTAAAGGCTGTACAATTCGACATCGACGCAATGATGGAGAACAATTCCGAATATCAATTGCTGACCGGGCAGGGACAAGGCGCGGTCTGACATCAACGGGGAGGCTGGGTCGATAGTGGCCATTTGCTACCGCGTTGAGCTTCATCTCATACGCGCGCGTTATTCGAACGGTTGGCTGGGATCGCGATCGGAACTGGATTCTCCATCCGGAAGCGGACCTTCCGCATGCGACCCAACCCGGGCACTTGGACCGTCGTTTGCGGTTCTCCAAAGCGGCCGCTGGTCACTCAGGAAATCAGCCGATCAGCCAAGGCTGCAGCTTCGACTGCGTCGATCCATGCACTCTTGCATGCGCCATACGCGTGAGAGTTTTCGGGGTGAAGCGCTCGGCACCTGACTTTCTCATGCGCATAGGATGCGACGAGATCTGGTCTCTTCCGAAGGTAGTCGCGAAAGACGAGGTGGCGCTCGATATCGGGAGATCCCTTGGCGAAGCAGTGCAGTTGTACGAGCCGCCGCCCAGAATGGCACTCGTCCTTCGTCGCGTAGCGCCGCCCCGGCAGTCCGAACTCGCCCCACCATGCGAAGCCGACTGCTTCGAGGTCATTTCTGCGCCGATCCAGGTCATGGAGGTCGCCGACGACCGGCATGAGATCCAAAATGGGCTTTGCTGCCAGACCTGGGATAGCGGTCGATCCGATATGGTGGACGGCAAGTAAGATTGGATTGAGCGCGATGCGCAGGATCGCGGCCTGCGCCTCAGCCGCTTCTGACCAGCAGGGGTTGTGTTCGGCCAACTCGACCTTGAATGGGGGCGGCATCAGATGTTCAACAACGTGCGCCCGCGCGCGGCGTCGATGACCACATGTGCGGGAACGTTGATCCATGCGTCACCGCTTAGGTCGGCCCCTGCTTCCAGCCAATCGCCCACGATATGGTAGCCCAGGGTGTAGCCGAGCCAGCGCGGATACCGTCCCCCGAGGCCGAAGAACCACGCACGGTGGTCGTGCCCGTTGCCGACGAGCGTCGCGTTGTCCGGCAAGTTGGCCGCGAGCACCTCGTTGGTGACGGCACATTCCCACGGCTCGGGCTGCGAGGTGAACAGGCGGCTCACGAACTGCCCCGCCAAGCCCTCGCTCACCAGGGCCTCACCCAGCGTCCAGCCGTAGCCGGGTCCAGCCATGCGCAAGCAGTGGTGGGCCTCGTGCGCCACAGTCCGGCGCAGGTCCCCATTACGCAGCGCGCGTGAGAAGTTGGGGTTGTCGGGGTCGATAGTCAGGGAGAACAGGCCAGGTCGCATCGCCAGTCCCGTCGTGCCAGTCTCCGGGATCACCGCGCCGGGCAGGCGTTGCACGAGAATGTCGAGCGGCGACACCGGCAAGACGCCCGCTATAGCCTTTCGAGCGATCTCGACCTCTTCGGCGATGGTGCTACGCCAGGGATCCAGATCGCCGGACGCCTCAAGCCAATGTAGCCGCCACGTCATCCTGAACCTCGTCGGGCCCCTTAGCCTCATCCTGCCGTTGGTGGCAGGACGGGACAACCCGCCTACGTCTTGGAGATGGGCGCGGCGGCGACGTCCGCTTCACGCCATTGTCGCCCGACAGCGGACCGGCAGAAATCCACCCAAAGCACTCGGCCGCGTGCTCAAGGAGCGGTTCAGACGTAGGCGACCGGCAACTCGCCGACCTGCGTCGTGTAGCGCGGCGTGCGCATCTCGAACTTCGTATTCCAGTCGCGCCGGCTCACCAGCCCCGCGCGCGCCGGCACCACGGCGCCGCGGCCCCAGCGCGCGTTGCACGCGTCCATCGCCGCCATGAGCGGGCCCGACCGCTCCCGGTCCAGCCCGCCGATCAGCGCCCGCGGGCTGTGGGACAGCGGCACGAGGTCGTTCGTCACGAGCCCGGCCTTGCTGTACCGCCACGGCCGTTCGCCCGGCTCGCGCCAGGTCTTCGCCACCCCGTGCCGCGCGGCCTTGATCAGCGCCAGCGTGTCCGAGCTGTGCTCCGGCAAGCGCATTGTGGTCGAGACCGAGCGCATCGGCTCGTCGCGGTCGTGCTCGCTCGTGTGGTAGAAGATCGTCACATGGTTGGTGCCGAGACCCTCGCGCCGCAGCTTCTCGCCGAGCCGCGTCGCGTGCGCCGCCACCGCCTCCTCCAGCACCGCCCGCTCGGTGATTCGGCTGGAGAACGAGCGCGTCACCGCGCAGCCCTTCCGCCGCGCCGGCACCATCTCCAGTGGCAGGCAGGCCGCACCACGCAATTCGTAGATGATCCGCTCGCCCACCACGGTCAGACCCTTGCGCACCGGCCGCGGATCGAGGTCGCGCAGGTCCGCGACGCTCTCGACGCCCATCGCCTGGAGCTTGGCGAGCGAGGCCCGGCCGATGCCCCAGACTTCGGCTACGTCGATCCGGCACAGCCAATGCGCGTAGGCCGCGGGGTCGGTCAGGTCGCAGACGCCGCCGAGAGCCGGCACGGTCTTGGCGATGTGGTTGGCGAGCTTGGCCAGCGTCTTGGTCGGGCCGATGCCGACGCAGGTCGGGATCCCGGTCCAGGCCCGCACCGTGGCGCGCAGGTCCCGCGCCAGCTCGACCCGCAGCGCCGGCGCCACGTCGGTGAGGTTCAGGAAGCTCTCGTCGATGGAGTAGATCTCCACCTGCGGGCTGAACTGCCGGTAGACCGCGTTGGTCCGCCCCGACATGTCGCCGTAGAGCGTGTAGTTCGACGAGAACACCCGCACGCCCTGGGCGCGGCACAGGTCGCGGATCTTGAAGAACGGATCGCCCATCTTGATGCCGAGCGCCTTGGCCTCGGCAGTCCGGGCGATGGCGCAGCCGTCGTTGTTCGAGAGCACGATCACCGGCACCGCGGCGAGCTTCGGGTCGAACACCCGCTCGCACGAGCAGTAGAAGCTGTTGCCGTCGATCAGCGCCACGGCGCGGCCGCCGCCGATCCGGTCGCGCTGCCGGGCCTCCGGCGTGCTCACGAGAGTTGCCCGCGGGCGATATGCCAGCGGATCGAGAAGCGCACCACGCCCCAGATCACGCCCTCGCCGAGCTCATCGACCGCGAAGGCCGGCAGGTCCGGGTTGCAGAAGGCGAGCCGGGCGGTGTTGCCGTCGATCACGAGGCGCTTGCAGCTCATCTGGCCGTCGACCGCCGCCACGACGATGCTGCCATGGCCGGCCGTGAGGCTGCGGTCGACGCAGGCGAGATCGCGGTCGTAGATGCCGGCGCCCTCCATGGACGAGCCACTGATCCGCCACAGGAAGGTGGCGGGCGGGTTCGGCACGAGCCAGCGGGGCAGTTCGAGCGCACCCTCGAGGAAGTCGTCGGCGGGCGACGGGAAGCCGGCGCACAGGGCCTGCCCGATCAGGGGCACGCGGACGGCGTCGGGACTCCCGACCAAAAGCGCGTCGATCGGGTGGACCGGCACGGGGCTCAGGCCATCCCGGCGCGGCATCGTGCGTATCCGCGGGAGATCAGCCGGACCTGGGCGAGCACGCGCGCTTCGGCGTCTCGCAGGTCGGTGAGCGCATCCTCCACCGCCCGAACGAGGGCGGCCCAGGCATCGCCGGAGGCGGCCCGGTGATAGGCCAGGGCGATCACCTCGGCCTCGGACAGACGGATCTCCACAGGCGGTTCGTGCCGTTGGGCATGCATCCGGATCACAACCTCGACTAGAACACATCGGGAACAAAGCCCGATGGTGGGGCGTGGTTCAATGGCCGTGTCGGATCCCGCGGAGATCGCAGTGGGCACGTGTGGAGAGGTCGGGAAAACGCCAATGCCGCGGAGGCTTTATCGCTTCCACTGCCTGGGAGGCGGTGATGCCGTGTTCGACCTGCAGGGGCGGTGGCTGTCGAGCATCCGCGAGATCCGGCAGCACGCGGACCGGGTGGCGCTGGGCCTGATGGACGGGGTCGGCTGCGAGGACTGGACCGTGTGGTCGGTGGACGTGCGCGATGCCGCAGGCCGGCCCGTGCTGTTCCGCGCGTTCACTGCGGTACGGGTTGGCAGCAAGTCGGCGTAAGGACGGGAGCCGCACCATGACGATGACGACCAGCTTCGTGGTGCAGCCGTTCGAGATCCACCGCAAGCGCCTGCGCCCGGCCCGCCAGGAGCCGGCGCAGACGGAGAGCGGCGCGCTGAAGAAGGCCGAGAACTTGGCCAAGCGGATGCCTGGCGCGGCGGCGCTGAAGGTTGTGGCCGACGACGAGACCGGCGAGCTGGAGAGCGTCACGATCCTCGGCCAGTGGGGCGAGGTGCCGGACGACTTCGCCGAGAGCCTGCAAGGCTGAGCGTCAGCCGCGCCGCTTGGCGGCGAAATCCCGGACCGGCGGTCCCCAGGTCTGACCCGGCTTGGTCGGGTAGCCGGAGAACCGGTCGAACACGATCCGGTTGGGCTCGACGCCGACGGTCCGGCTAGCGTTGACCATCAGGGCGCCGGCCTACGTCACGCGCAGGACGCCGTGCTCCGGATGGACGCCGAAGAGCTGCGGCGCGGCCCAGCCGAGCCGATACGCAACGCGGCTCGTGATGCTGGATGCCCGGCGGCGGTTACCGAGCCGTTCGGTGTCGGCCGGAGGATGGTCCCGCGCAGGGATTCCGAGCACGAAAGAGCCCGCGCCGGCGAACCCGGCGGGCAGATGTCCGAAGGGACAGGGCGACACCCTATTGCGGGCGGAACAGGTCCGGGTGATCCTGCCTTTGCCAGTCGACGCACGATCGACGGCACGGGAGGTAAGCATGACGATCTTCCAGGTGAGGCAGAACAGCACGCGCGCGGTCCTCTGGACGGGACAGGCCGACACAGCGGATCGGGCATTGGAAGTCGCCGCCCAGGCCGCCGGTTATCACGGCTTCGAGGAGCTGCCCGAGACGGCGCGCGCCGATATGACGGCTGAGGCCGTGATCGTCTGAGCACGAGAAAAAGCCCCGTGCGGCGGGCCGGCGGGGTCGGCGCATTCGAGGGATATGGCCGGCTGGCAGACGCCGGACACGAAAAAACCGCCGCGGCCGGAGCCGGGCGGTTCGAGAGAGTCTACGCTTGGGGATTGGTCTACGCGCACGCGGCGGCACGGTTCCCGCGCCTGAATCGGCGAGCGGCGCCCCGGCCGAAACCAGGGTGCCCGGGGCAACGTGAACGTCTGCGTTTGCGGGTGCGAGACCCGCTCGGCCCCGCCCCGATCTGCTCACGGGGCGGGGGAGCGTCCGATCTCACCAGCATGTGAGCCGAGCCGATACGCAACGCGGCTCGGCGGTAAGATGCCGAGCACCGGTTACCGAGCCGTGCTCGTGCCGGCTGCCGACCAATCCCGCGCCGGGATTCCGCGCAGGAAAAAGCCCGCGCCGGCGCGCCGGGCGGGCTTCTCAGGTCGGGCACCGAAAGGGGGGAAGTTCAGCCAAACCTCGCACCGAGGCTAGGCGGGACGCAGGGAAAGGAAAGCCCCGCTGACGTCAGTGAATCGGAGAGCGAGGGAGCGGCATCCGCTCAGGCAAATCGAACCACCCACCGTTGAAAGCGTTCACGCCCCGCAACAACGGAGAGCACGACATGAAGGTGATCTCATCGACCGTCCTTGGCCTGGCGCTACTCAGTGGAGCCGCTCCGGCCTTCGCGCAGCCATACGGCGGACGCGATTACGGCTACGATCGCGGCGACTACGGGCCCCGTGACCGAGGCTACGGAGATCGCGGCTACGGAGATCGCGGCTACGGTGACCGTGACCGCCGCGATTACGATCGGGATTATGACCGAGGCTCCCGGGGCGGGCGTGGCGACTACGCGTTCAACGAGGAAGAGTATCTGCGCTGCAATCCGGACGTGCGCCGAGCGGTCATTGGCCGAGCGATCAAGTCGGGTCTGGAACACTACCGCAAGGTCGGGATGGCCGAAGGCCGGAAGTTGACCTGCAATTAGAGCGCATTCGAAGAGCAGAGCAGACTGTGAGAACGCCCCGCGCGGCAATGCCGGCGGGGCTGAAGAAAACGCACGCAGATGATGGCGATGAGCGGCTACCTGCTGCTGCCGCCACCGCCGCCGCCCTGAGGAACGGCGCGCTCTGGCTGATTGGCATTCCCGGCGGAGGACGAGCTGTTCGACATCGTGTCGGCCGGCTGCCCGGTCGGCGAAGTCGTCACGGCGCCCGTGCTACCGGTCGTGCTGTTCTGCGGCGCAACCACGCCCGAAGTGCCAGGAGCGGACGGCGCCACGGGAGTCGCCGCGGGAGCCTGCGCAGAGGCCCCGCCTGCGAGGAGGCTGAAAGCAGCGGCGGCTGCGAGAACGCGATGGCGCATGAGAACCTTCCTTTGCACTGAAGGCTGAGAAACGCGCTCGCTCGAGAGATAGTTCGATACTGACGAAGCCAGGGGGTCTCGAAAAAGCCCCGCGCGGCGGTGCCGGCGGGGCTGAGTGGATCCTGGGAGGAAGCTGAGCTCAGGCAAGCGGCGGGCCACCAGTACGAGAAAACCGCCGCGATCGGAGCCGGGCGGTTCGAAGTGATCTCGCTGGGGGAATGTCGAGGCCTCGCCTATGCGGGGATGGCGGCGTGGTTCCGGTCCCCGAACCGGCTCACCGCCCTGCCAGCCCGATCTTCGCCAGCACGATCCCCCCGAAGGCCAGCAGCGCCGCCGAGGCCAGCCCCCAGCCGATCTTGCGCAGATCCCGCACCTGCCCGGCGACCTCGGCCAGCCCCTTGGCGGCCTCGGCCTTCGCCCCGTCCACCGCCTTGTCGATCCGGCGCTCGATCTCGTCGCGCGCCACGAAGTGCTCGATGTCCCGCCGGTAGGCCACGCCCTCCAGCTTCTCGTCCATCCGGTCGAGCTTGCCCCCGAGCGCATCCATCTGCCGGCCGGTGGCCTCGACGCGCTCGATCAGGCGCCCGATCCATTCGGGCAGATGGTCGGCCATGGATCCGGTCCTTCGCTCGCCGCGGCCCGGTCGCGCCGTCCGGGCCCGGGGCGGGGTCTCGTCCGTCATCGGGGTGCGCCCGCGGCCGCGAGGCTCAGCCCTTCGGCCCGAGCACCTGCGGCACGATCTTGTCCACCGAGCGGGCCAGCATGTAGGCGCCGATCCCGACGGTGAGCAGCGACCACAGCTCGGCCGGCACGCCCTTGAGCGCCGCCACTACCTCGACCTGCAGGCCGATCATCGGCGCCACCACGCCCACCCAGGTGATCATCGCCAGCGCCCACAGCACGGTGATCGGCCGGGCGTTGCGGGCGAGCGGGCTCTCGGACCCCGCATCGGCCTTCATGACCTCGGCCATGGCCCGGCCGAGATCGTCCTGCTGCTCGATCAGGGCCTTCTGCAGCTCCAGCTGCACCTGGAGCCGCTGGCCTTCGTCGGGCAGCACCTTCTGGAGGATCGGACCGAGCGCGCCGAGCAGCGCCGGCAGGAGGGCGAGGAACCCCATGGTCAGGCCCCCTTCTGCATGTTGCGGCGGACGGCCTCGCGCAGGCGCGGCCACCAGGCGGTCGATGGCGGGGCCGGAGCGGTTGATGGCGGCACGGCGGCGCACGCCGCCTGGAGGCAGGCGAGGAAGACGGCGTGATGGCCCGCGATCCGCGCGCCGTTCCGCGCGCCGTCGCCGTTGACGATGGCCCGCGCGCCCTCCGGATCGTCGGTGCCGCCGTCGAAGTAGCGCGCGAGGGCATGGCCGGGGCGGAACAGGCCGTCGCGCGCGCCGACGATCAGGATCGCCGCGCTCGTCTCCGGCACGAGCGCCAGGTCCGGATCGCCGACGAGGTCGAGGCCGAGCCGCCGGCCGAACCGCCGGTAATTGTCGAGCCAGGTGAGCTGGCTGGCGCCGCGGCCGTAATAGACCCGGCCGTCCACCGGCACGCCGTAGGGATGCCCGCGCCCGAGACCGTCCTCGCGGATCGACAGGTTCAGCCGGCATTCGTGCCAGGCGGTGGCCAGGGTGTAGGCGACGTGGCGGAGATCGCCGGGCCAGCCCAGGCGCTCCCAGGCGTCGAGGAGGCCGGTGAGCCCGTCGACCTCGGTCTGCGCGAGGGTGGCGCCGAGCAACCCCGTCGCGCGCAGCCGCGCGAAGAAGGTCGCCCGCACGAGGGGAGCGGTCATGTCGGCCTCACGAGGGTTCGGGTGGAGGGGGCGCGGCTACGTCAGGGCGAGGCTGACGCCCGCCTTGTTCGCGGCCTTGAGGGCGGTGGCGTCGGTGCGGCCCTGCGCCCCGGAGAAGCCGACCGCGATGCCGGCGCCGAAGGACAGGCCGAGACCCTTGAGGATCTGCTGGTAGGCCTCGGGCCAGACAATCTCGCCGCCCTGCACCCAGGGCATCGGCAGGCGGCCGTCCTCGCCGAGGATCGGCTTGATGGGGGCGCCGTCGATCGGCTTCAGGGCCAGGAGGTCGCCCGCGCGGGAGCGCTGCTTGAAGGTGGTCCAGGCGTCGAGGACGAGCACGTCCTCCAGGCCTATGCGCAGCCAGTCGGTCCAGGGGAGGACGCCGTCCGGTTTGGCGAAGAAGGCGGTGATGGCCCACTTCATCCGCGCGGCTTGATCCTTCCGCGTCTCGATCATGAGCCGCAGCAGGTCGTCGCCGTCGGCGATCCGGCGTAGCTGGGCGAACGAGACCGGCTCTTAGAGCGCGGGACAAAACCGCAGCGAGCGGGTTTGGCGTGCATGGACGCTCTCGTAGCCGTAGCGCCCGTACCGGCGCGCCAACTCCACGAGATCGGCGGTCAGCGCCGCCTCATCGTCTCTGCCCCACGGCACCTTGCGCTGCGTCGAACGATGCTGACCGAGCGCACGGCACGCGCGGGGCTCAGAGACGTCCAGGACGTCCATCACAAGCTCAATGCAGGCGCGTCGGCGCGCGGGGCTGGTCAGTTTCCCCGGACAGCCTCCTGCAGGATCAGCGTGTCGAGCCTGAGATCCGCGATCACTTTCCGGAGCCCCTGGTTCTCGGTCTCCAAGTCCTTCATGCGCCGGACCTGGTCGCTCTTCAGGCCGCCGTACTCCTTGCGCCAGCGATAGTACGTCACCTCCGTCACGCCGGTCGTGCGGATCGCGTCCCCGACGCTCTGGCCCTGCGAGACCAGCACATCCATCTGCCGCAGCTCGGCGACAACGTCCTCCGGCTTGTGCCGCTTCGTTCCCATCTGTCCGTCCTCGCACTGGCCCGAAAGCCAGACCTCAGGGCGGACCACTTCATTGGGGGCGGATCATCCCCTGCAAGCTTCTCCAAAGTGGACCAGCCGCTTACGGCCAGACTACGCCACGCCGGATCGCCAGCGCGCACAGAACCGGACGTTCGGCTTGGCACCCACACCGGACATTCCCCGGCCATCGGACGTCGCTTGAAAGCGGAAGTCTCTCATGGCTTCCTGCTGCATCAAGCAGGTTTTGAAAGAGCGGCCGCCCCGTCAGGGTCGGCCGGCCCTTCTGTACCTTCCGTCATTCAGGCTGTCGCGGGCCCTTAGCAATCTCCGCTTCAGGCCTTGAGGAATTCCGTGACGGCCTCGGCGATTTCGTTGGTATGCGTTTCCAGGGCGAAATGCCCCGTATCGAGGAACCGGATCTGGGCATCCGGGATATCGCGCCGGTACGCCTCCGCACCGGCTGGCAGGAAGAACGGGTCGTTCCGCCCCCAGATCGCCAGAAGCCGCGGGCGGTGCGTGCGGAAATAGGCTTGGAAATCGGGGTAAAGCGCCACGTTGCTGGCATAGTTGCCGAACAGGTCGAGCTGGATCTCGTCGACCTCCGGCCGCTGGATGTACCACGCGTCGAGGGCGCTCCCGTCGGGCGAGACCAGCGAGGTGTCCGGAACGCCGTGCTCGTATTGCCAGCGGATCGAGGCCGGGGTCAGCAATTCGCGCAGCGCCTGCCGGTTGGCGTCGCTCTGGTCCCGCCAGTAACGCTGAATCGGGTTCCAGCCCTCGCTCAGTCCTTCCTCATAGGCGTTGCCGTTCTGCGAGACGATGGCGGTCACTCGCTCGGGATGCGCCATTGCGACCCGGAAGCCGATGGGCGCGCCGTAGTCGAAGACGTAGAGCGCGTAGGTCTTCAATCCGATGACCTCCGTGAAGCGGCCGATGACCTTCGCCAGCGCGTCGAAGGTGTAGGTGAAGGCGGCGCGCGGCTTGATCTCGGACAGGCCGAATCCCGGCAGATCGGGGGCGACGAGGTGGAAGCGGTCCGCGAGCAGCGGGATCAGGTTGCGGAACATGTGGCCGGACGAGGGGAAGCCGTGCAGCAGCAGGAGCGTCGGCTTCGCAGAGTCGCCGGCCTCCCGGTAGAAGACCTTGAGGCCGTCGACGTCGACGGTGCGGTAGGTGGTCTGGGTCATCGTTCGCCCTCCGGTGCCGGCGATGCAGCCCGTGCTGCACGCCGTCGGTGAGGCATGGGTACCGACTTGCACTCTGCGGGATAATCTCACCACTCCGAGAGTGACCGTTGCCGAAAACGAGAGGGTGCGATGGACCGGTTGGAGGCCATGAGCCTGCTGGTCGCTGCCGTGGAGGCCGGGAGCCTGTCGGCCGCCGGGCGCAAGCTCGGCATCCCCCTGCCCAGCGTCAGCCGCAAGATCGCGGACCTGGAAGCCCATCTCGGCGCGAAACTCCTGGTCCGCACGACGCGCAAGCTCACCCCGACCGACGCGGGGGCCGCCTACATCGAGGCGTGCCGACGCTTGCTCGGCGAGGTCGAGGAGACCGAGCGGGCGGTCAGGGGCGAGTACACCGAGCCCCGCGGCGCGTTGACGATGACGGCCCCGCTGGTTTTCGGGCGGCTGCACGTCCTGCCGGTGGTCTCGGCGTTCCTGTCCCGGTTCCCGGACATCACCGTACGCCTGATCCTCACCGACCGGGCCCTGGACCTCGTGGAGGATCACGTGGACCTGGCGGTCCGCATCTCGCACCTGCCGGACAGCGACTTGGTAACGGCGCGGCTGGGCACGGTCACACGCGTGGTCTGCGGCAGTCCGGACTTCCTCGCCGCCCACGGGACGCCCCACACGCTATCCGACCTCGCCGAAATCCCGTGCGTGACCTTCAGCGACCTGGCCGCCGGCCCGGCCTGGCACTTCGCAACGTCCGGCCGGAAGGCCGTCCAAGTGGTCCGGGTGCGGTCGCGTCTGCAGGTCAACACGGCCGAGGCCGCTCTCGACGCCGCGGCGGCCGGCGTCGGCCTCACGCAGGTGCTGTCGTACCAGGCGGCCCCTCTGGTCGCCGCCGGGAGCCAAGTTCTCGTCCTGCGGTCGTTCGAGCTTGATCCGGTCCCGGTCAGCGTCGTCCATGTCGGCCACGGACGCCTCCCGCTCAAGCTGCGGTCATTCCTCGACTTCGCGACGCCGCGCATTCGCGCGTCCCTGGGTGCCGTTATCCCACCCCCATGAAGGCCGTTGCGCCCGCCGGCTTGGGACGAGCGTCCGCCGGGTAAGAAAAGGCCGGGCCACCTCCCTCTCGAAATCCGTAAGGCTGAGTTTCACAAACTCTGTGTTCTAGCGAGTGCCGAGAGAGGTCATCGTGATCACACTGTCCGGTCCCGAGCCTGAACGCCGCGGCACGGTCGGAGGGCTCGCGGCGAAGGCCGGTGCATCCGCCTCGACGTGGGCGACATTCGCGGTCGCGAGGCGCGCAATCCGGACGTTCCCCGGCCCGCACAGATGCGAGTGGAGCGATGAGACAGGACACGGCATTCCAAGACGGGCCTGCCAGGACGACGCGGCGGTGTCTTCTCGCCGGCAGCGTCATGGCGGCAGGCTTAGGCCCGGTCGGCGCCGTCGCGGCGGAAACGCGGCCCGCCGAGGTCGCAGAGGTCCGCCACGGCACGGTTCGGGCCGACGGCGTGGACGTCTTCTATCGCGAGGCCGGCCGGCCCGACGCCCCGGTGTTCCTGCTGCTGCACGGCTTCGCGAATTCGTCTTTCTACTTCCGCCATCTCATGCCGAGGCTCGCGGACCGGTTTCGCCTGATCGCGCCGGATCTCCCATCCTTCGGTTTCACGGTGGTCCCGGACGACCGCGGCTACGTCTACGACTTCGCGTCGCTGTCGCGAACGATCAAGGCCTTCGTCGACGTCCTCGGCCTCCGGCGCTACCGCCTCTACACGTTCGACTACGGGGCTCCGGTGGGTTGGGACCTGGCGCTCGCGCATCCCGACCGCATCGCCGGCATCGTGTCCCAGAACGGCAACGCCTATCTGGAGGGGCTCGGCGAGGCGGCCTGGGCGCCTCTCAGGACCTATTGGGAAAAGCCGAACGAGGCCGCCGTGGAGGCCATCCGAGCCCGCATGACCCTCGACGGCGTCAAGGCACCCTACTTCCACGGGGTGCCCGACCCGTCGGTTATTGAGCCCGAGTCGTACACGCTCGACGCCGCCATTCTGGCGCGACCGGGCAATGCGGACCGCCAAGTCAAGCTCAAGCTCGACTACAAGCGCAACCTGGAACGCTACCCGCTGATCCAGGCCTTCTTCCGAGAGCGCCGCCCGAGGCTCCTCGCTGTCTGGGGACGCAACGACCCCTTCTTCATCCCGCCCGGAGCCGAGGCGTTCAAGCGCGATATCCCGGACGCACGGGTCCGCTTCCTCGACACCGGCCACTTTGCGCTGGAGACGAACGGGGACGACATCGCCCGAGAGATCCGGGCCTACTTCTGAGCCTCCGGCGCGCCAGGCCATCCTCGCGGGCCTGACACGCCGTGCGATGGTTCGGATCGGGCGCTCACTCAGTTCTGGGCGGCCATGGTCCGGGCCACGTCGGCGGCGCTGATGCCCTCCAGGGCGAGGCCGTAGCCGGTGCCCTCCTCGACGAGCCGGCGCAGGCGCTGCGTGAGCGCGATCCGCGTGTACCGGCCGGTGAGCGGCGGCAGAGCTGCGATCCCGTCCGCGATCTCGTGCGCCCTGGCCAGCAGCCGGTCTTGCGGCACGATCTCGTTGACCACGCCCCAATCCTTGGCCGTCTGGGCATCCAGCACCTGCCGCGTCAGCAGGAAGTATCGCCCGCGGATCGAACCGATCACCTCAGGCCACAGGATGTGCATGCCGTCGCCCGGCACGATCCCGAACTCGAAATGCGGCTTGTCCTGGAACACCGTCTCGGGCGTGGCCAGCACGATGTCGGTGAGCAGCGCGTATTCGCTGTGAAGCAGGACCGGGCCGTTGAGCGCGGTGATCATCGGCACCTCGATGTCGAGGATGTTGCTGAGCACCTTGCGGCCCTCCCGCAGGATCTTGTCGTAGCCGTGCGGCGTGAAGAAATCGAAGCCCTCGGGGCTGATCGCGTCCATGAAGGCGTCCCCCGCACCGGTCAGGATCACCGCCCGGTTGTCGCGGTCCTCGCCGATCGCGTGGAACAGGTCGACGAACTGCTCGTGGGTGTGACCGTTGAAGACGAGCTTGCCGCCCTCGGTGTGGAGCATGACCTCCAGCACGCCGTTCGGCTTCCGGGTCAGGCGGGCGTTGGGGAACGCGTCGCGGTAGGTCTCGAAACGGGCCATCGGTGCTGTCCTCGTGGTGGCCGGCCCCGTTGGTCGGCGTGAGGACGAGGTAGACGGCGCCGCCCGGCGACGGATGACGGCGCGCAGCGATAAGACTTATGCCGTCGCGGAATGGGGCTCCCGGGTCTCGGCCATCACCGCCTCGACGAAGCCGGCGAAGAGCCGCGCCTTGGCGCTGGCCATGCGGCCGGTGGGGAAGACCGCCCAGAGATCGATCATAGGCAACGCCCAGGGCTGCAGCAGCCGCCGGACCGCGCCGCTCTCCAATTCGGGGGCGAACATCCAGTCCGACGCGATGGTGAGCCCGATATCGGCCAGCACGGCCGCACGCAGGCCTTCGGCCGCGCTGACCCGGACGCGGCCATGCACCGCAACCGAGATCTCGGCGCCGTCCCGGGTGAAGGACCAGGCATCGGGCTGCCGGCTGTAGACCACCGCCTCGTGCCCGGCGAGGTCCGCGGGACTGCGCGGTTCGCCCGCGCGGGCAAGATAGGCGGGCGTGGCGAGCACCGAACGGCCCCCGGTGGCGAGCTTGCGTGCGACGGCGGCCGAGTCCGGCAAAGTCCCCATGCGCAGGGACAGGTCGATCCCCTCGCCGACGAGGTCGATCACCCGGTCGTCGAGGACGATCTCGATGTCGAGGTCCGGGTGCTCGGCGAGGAAGCGCGGCAGCATCGGCACCACGTGGAGCCGGGCGAAGGTGGTCGCCGCCGAGACGCGCAGCCGTCCCGAGAGACCGGCCCCCGCGCCGCGGGCGGCGCGCTCGGCCTCGTCCGCCTCCGCGATGGCCGCCCGCGCCCGCTCGTAGAAGCGCAGGCCCGCCTCCGTGGGGCTCAGGCCGTGCGTCGAGCGGACGAGCAGGCTGACCTGCAGCCGGTTCTCCAACTGCGCGATCGTCTTGGAGACGGCGGGCTGGCCGACATTCAGGAGTCGGGCGGCCCCCGAGAAGGAGCCCGATTCCACGACCTGCACGAAGGTGGCCATCGCCTGATACCGGTCCACGCCATGCCTCCCTGGAATGAGCGTTATCGCCTCGGGCCTTCTGCCCTGTCCATCGGGGGAGGGGCATCAATCCGGCCGTCACCACCGCATCGGCGCAGTGGTCCCGCCGGAGCCAAGTGAACATGTTCGAGGTCTACGCTTTCGCCACGCCCAACAGCATCAAGGTCCTCATCGCGCTGGAGGAACTCGGCCTCCCGTACCGCCTCCACGGCGTGAACGTGCGTCAGAGCGAGCAGAAGGCGCCCGAATTCCTGGCGCTGAACGCGAACGCGAAGGTGCCGGTACTGATCGATCCGGCGGCGGCCGATGGCCGGCTGGTCCTGACCGAGTCCGCTGCGATCCTGGTCTACCTCGCCGAGACGAGCGGCCGCCTGATGCCGCCGCACGGCGAAGGCCGGGCGCGCATGTTCGAGCAGCTGTTCTTCCACGCCTCCGGGCTCGGCCCGGCCTTCGGGCAGGCGGGCTTCTTCCAACGCCAGGCCGCCGAGCCGCAGCCGCTCGCCATCGCCCGCTTCTCGGCGGAGGCGAACCGGACGCTCGGTGTACTCGACGGGGTCCTAGCCGAACGCCGCTACGTCGCCGGCGACGCCTTCACGGTGGCCGACATCGCCCATTTCGGCTGGCTCTGGCGACGAGAGTTCGCGGGCGTGAGCTTCGAGAACACGCCGCATGTCGCCCGCTGGTACGACGCGATGGCCGCGCGTCCAGCTGTCCAACGCGCGATCGAGCGGGTGAACGCGCTCGTGCCGCAGGCCTGACCGGTCGCACGCCACCGGACTCGCCCCGGGCCGGTCCATTCCCGCAAGCCAGCAGCGCAAGCCAGCTCGCCAGCCTGTCGCACGAGGCACAAACCCATGACCCTGCAATACAAGCTCGACGCGTTCAAAGCCGATTTCGAGGCCGGCAAGCCCCCCTACAACGTCCCGCCCTCGGTGATCCGGACGATGCACCGGGCCACCGCGGAACTGATCGCCACCGGCGCCGCGACCCGTGCCCTCCGGGCCGGCGACCGTGCGCCGGCGTTCACGCTCAACGACCCGGAGGGGCAGCCCGTCTCCTCCGACGCCCTGCAGGCGCGCGGGCCGCTCGTGATCAGCTTCTACCGCGGCGTGTGGTGCCCCTACTGCAACATGGAGCTCCGGGCGCTTCAGGAGGCGCTGCCACAATTCGAGAAGCTCGGGGCGAGCCTCGTTGCCCTCTCGCCGCAGACGGCGGCCAACAGCCGGAAGTCGGTCCGCCAGAATGCCCTTGAATTCCCGATCCTGTCGGACCCGCACAACGCCGTCGCGGCCGCGTTCGGCCTGCGCTTCGCGCTGCCCGATTACCTGGTCGATCTCTACACGAGCCTGAAGAACGACCTGCCGGCGTTCAACGGCGACGCGAGCTGGACCCTGCCGATGCCCGGACGCTTCGTCGTCGGGCAGGACGGCGTAATCCTCTACGCCGAGGTAAACCCCGACTACACCCGCCGCCCCGAGCCCGAGAACATGCTGCCGGCGCTCCGCCGCGCCGCCTCCATTCCCGCCTGACAAGACACGGCCGCAAGGAGATCCAGGATGTCCCGAACCTTTCTCGTGACCGGTGCCAGCAAGGGCATCGGGCTGGCGCTGGCCCATCGTCTCGCCGGCGACGGCCACCACGTCGTCGGCCTTGCGCGCGGAGGCCTCGACGATTTCCCCGGCACGCTCGTGCCGGTGGACCTCGCTGACGGTCCGGCGACCGACGCGGTTCTTGCAGACCTGACCGGACGCTTCGCCTTCGATGGCGTGGTCAACAATGTGGGCTTGGTGCGGCCACAGCGACTTGAGGCCGTTGAGATGTCCGCGCTGGACGAGGTCCTGCGCGTGAACCTCCATCCGGCGCTTCAGGCCGTGCAGGCGACCCTGCCCGGCATGCGCCGGCGCGGCTGGGGCCGGGTCGTCAACGTCGCCAGCCTGACCGTCCTCGGCAGCGTCGAGCGCACGGCCTACGCGGCCGCGAAGGCGGCGCTCGTCAGCTTCACACGCTCCTGGGCGCTCGAGCTCGCCACGACCGGGATCACCGTCAACGCGGTGGCGCCCGGACCGACGGAGACCGAGCTGTTCCGGGCCAACAACCCGCCGGGCAGCCCGGGCGAGACGCGCTACCTCGCCGGGGTGCCGATGGGCCGCTTCGGACGGCCTGAGGAGATTGCGGCAGCCATCGCGTTCTTGATGTCGGACGGGGCGGCGTTCATGACGGGGCAGACACTCTACGTCGACGGCGGTGCCTCGATCGGTCGGGCGGCGCTGTAGCCCCGGACGCGGCTCACCGTGTCGCGGCGGCATCGAGCTCGTTGTCGCCGCCGACCAGCTGCAGGCACCATTCGGTGAAGGCGCGGACCTTCGCGGCGCGATGCTGGCGCGACGGGTAGATCGCGTACAGGGGGAAGGTCTCGTCGGGCCAATCCGGGAAGATCTCGACGAGCCTGCCGCTCGCGACGAAGTTCCGGCTGCCGAGCTGCATGACCTGCGCGATCCCCGCGCCTTCGCAACAGGCGCCGATCATCGTCTCGACGTCCGACACCATCAGGCGCGCCGGCTGCCGCACCGGCACGACCTCGTCGCCGCGGCGGAACTCCCACGCGAAGGGGCGGACCGTCAGCGGATCCTGATAGTCGATGCAGGCGTGGTCGCGAAGGTCGCGCGGGTGCGCGGGGCGGCCGTACGCAGCGAGGTACGCCGGCGCCGCGACTGTCAGGATCCGCGTTTCCAGGAGCTTGCGCGCGGTGAAGCCCGCCATCGGCGGATCCCCGAACCGCAGTGCCATATCGAACCCGTCGGCAACGAGGTCGCCCATCTGATCGCGCATGATCAGTTCGAGCCGCAACTCGCGATGGAGCGCGAGGAAGCGCGTCAGCTCACGCGACAGGACGAGGCGCGAGAAAAACGGATCGACATTCACCCGCAGGCGCCCGCGCACCGTCGACGCGCTGCCCGCCGCCTCCAGGGCGGCTTCCTCGATCCCGTCGAGATGCGGGCCGACCCGCTCCCAGAAGCGACGTCCCTCGTCGGTGAGCCGCAAGGTCCGGGTCGTGCGATCGAGCAACCGCACACCGACGCGGGTCTCCAGACGCTGGATGGCGCGTCCCACACCCGACTGGGTGAGCCCGAGGGCCTCGGCCGCTCGGGTCATGGTTCCGGCCTCGACCACAGCCATCAGAACCGTCACGCCGGCGAGCAGTCGGCCATCGTAAGGCATCGTTCCATGACTCCGAGTCCGGAATGATCTGACAGAACGACGCTAATTCCTGTCCCGACTCTACGCCACATAGAGCCGTGGCAATTCAGAGGAGGCTCTCATGACAGGGCAGTCCACGGCGCTCGTCGTCGGCGCTTCGCGCGGACTGGGCTTCGCCCTCGCGGAGGAGTGGCTCGGGCGCGGGTGGCGCGTGATCGCAACGGCACGCGGCCGCTCCGACCAACTTGAGACGCTCGCGAACCGCTTTCCCGACAGCCTTGAGATCCAGCCGGTCGACATCAACGATGGAAGCTCGGTCCGCGCGCTGCGCGAGCGCTTGAGCGGTCGACGCGTCGACGTCCTGTTCATCAATGCCGGCATCGCCCGCGAAATCGAGGCGAGCCCGGTCAGCGCGCATGAGACGGACTTTCTCGACATGATGCTGACTAACGCCTTCTCGCCCGTGCGCGCGGTCGAGCTCCTGCGGGATCTGGTGCCGGCCGGCGGCACCATCGGGATCATGAGTTCCGAGCTCGGCAGCATCGCGCACGCGACCGGCGGCTGGCAGCTCTACGCGTCCAGCAAAGCCGCGCTCAACATGCTCATGAAGGGCTATGCGGCGAAGCACTTCGATGACGGGCACGCCCTGCTCCTCGTCGCTCCCGGCTGGGTGCGGACCGAGATGGGCGGCGGCGATGCGGCTCTGTCCGTCGCGGAGAGCATCCCGCGCGTGGTCGACATGATCGAGGCGAACCGCGGCTTGGCCGGTCTGCGCTACGTCGACCGGTTCAACAATCCGCTTCCCTGGTGACCGACTGACTGCCAGGCGAACCGGACATGCGCCACCCACGTACCACGGCAGGCAGCGTCCACCCGAGGATATCGGCGATGGTGACCGGAACGGCTCCGGTTGCCGCGCAGAGCAGCCCGTCATCGCCTGGAGCGGTGCTGCCCGAGCAGGGATTCGCGACGCACGATCTACGGGCGGCCGCGTCGTTGCAGCGCTCTCAAACGCCGATCGTGACCGAAGCATTGCTGAAAGACTGACGATGGCCCGTATCTTCATCACCGGGTCGTCGGATGGCCTCGGGCTCATGGCGGGCCAGCGCCTGGCTCGCGAGGGCCATGAAGTCGTGCTGCATGCGCGGAACACCGATCGTGGCGAGGTCGCGCGACGGGCGCTTCCGAACGCGGCCCAGATCGTCATCGGCGATGTCGTCACGATCGCCGGCATGCGATCCGTGGCCGAGCAGGCCAACGCGATCGGGCGCTTCGACGCCGTCATCCATAATGTCGGCATCGGCTATCGCGAAGCGCGCCGGCTGGAGACCCGGGATGGTCTGAGCCATCTCTTCGCGATCAACGTCTTGGCGCCTTACTTGCTCACCGCTTTGATGGAGAGGCCAGACCGCCTCGTTTACCTGAGCTCGGGCATGCACCCAGGCGGTATTCCGGACATGGACGATCTGCAATGGACCAGACGGCGCTGGAGCGGATCGCAGGCTTACGCGGAAACGAAGTTCCTGAATGTCCTGCTGGCTTTCGGCGTGGCACGACACTGGCCCGCGGTGCGATCGAACGCCCTCGAACCGGGCTGGGTACCCACCCGTATGGGCGGCCCCGGTGCGCCGGATGATATGGCCGCCGCGCCCGTGACCCAGGCATGGCTGGCGGTCGGGGACGACCCAGCGACCCGTGTCACGGGCCGGTACTTCTATCACCAGCGCGAAAAATCGCCGGAGCCCAGCACCCGTCGCGTCGGGCTGCAGGAGGCTCTGCTGGACCGGTGCGCGACGCTGTCCGGTGTGCCGCTGCCCTAGACAGCCACGCAGCCCCTCGGTGGAGCGCCTGAGGTCGGGGATCTTAGGCGCGCACGGCCGTCATATACCGGACAACGCTCGGCCCGGACGTCCCGTGAAGCGAAGGACGGCCTCCGCGAAGGCGCAGGCCTCCTCGATATGGGCGAAGTGGCCGCTCTGCTCGAAGATTCTCATTTGCGCCTGTGGTAGCAGATCGGCCAGCAACGCCGCGTGGCGCGGGCCGAGAATGAAGTCGTCGGTTCCGGTGACGACGAGCGCCGGAACCTGCACGGTGGCGAGACGGTCGCGAACGTCGAAGACTTGGCCATCGCCGACCAACAGGGTCGCCTGGAGCCGCCGTTGCAGGGTCGCGAGCATGTCTGGCCAGCGCCGGAAGTCCGACATATAGGCCGGAAGGAGGTCGCGCAGCGCCGCGGTATAGGCCGCGTCTGTGCGGATGGTGGGGATCGAGGCCCAGGCCCTCTCGACCGCTTTGGCTTCCGCCGTCCCCGCGTGGCGTGCCACGAAGGCGGCGATCTCAGCGCTCGCATCGGCCATGGAGGCGCCGCCTGTGTAGGCAGCGCCCGCATACACGATCAGGCCTTTGAGTCCTCCTGGCCGCTTGAGCGCTGCCTCCAGCACCACAAAGGCACCGTGCGAATGGCCGAGGAGGTAAGGTTCGGGGATACCGGCCGCGTCGATGAACGCGAGCAGCTGTTCGGAGAAGCGGTCTACGCTGTACCCCTGGGGATGGGTCGCGAGGCGTCCGGACGATCCTGTGCCGATCGGGTCCAGATACACCATGGTCAGGCTCTCTTCGAGCAGAGGCAATCGCAAGTAGCTGGCGTCTATGCCGGGGCCACCGGCATGCGCGATGCAATAGGGTCCCATGCCGGAGACGTGATTATGTTGAGCTACGCCGTTCACGGCGATGCTGTGCGTGCCAGGCGCTAGGACCGACGGCATGAACATCCTTTCGCATCTTAAATGGCGGGACATGGCACCCGCAGATCCACGTCTCTGATGTTCCGATGGTGCCAGGAGTGACTGCGTGACTCCGTTCTCGACTCGGCAGCAGGCCTCGAGCCGTACGCGGACGCGCTCTTCGCTAGTCTTCGCCGAGCAGACCATTCTTTCATCGGGGCTGGTCATCGACCCAACCAGGCCAAGCGTCTGTGCCACGTTGACGAACAGCAGCATCGATCGGCGTGGAAGATCCTGATTTCAAGATTTCTCAGCCTTGATGGGCGCCGCTTCTCGGGTCGCACCGTGCATACTGAAGAGCAGGATTTTTAAAAGCCCTCATCCCCGAAAGGCCGCCCTTCGTTTTACGAATGAAGGCCCCCTGAGGAAATCCGGGCAGTCTTTTCGATGCGCCGCTTATATGCAGATTTAATTTCAGAAACCACCAAGTTCGAGCCACAGCACCTGATTTGAACGATAACGCACGCCGTGCGGGTTCCGCCATCGCAAGTTTTTGGCGAGACTATCCGGCGTTGATGATGGCAATACCCTCGGTGCTCGTGTCCAACGCGGAAGACATCCACCCGCATGCACGCTCAGGGTCTTTCGGACTTCCGCCGTGCGCCGTCGATCCCGAGGTCGGATTGTGGCTCCAGGGATCTGACCAGGCTCGTGGCTTGAGCGCGGTAGGCGCTCGGATCGCACCCGTAAGCGGTCTTGAAGGCGTGCGAGAAGTAACTGCGGCTGGCGTAACCGACGCTCTCAGAGATGACCTTCACGGGCATGGGCGAGGACGTCAGCAGCTTGGCTGCCAGTTGCAGTCGCGCCCGCTGCAGATACTCGATCGGACCCTCGCCGAATGTGGCGGAGAAGCGCTCGGCGAAACCGGAGCGGCTCATTCCACAGAGCGCAGCCAAGCTATCGACCGTATGCTGCGCCCCAGGCGCGTCGAGGACAGCCGCGATCGCCGGGACCAGTCTCGGATCGCGCAGCGCTTCGAAGATCGGCGATTCAGCGCCTTTCTCCTTCAGATGGATCCGAAGCAGGATTGTCAGGCACTGCTTCATCAGCGCACTCGTCACTTCCTGCGTACCGAGACTTGGATTGACCAGTTCCTCGATCATGAAAGCGAAGGCGTGGCGCAGCCTGTCGCTGCCGGATAAATCTTCAATCAAGGCGTTGTGCAGACGGTCGAAAAGACCGAGCGCGCCGGCATATCGCGCCGCGATAGAGCCACAGGCCAGTAAAATGTCCCGTCTTCCATCACCCGCCGTCAACGCAATAAGGCCATCCGGAAGAACTCTGCGTGCGTCTTCGGCCGTAACCGTTCGGGTAGCTCCCACGAAACCAATTGAGTGCCGCATGCCGCGCGGTGGGATCACCATGCAATTCGGCCCAAAACGTAGAGGTTCTTGACCTTCGACCACGATCGTTCCTGAGCCCGCAAGGACGTAATGGACCAGAATCGCGTCGGCCATGCCGTTCTTCGCCAGCTGCCACCCGGTCTGGATCTCACAGAACGCGAACGCATGGACCTGCACAGACAAAGTCGAGAACAGACGCGGAAGGATATCGCAGGACATGGGCACTCCGTGCGCTCTTACTGGTGAACTAATCTCAGCGTCTTTTGTGGAAGGTCCAGGTCATCACGACAGGCAACTTGGCGGTTGGCTTTTCCCATATGGCTTGTCGATCCCATAATTTATCAATTTACGACCACGTATTGGATCAAAAAACACGAAGGGCGCCCGCTATCATGAAGATGAACGCGATCAGATCCAGGCGTCGCTTGCACCCATGGCCGGTGCGGATCATGCACTGGACGAACGCCGAGGCGATGGTGGTGCTGATCGGCTCCGGCTGGGGCATCTACGACGATTCCGTCATTATTCACGGCGTGTACTTTCCCAAGGCGATCCGCCTTGGGTCCTGGGCCGACGAGAGCCTGCTCTGGCACTTCGCCGCGATGTGGCTGCTGGTTGCCAATGGCGGCGCTTATCTCGTCTACGGCGTCGCGACCGGGCGCCTGCGCGAGCGCCTCCTGCCGATCCGCCCGAGCGACATCGTGCAGACGGTCCGCGACACGCTGCGGCTCAAGCTCGCGCACGAGGACCTGACGACCTACAACGCCGTCCAGAAGATCCTCTACATCGTCGCCATCCTGGCCGGCATCAGCCAGGTCGTCAGCGGGCTGGCCATCTGGAAGCCGGTCCAGTTCTCCGGCCTCGTCGCGCTGCTCGGCGGCTTCCAGGGCGCGCGCCTCGTCCATTTCGCCGGCATGGCGGTGCTGGCGGGCTTCCTTGCCATCCACGTCGTGCTCGCCCTGCTCGTGCCGCGCACGCTGTGGGCGATGCTGACCGGCGGCCCGGTCCGCCAGCCGGCCCTCCCGGCCGTGGCCCGGGAGGTGGCGCGATGAGGTCGCCGTTCCCCCCCGCACGGTGGCGGATTCCGGCATCCTCGACGACCACCGCCTCCGGGTCCGCCAGATCGAGCGGCGCGGTCTCCTGCGCGGCGGCCTGAAGCTGGGCGCGTTCACCATGCTCACCGGCTGCGACGTGACCGACACGACCGCGGTCGGCCGGGCGCTGCGCGCCGTCTCCAACTTCAACGACGGCGTCCAGGCCGCCCTGTTCGATCCCCAGAAGCTCGCGCCCGAGTATCCCGCCTCCCAGGTCCTGAAGCCGCCGCGCTTCAACGCCTACTACGACGTCGAGGACGTGAAGCCGATCGACGGCGCGGCGTGGCGGCTCGAACTCGCCGGTCTGATCTCCGACAAGCGGCCCTGGACGCGTCGGCAGATCGCGGAATTGCCCGAGCGCGAGATCATCATCCGCCACGTCTGCGTGGAGGGCTGGGACTATATCGGGCAGTGGTCGGGCGTGCCGCTCCGCGCCTTCTTGGAGCGCGTCGGCGCCGACTTCACCGCCAAGTACGTCGCCTTCAAGACGGCCGACAACTATCCGAGCAGCATCGACATGGCCAGCGCACTGCACCCGCAGACGCTGCTCGCCACCCGCTATGCCGGCGCGGAGCTGCCGGACCCCTACGGGTACCCGCTGCGCCTTCGCACCGCGGTCAAGCTCGGCTTCAAGAATCCGAAATGGATCACGGCCATCGAGGTGACCAACACCTATCCCGGCGGCTACTGGGAGAATCGCGGCTTCAACTGGTTCGCCGGCCTATGAATGCCCGCGCGATCCGCTGCGCCCGGGGCGTCGTCCTACTGACGCTGGCCCTCGCCGGGCCGGGTCAGGCGCAGACGGCCGGTCCCTCGCCGGCCCCCGACCACATGCCGAAGCCCGGCATGACCGCCCCCGAGATGGCGGGTCGCGCGGCCGGCCGGTTTCCCCAGCCTGTGCGCGTCGGCGATCTTCCCGGCCGCCTCCTGCTTCAGCCGGAGGAATCACAGCCCGTGCTCGGCCGCGTGACGGGGCTCGTCCGCCGCAACGACGGCGGCGCCGATGTGATCGTGCGCCTCGACGGCGTCCTCGGGCTGACCTGGCTCGGACTCCAGCCGATCGCCTGGAGCGCGGTCGGATCCCGGCTCGTGGCCGTGCCGGTCGAAGCGGTGGCACTGCTCGGCGAGCACGTCGCCCTCATGGGCCTGACGCCGGAGCGCCTGCGCGCGCTGCCGGCCTTCGCGCCCGGCTCGGCCACCGCGGTTCAACCGGACGAGACGCTCCGCCTCGGGATCGTCCGGCCCTTCCATTGATCACGGAGAAATCTTGGAGATGGCACCAGGACCGACGTCCGGATCGTCCGCCACCTGCGCGATCGGCGTGATGGCCAAGGCGCCGCGCAGCGGCCGCTCCAAGACGCGGCTGTGCCCGCCGCTGACGCCCGACCAGGCCGCACTCCTGAGCGGTGCCTTCCTGCGCGACACGACCGCCAACATCCTGGAGGCGGCCCGCTCCGCGCCGATCGTCGCCTACGCGGCCTACGCGCCGCGCGGCGCCAAGGCGCTGGTCAGCCCCCATCTGGTCATCGGAACACAGCTCGTCCCGGCGGACGGCGACATCCCGGCCCCGGCGGCAGTCGAGGGTTTCGGCCGCTGCCTGCTGCAGGCCGTCAGAGGCATGCTCGCGGAGGGCCATGCAGCGGCTTGCGTGCTCAGCGCCGACATCCCGACGCTGCCGACGCGCCTCCTCGTCCAGGCCGCCCGGATCCTGCTGGCGCCGGGGGACAGGGCCGTGCTCGGCGCCTGCAGAGACGGCAGCTACTACATCTTAGGCCTCAGGCAGGCCCATGCCCGCCTCTTCTCCGACATCGCCTGGAGCACCGACACCGTCGCGGCCGCCACCCGCGCCCGGGCGCACGAGATCGGCCTCGCTCTCGTCGAGCTGGACCCCTGGTACGACGTCGACGACGCGGCCTCGCTGGCGCAGCTCTCCGCCGATACGTCCGGCTACGCGGCCCCGGCGACGCGCGCGGTCCTGGCGGGGCTCACGGAGACCTCGGAAGCCGTCCCGGCATGACCCGGCTTCTCGCCAGCCCCGCGCACCGGCTCGCGGCTCTCGGCCTCGGGCTGCTCGTCGTGAATGTCGGCGCGCTCGCGATCCACGTGCCGGGCGCCGACACGGTCGGCTCCGTGGCCCGCGCCAACGTCTTCGTCGGCGTGGTCGCGGTTGGTCTCGGAATCTACCTCCTCGCCGTGCGCTTGGTGCTGCGGGAGCGGCTGCCGCCCGCGGCCCTGTGGACGATCCCCGGCTTCGCCGTGGTGATGCGGGCCGCGCTGCTGCCGGCGCCGCCGTTCCTGTCGAGCGACATCTACCGCTACGTCTGGGACGGGCAGGTCCAGGCCGCCGGGATCAACCCCTACCGCTACATCCCGGCCGATCCGGCTCTCGAACGGCTGCGCGATGCGGCGGTCTACCCGCTGATCAACCGCAAGGACTACGCGCCCACGATCTACCCGCCCGCGGCGCAGATGGTCTTCGCCGCCGTGGGCCAAGTCTCGCACGGCGTCACCGGCATGAAGCTCGCGATGCTGGGCTTCGAGGCCCTGGGCGTGCTCGCCATGCTCGCGATCCTGCGCGGCGCCGGCCGGTCATCCGCACAGTTTTTTGGAGGCCCTGAATGCGTGTCGTCGTCGATCTCAATCGCTGCCAGGGCTACGCCCAGTGCTGCTACGCCGCCCCTGAGCATTTCGAGCTGCGCGGTCACGAGATCCTGTTCTACGATTCCGCGCCACCGGACGCGAAGCGGTCGCAGATCGAGCGGGCGCAGCAGGCCTGCCCCGTCCGAGCCATTGAGAGCGAGCGCGCCGGCCTCTCCGAGGAGGGCGAACCGTGTTCGGCGCACAGCGACCGGGCATCGTCGTCGTGGGCGCCTCCCTCGCCGAGTGGCGGAGGCGTTGCGGGACGGCGGCTATGATGGGCCCGTGATCCTGGTCGGGGCCGAGCCGCATCGGCCCTACGACAGGCCGCCCCTGTCCAAGCACGTCCTTGCGGGCGAGCTTCCCGCCACGCGACCGCGCTGCCACAGCTCACCCGGTTGCAGGCGCAGTGGCGGCTCGGCCGGGCCGCCGTCGCGCTGGACCGGGAGCGCCGGATGCTGCACCTCGCCGACGGCGCGACGCTTCCCTAGGAGAAGCTTCTCATCGCCACCGGTGTGAGGGCGAGGACATGGCCCGGAGACGGTGCCGACCTCGGCCTGGCGGTGACTTTGGTCGATCCCAACCCGACGCCGCTTGCCCGCCTGCTCGGAACCACGATCGGTGCCACCCTCGCCGAATGGATGCGCGGCGCCGGGGTCGATTTCCGCCCGAAGACGATGGTCCGCGCGCTCACGGGCGAGGCCGGGCAGGTCCGCCGCGCGCACCTCGCCGGGGGAGAGGTTCTCGAGACGGATCTCGTCATCGTCGCCCTCGGCGCCACACGCGACACCGGCTGGCTCGCTGCGGCGGGCCTCGCCGCCGATGCGGGCGGCCTGACCTGCGACGGAGCCTGCCGCGCGATCTCTATCGCGGGAGAGCCCGACCCCAACATCTACGCGGCCGGCGACGTCGCGCGCTGGCCGAACCCGCTCTACAATGATCGTCCGATGACGGTGGAGCATTGGGGCAACGCTGTCGACCAGGCCCGGCACGCGGCAGCCAACATGATGGCCGCCCCCTCCGCCCAGCAGCCCTACCGGCATCTACCGGCTTTCTGGTCGAGACAGTTCGGCCTGAACATCAAGCTCGCAGGCCACACCGCGGGGGCGGATGCACTCGCGCTCGTCCAGGGATCGCGGGCCTCGCACCGGTTCCTGGCCGTGTATGTCAGGGCCGGTCGCAGCATCGCCGCCGTCTCCTTCGACGAGGCGCGCTGGCTGCCCGCCTATGCCGAGGCCGTCGCCGCCGGGGCGCGCTTTCCTCCGTTTCCCGATGCCATCGACCAGCCACGAATCGAGCGGCTGAAGCCGGGCTTCCCCGCGGCGCGGCCCCCGGCCCATCGCGCCGCGCCGGCGCCGGAGGCTAGCCATGTCTGACGAGACGCTCTTCGCGCAGGTGCTGGCCCCGAAGAACCGGGCGGATCCCTATCCCCTCTACGCCAGGATGCGCGAGACACCTGTGTCCCGGCAGGCGGATGGCAGCTACCTCGTCAGCACCCAGGCGGCGTTGCGGAGCCTGATCTTCGATCCGCGCCTCAGCTCCGAGGATCTGCCTCCGTCGCGCCGGCCCGCCACGGGCAACCCCCCGAAGGACTGGATCCTCAACCCGATCCGGAACCGCGTGGTCAATGCCCACCGCCCGCTGATCTTCCGCGATCCGCCCGACCACGACACCCTGCGCGGCATCGTGATGAAGGAGTTCACGATCGCCCGGGTGCGCGACTCCCACGCCAAGGTCGCGACGCTCGTGGATGCCTTGATCGACAAGTGCCGGGGCCGCGACACGGTCTGCCTCGTGGACGACCTGTCCTGTCCGCTGCCCGTCGCCGTCATCTGCGAGCTCCTCGGCGTGCCCGAGGCCGACGAGCGGCAATTCCATGCCTGGGCGACACGCCGCGCGACGGCCCTGGAGCCCGACGCGCGCCACGACGAGGCGGGACGGCGCGAGATCGCCGCCACCTTCGACGCGATCTCGGACTACATGCGCCGGCTGATCCGCGAGAAGCGCCGCCATCCGGCCGACGACATGCTCCGCGGCCTCGCCGCCCGCGGCGGCCGGGGCAGGCCGGCCATGGGCGACATCGACCTGATCTCCACGGCGATCCTGCTCCTCGTCGCGGGCCATGAGACGACCGTGAACCTCATCACCAACGGGATGCTCACGCTGCTCCGACATCCGGACGAGCTCGAGAAGCTGAAGGCCGACCCCGAGCGGGCGCCCTGCGTGATCAAGGAGATCCTGCGCTACGAGCCCCCCGTCCATTTCCGCACCCGCAAGGCGCTCGGCGCCATCGAGGTGGAGGGCACGACGATCCCGGCCGGATCCTCGGTGGTCCTGATGCTCGCGGCCGGAAACCGCGATCCGGCGCGGTTCACGCAGCCGGACCGGTTCGATCCCGACCGGAAGACAACCAGCATTTCGGGTTCTGCGGCGGCCTCCATTACTGCGTAGGCGCGCCGCTGGCGCGTGTCGAAGCCGAGATCGCCCTGGTCACCCTGTGCCAACGCCTCGTCGCGCCGCGGCTCCTCGACGATCCACCGCCCTACCGGGCCGGCGCTTCCCTGCGCGGGCCGAAGAACCTCGGCATCGCCATCGCGGGGATCGCCTGACCCTCCGGGCCCGAAAGGGGTCTGGGAAGCTGCTAGGCGCCACGCGCCATTGTCTGTCGAAGGCGCGCGTCAACTCACCCTGTTGTACAAGCTTGTCCAGTCATGCGCATCGCACCAGGGACTGAAATCTCTCATTGTGCGACTGACCTTCAAAACGGTGACTCATCGGGATATTTGACCGGGTTCGCATGATCTCGTCCGCTTCTGCGGCAAGCCTTTTCCGAAGCGGTCGTTCTGCTCTCGGCCAGGTCCCGACTCGCTGGCATGGTCTTCTGAATGACCGGGGTGGGTGGATCTCGGCTCGTCCGCTTCCGCTCGAACATGGGGCGGAAGCAGACGTTCGAGGGGTCGTTTCAGGCCGCCGCCCAGGCGACCGCGTCAGCGCCCGCCGGCAGGCGCATCGGGCAGGCCGGGTCGGTCGCCGCGCGCCAGACCGCCTCGGCCACGTCCGAGGCCCGGGTCAGCTCTTCCGTCGCCTGCTGGAAGTTCGCGAAGACCTGACCCGCCAGTTCGCCATAGGCCTCGGGCACATCCATCCCCATTCGGGTGCGGGCGTTGGTCCCGAACGCGGTCTCCGGCGATCGGCCGGGAATGACGAGATGGGCGCGCACCCCGAATGGCACGAGTTCGTGGGCGAGGGACTCGGTGAAGGCATTCACCGCGGCCTTGCTCGCGGTATAGACCGCCAGCAGCGGCAGCGGCCGGAGGGTCACGCTCGACGTCACGTTGACGATCACCCCCGCGCCCCGTTCCCGGAACTGCGGCAGCACGGCCTGGGTCATGGCGATGGTGCCGAGGGTGTTCGTCTCGAACACCTCCCGGGCGGACCCCATCGACAGGCCTTCCAGGGCGTTCAGCAGCCCGACGCCCGCGTTGTTCACCAGGACATCAAGCGGCCCGGCCTCCGCGACCGTCCGGGCGATGCTGCCGGCGTCGGTCACGTCGAGCGGCAGGACGGCAAGGTGGTCGGACTCCGGGAGCAGGGTGGCCCGGGGCGTCCGCATCGTGGCGACGACCCGCCAGCCACGGTCGAGGAACAGGCGCGCCGTCTTCAGGCCGAAGCCGGATGAGCAGCCGGTGATGAGGATCGTGTTCATGGTGACCTCCCGTGTGACGCACTACGGGGTGATAGGAGTGCCTCGCCGGACGTGATACGGGCGCAAGTCCATATTTCATTGGCGAGCGTCCGAAATGGTCGATCCGCTCACCCAGGTGGTCGGGCTGCTTCAGCCCAGCGCCTCGTTCTCCAAGCTGGTCCTGGCCGGCGGCGCCTGGACCGTGCGCCGCGACGACCACGGCCAGCCGTTCTACGCCGCCGTGCTGGAGGGGGCGTGCCGCCTTGCGATCGACGGCGAGGCGGAGATCGTCCTCGCGGCCGGCGACTTCGTACTGATCCCCGCCGCCAGCGCCTTCGCCGCCTCCAGCCTCGTCGCGCCTTCGGCGGGGCGGCCGCCGCCGCCCGTCGAGATTGGCCCCGGCGTGTTCCGGCTCGGTCCTGCCGAGGTGCCGCCCGACCTGCGCATGCTGGTGGGGCACTGCACCTTCGCCTCCGACGATACGGAACTGCTGCTGTCGCTCCTGCCACGGTTCGTCCATGTACGCGGCGTCGGACGACTGGCGATGCTGCTCGGCTTGGTGAACGAGGAGACGCGGGGCGACAGGCCCGGTCGCGAGGTGGTCCTGGCGCGGCTTCTGGAGGTGCTTCTGATCGAGGCGCTTCGGTCCACCACGGGTCCGACGGCGCCCTCAGGCCTCCTGCGCGGGCTTGCCGACGAGCGCGTGGCCGCCGCGTTGCGCCGGATGCACGAGCGACCGACCGTTCCCTGGACGGTCGCGGCCCTGGCCCGAGAGGCGGGACTGTCGCGCTCGACATTCTTCGAACGGTTCCGGCGCGAGGTCGGCGTCGCGCCGATGGCGTATCTCCTGGCGTGGCGTATCGCGCTGGCGAAGGATCTGCTCGGTCGCGAGGGAGCCGGCGTAGCGGAGGTTGCCGAGCGCGTGGGCTACGGGTCTGCTAGCACCTTCAGCACCGCCTTCGCCCGTCATGTCGGCAGACCGCCAATTCACTACGCCCGCGAGCAGCGCGCCCAACAACGTAGCCCTGCGCCTCTGCCCGTCTGAGACGGGTGGAAAACGGACTGGCGGCTTTCGAGTATTGAACCTGAGAATACGGACTTTCACAAGCTGGTGAAATGCCCAAAGTGAAACGTCCGCTCCACGACAGGTTCGCCGAAAAAGACAGAAGGTTCTCTGGCAAGAGTGCGCCTCGTATTGGCGTGTAACCCGAGGCGAGCTTCGACGAACTAGGCTCGTGGCAAGGAGATCGACGGCATGCCTTGTGTGATCGAGTTCACAGGCGGCGACAGAGGCCCGTGGCGGGTTACGCGCGCGGAGGCAACGACCGGAGCCCGCCTTGAAGAGGTGGCATTTGTGTCAGTTGGCTTGGTGAGTGAAAGTGAAGATCCGGGACACTTGGCGTCTTCCGACATGGCATGGCGTCTACGCGGAGCTATTAGCAACCTCCGCTACACCACACGCGATGAAGCCAATAGGCTACGGAGCTTACAAGCTGCTCTTGATCGGCCGACAGCAACTCATGCCGCTCTGATCCCGATCAAAAAATCTCAGCAGTGGTGGGATTTGGCTCAAGACGAGCGCCGTGAAATATTCGAGGAGACTTCCAAGCACACCACGATTGGTATGAACTATCTTCCTGCCATTGCCAGAAGGCTTCATCACAGCAGGGATCTTCGTGAGCCGTTTGACTTTCTGACTTGGTTCGAGTTTGCGCCAGAGCATGAGGCGGATTTCGAAGCTCTTCTCTCTAACCTCAGGGCCACGCGGGAATGGACCTTCGTGGAGCGAGAGGTCGATATACGCCTCACGCGCGATTGACCCATTTGGGCGAGAACCGCCTTTGATGCTGTCGGGACCATACCTCGCCAGCCTTCATGCCGGAGGCGAAAGAGGGGCGCGCCGCATTGCGGACGCGCCCCAAGTGCGTTCCGGTCTCATGAAGAACGTGCCCGCTCGGTAAGGCCTCACGCTCGCGTGAACAATGCGTCTCGCGTAAGAAGCTGGCTGTGTGGCCGCGTCATCGGAACGTCGCATTGGCCGACGGGATTATGGCCCAGCCGAGCGGGTGAGGTGCAGGTGAGCAATATCGCATCGATCAGAGAGATCGCAGACACGCTGAAGGAGATTGCCGCCCCTGGGATGAAGCCGAAGGCGATCCGTTCTGCCATCCGCGAACGGCACCCGGAGGCGAGCAAGAAGGAGATCGTTCGCGCGGCGTTTTATGCTGTGACGGAAGCGTCGGCTGCTTCAGACGGAGCGACCGCTGAACTCCATGACTTCGTGTTGGCTGAGCGCATCGCCGAGGACAACTTGGACGTGGTGTTGAAGGTGAGCAAACGCAAAAAGAAGAAGCGCTCGTCGGACGCATTGGAGCGGTCGCCGGCGCACTGATGCCTGGGGAGCCGCTTCTGACTTATGCACTCGAACGTCCGCTTTGAAGAAAAGCTTAGATGCGCGCTTGCGACCGAGTTGGGTCGCTATCAGACTGTCCGCTCGGAGTGGTGTCCGGCCCGTCCGCTTCTGGACGGCGAATGCATCGAAGCAGACAGCGCCGCCGGGTCCGTTTGGGGTGCTGACAGTCATTTTGCGTGCATGCTTGCGTAGCTGCGAGTGCTGACCAAAGATATGATCGCGCCTCTCAGGCGCGGTTCTTGTCGCGCAGCGGCTCGGGCTTCTGCTCGTCCGGCAGAACCTCGCGCAGGTGGTGATTCACGATGTCCACGCTGAACGGCTTTCCGATGAAGCGCGCTCCGTCCGGCAGATCGTTCGGTCCGGGCTTGGCCTGCCCCGACGCAGCGACGATCGAGATGTGAGGGTAGGCGCTCGCAACCTTGCGAGCGAGGGCGAAGCCATCGTGTACGCCCGGCATCTGCACGTCTGTGAACAGCAGCACGATGCACGCGTGGTGTTCTTCGAGCACGAGCAACGCCTTATCACCGGATGAGGCCGCGAAGGTCGTAAACCCCGCTTCCTCCAAGATGTCGACCGCAGCCATGCGGACCATGCCGTCGTCGTCGACGACGAGAGCACAGGGCGCAGCGTTCGAGGAGGCATGGGTCATCTCCCCTCAATGCCGCGTTTCATGGAAAGGTCCGGGTGGAAAGACGCCAAGTTCAGCCGCCTGTCATGAGATGGACGCCCGAGGTCGTCAGCGTTCCGACCAAATCCTCATCGCCGGCGCACAGGCGAAGCACTTGATTAGCCCTCATTCGGCTTGGTGAACTTGCACTTGCCCTGCAGCGACCACGGCCCCCGCGCCCCGACCTCGGCGCAGAACGCATCGACCGCCCGGGTCACACCCGGGAAGCGGCCGCCCAAGCGATCGTAATCGTCGGCGATCAGGAGGCCTCCAGGCCGCAGGACCGGCCACCAGGCGCGCAGGTCCGCCGCGACAGACGTCTCCTCGTGCCCGGCATCGAGATGAATGACGTCGGCGGTCACACCGCGCAGACGCAGGAGTTCCGCGGCATTCAACGAGTCGAGCGGCAACGGCACGATGTGGTCCGTCATGCCTTCGCGCACCACATTGGCCAGGAAGGTCCGGTAGAGGCTCGGATAGCCATGCTCGGTGGCGAGTTCCGCGAACAGCGCCTCGTCCGCCCAGTGATCAACGGCTCCGAGCCACGTATCGACCGCGATCACGGTGCCGGCGACCTCGTTCTCGGCCATGGTTCGCGCGAGGAAGAGGGCGCTGGCCCCCTTCCAGGTGCCGATCTCGATGACCACACGGGGCCGGAACTCGATCACCGCCTCCTCGAGGTAGGAGTGGATGCTGCGCCAGCCCTGCAGGTCGGCGGGGCGTAGGTCCGCCGGGGGATCCGCGAACGGGTCGCGGCCGTGCCACAGGGCGGCGATCAGGTCCTGACGGGTCATGGCACTCTGATTTGAGGGTGTTGGAAGGCCCAGGAGGGGCAGACATTTAGGAAGAGCAGTGGGGTCATCGAACGGCGCGGGCCTGCGCGTAGAGCGCCTCGCATCGGTCGAGCCAGCATGCGCGGGTGAACAGGCGCAGGACACGCCCGCGCGGGATCGGCCGCGGGATCGCGAGCGCCTCGCCGATGGCACGGGCAAGACCCGCCTGGTCCCCTGGTGCCGCGAGGGATCCGGCTTCGCCGACGACCTCCGGGACGGCGCCCCGGGCGAAGCCGGCGACCGGCAGGCCGCAGGCCATCGCCTCGATCGCCGCCAGTCCGAACGGCTCGTCCCAGCACGGTGTGGCCAGGAACACGGAGGCGCGGCCGACCTCCGCGGCCAGGGCCGTCCCGCTGAGCTGGCCGCCGTAGCGGATCGAGCCGCCGAGCAACGGCGCGACCTGGGCCGCCCAGTAATCCGGCTCCTCGACCGGGCCGAACAGGGTCAGGGGCAGGCCGGCTTGGCGCGCTGCGCCGATCGCGTGCTGCGCGCCCTTGTCGGGCGTGATCCGCGCGCACCAGACGGCGCTGCCGTCGCCGTCCGGACGATACGGCCAGGCGGCGGGATCGATGCCGTTGTGAAGCACCGAGGCCTCCGGGGGCGCCCCGTCCGGCCACCACGCGTCGAGATGCGCCCGGGAGGGCGCGGTGATCCGGTGTCCCGGGGCGGGGCTCGCCTGCACGAACCAGCGCAGGGCGTCGTAGGGCGGTACGTGCAGCGACGTGACGGTGGGCGTCGCGGCGGTGCGCCGTTTCTCCAGGGGCAGACGGCTCAGGCTGTTGTTGTGCAGCACATCGAAGCCCCCGGCAGCGATCCGGTCGCAGGCGGAAGCGTAGCCGTCGTCGAGATGAGCCTTCAGGCCCGCATCGCCCCGGTGCTCCAGGCCGGCATGGCTCCGCTCGTGATGGACCGGGATCACAGGATCCAGGGCGAAGCGCGCGTCGCTGTCGCCGGAGGCGAACAGGGCGACGCTGTGGCCCCGGGCGGCGAGACCGTCCGCGAGGCTCCACGTATAGGCTTCGAGGCCCCCCGCGAAGGGCGGGGCGATCGGATGGCGGAGATGGGCAAGGAGCGCGATCCTCACGCCGTCACCGGCGCCGGCGATTTCGCGGCGGCCCCGGCATCCGTCCGAGCCTCGATGGCGCGGATCACCGACGCCGAGTTGGTGTAGGGCTGGTGGCCCAGCTGACCAGTCAGCGCGAGGTCGGCGGCGTCGGGCCGGCGCAGGATGCGGATCGGCCGGTCGGGCGTGTCGTCGATCAGGCCCATCACTTTGAAGGCGTAGAGCCAGTGGCCCATGGTGCGGTAGCCCCACTTGGCCTCGAACAATTCGGCGTTGCGCACCACACTCTCGAGGTGATGGACCGGCGGCATGTGGTGCGGGTGGTACTGGTGATAGGCGCGCGCGCCCTTGATCCAGGCGATCGGGATGCCGCTTCGGTCGAGGAGCTTGCCGAAGTCGGTGTCCTCGCCGCCGTAGCCGGTGTAGCGCTCGTCGAAGCCGCCGGTCGCCAGGAAGGTCGCCCGCCGGATCGCGAAGTTGAGCGACCAGAAGCAGCGGTAATCGTTGCAGATCTCGATGCCGGAGGCCGGGGGGCCGCGGCGGTCGGAATGCCGCTCCGCCACGGCATCGAGGCCGGCATAGTCCCAGGTCACCAGCGTGGCGCGCTCGGGCAGATGAAGCACCTCGCCCATCAGCAGCCCGTCGAGTTCGGAGAGCCCCCGCGCGTAGTCGGCGATGAGGTCGGGCGCCGGGATGCAATCGACGTCGAGGAAGACCACGGCGTCGCTGTCGACCGCCGCCACGCCGCGGTTGCGCGCCGCCGCCAGCGGCAACTCGCGGCCCCCCACCGGAATCTGATGCACCGGGAAGCCGACCTCGGGCAGGTCGTAGGGCGTCTCCTGCATCACTGCGACGATGAAGGCGGCGGGGGGCTGCGTCTGGCGCTCCAGGCCGCGGAGCACGTTGCGCAGATGCGTCGGCCGGCCCTTCGCGAGGGTCACCACGGAGACGGTGGACATAAGGCGATCGGGCTCCGGTTGGGTTGGGGAGACGGCGGCGGTCACTCGGCGGCGATGCCTGGAAGCGGGACGGTTTCGGCGCCGGCCGGTCCGCAATCCCAGAGCGCGTCGGTCAGCCCTTCGAGCCAGCCGGCGGCGCGGGCAGCGGCGTCGGGGGCGTAGAGGCTCCGCAGGGGAGCCCCGTCGAGGGCGCGGGCGCGGGCGAGGAGGTCCCGCCAGCCCCGGAGATCACCCGGCCAGGCGGGCGCCTGCACGGCGGCGCCGAGCCGGACCAGGGCCTCGGCCTTGCGGGTCTGCTCGGCGAAGTAGCGCCATTCCGGCATCACGATCAGGCGGCCGCCGACCCGGGCGATCTCGTGGACCGTGTTGTCGCCCGCCGAGGCGATCACGATGTCGGCGGCGGCGAGGTAGTCGGTGACCGAGGACACCCAGCCGAGTTCGCGCAGATTCGAAAAGTCGGTCTCGTGGCCCTCGCGGTGGGTCGGCCCGAGGGTGAGCCACAGGGCGTCGGGTTCGGCGCGGGCCGCGACCGTGAGGGGCGCGTAGGGCGTGCCGCTGCCGCCGCCGCCGGTCACCGCCACGACGATCTCCCGTGCAGGATCGAGGCCGAGCTTGGCGCGGGCCTCCGCGCGCTCCGGCACCCGATCGACGCTGGTGCACAGGCCGCCGCTGTAGAAGGTCTTGGCGCGCAGGTGTGCCGGGTAATCGTCTTGCTCCAAGCGCTCGTCGAAGGGGGCGAGCATTCCGACGCAGGCCTCGTAGGCGCCGACATGGCCGATATCGGACCGGTCGCCGTGCATGCGGATCTGCACCGCCGGCACGCTGGCGATACGCGCGAGCAGCGCGATCTCCGCCGAGACATCGACCACGAACAGGCCGATTCCACGCTCGTCGAGATGGTCGAGGATCGACCGCATGGTCCGGCGCATCGCGTCGAGACCCAGGGGAACGCAGTGCATCACCTGGGGCGTCGGCTCGGCGTAGAGGCGCGCCGTCGGCACGGCGGCGCCGATCATGTTGGGCAGCGCCACGATCTCGATGTCGCGGCCGAACCCGTCGAACAGGCGTGGATCGGCGGTCAGCACCGAGACGGCCCGGTCACGAGCAAACTCGGCGGCCACCGCCATCGTGCGGTTGGCGTGGCCGCGGCCCTGATGATGAACGAAGAACGCGATCGGCTTCTTCATGGCGGTGGGTTCGGGCTCGCTCTCAAGAGAACAGGGCGTCGGGCCGCAGGGCCGCGGCGATCTCGGGTTCGGTCGGCGGGCGGATCAGGCGGATCGCGGGGGCGGCGACGTCCCAGTCGATCAGCCCGGCCGCGCGGAACTGGTCGAGCCAGTAGGTCATGCACCAGCGCCCGTGCCGCGCCCGGAAACGCGCCGCGTTGGCGAGGATCGACGCGAAATGCTGCAGCGGCGGCACGTGGACCGGATGGTGCTGGTGATAGGCGCGAGCCCCCGCGACCCAGAAGACCGGCAGCCCGGCGGCGGCAAGCCGGGCGGCGAGGTCCGTCTCCTCACCGCCGTAGCCGACGAAAGCCTCGTCCATGCCGCCGGCCGTGCGCCAAACCGCGGCCGATAGGGCGAAGGACAGGCCCCAGAGCTGGCCTGCATCGGGTTCCGGCCGCAGGCCGTTTTCGGGCAGGGCGGGCCGGGCCGGATGGGCTCGGCCGAGGCGGTCGAGTACCGCCGGCTTGCAATCGCCGGTGCCCGCCCCCGGCGGAAGGTAGAGGACCTCGCCGAGCAACAGCCCCTGCGCCGTAGCGCCGGCCCGCGCATAGGCGTCCGTCAAAGTCGGCGACGGGATGCAATCCACGTCGAGGAAGACGAGGAGTTCAGCGCACGCTGCCTCGGCGGCCCGGTTGCGCGCGGCGGCCAGCGGCATCGGCTCGCCCGGCACGTGGAGGTGCCGGATCGGGCAGCCGGGATCGGGCAGGTCCGGCGCACGCTCCGACTGCATCCAGGCGATCACCAGCTCTCGCGGGGGCAGCGTCTGGCGGGCGAGACCCTGCATCAGGTTACGGAGGCGGTCGGCCCGGCCGCGGACCAGGGTCAGGACGCTGGGAGCCGGCCCCTCCTCGTGCTCAGCCGGCATCGGCGAGCATCCGGCGGAAGTGCGAGACCCCTTCAATGATGCCCCGGGCGTGGGTCCGGCGGGACACGTAGGAGTGCTTCAGGGCGGCATGGCTTGCGAGGTCGTCGGAATAGTTCGCCACGATGATCGCCTGCACGCGGGCGCCGAGCATCTCGATGTCGTTGCCGGAATCGCCGGCCACGAACACGGCGTGCTCCGGCAGGTCGTACAGGGCCCGGACGTGGTCCACGGCAGTGCCCTTCGAGGCGGCCTCGGGCAGGACGTCGAGATACCGTCCATGACTGTGAATCACACGCGCGGCGATGCCGGCCTCTGCCAGACGCGCGCGGACGCGCCGTTCGGTCTCGGTGTCACCGAAATAGCTCAGCTTCAGGGCCCGCTGCTCCAGAGGACCCTGGGGGCTCAGCCCATCAAGCCTGTCGAGCGCTGCCTGCACGGCGGGCCGATCCCAGCCGGGCTCTATGATCCGGCGCCACGCGGCGTCTGCCGTGTATGTCACGCCGTTGGCGTCGAGGTGGTAAATTTCGGATCCCACCGAGGTGATCATTACCTGGGGCCGGGGGCTGTCCTGTTGCTCCAGCACGGCCATCGCGCTGTGGAAGGACCGGCCGGTTGCGACGCCGAAGGCGAGCCCCGCCTGCCGGCTGCGCCACCGGCGGAAGATTCCCATCGCCGCATCGCAGCCGACCAGCGTGTTATCGATGTCGCAGACGAGCAGCTGCCGGGGTGTCTGGGTGGGCGGCTCCGGGGACAGCAGCGCGCGCAGCAGGACGTGATAGCGGGCGGCGTGCCGGTCCCAGTCGTAGGCTGCAGCCGCCCGGGCGCCGCCAGCCACGCAGCGTGCGTAGAGGACCGGATCGCCCAGGATCCGCAGGCACGCTTCCGCGATCGCCCCGTGGGTGCGTG
This sequence comes from Methylobacterium sp. UNCCL125, assembly GCF_900116795.1. NCBI lineage: Bacteria > Pseudomonadati > Pseudomonadota > Alphaproteobacteria > Hyphomicrobiales > Methylobacteriaceae > Methylobacterium > Methylobacterium sp. UNCCL125. The sequence continues at coordinate 48,882 of NZ_FPBW01000026.1, read as the reverse complement.
GATCGACCAAGAGCCCGTTGCCGCAGGTCTCGACGATGTCGTTGGGGCCGCCGCTGTCGGTGGCGACCAGCGGCAGGCCGGCGGCAGAGGCCTCGAGTAGCGTCAGGCCGAAGGGCTCGTTGAGGGCCGGGTTGACGAACAGGCCGCCGCGCGTCCGGGCATGGGCGTAGATCGCCGGAACGTCCTCCGGACGGTGCGTCTTCGGGTAGGCGACGCGCCCGTAGAGATCGTAGCGATCGATCAGGACGAGGAGGTCGCGCATGGTCGCGGCCATGTCGCCGTCGAGGGTATCGATGTCGTCACGGGTCCCGGCGATGATCACGAGGTTGGCGTGGGCCTGGAGCGCACGACTCTCGCCGTAGGCACGCACCAGCGCAGCGAGATTCTTGCGCGCCACCGGCCGGGCGAGCGCCAGGATTGCCGGCCTGTCCGGATCGTCGAGGAAACGGTCGATCGCCGCGTCGACCCGGGGATGGGTCTGGGCCGCGGCGAAGCGGGCGAGGTCGCTGCCCGGAGGCAGGACGCGGACGCGTCCGGGATCGTAGGCCGCATAGCCGGCGTACTGCACCTCCGCCTCGTCCCGCGAGGAGGCGATCACGAGCTGGGCTCGCGCCACAGCCTCCTCCTCGGCGGCGATCCGGCGGGCGAGATCAGGCCGGACGGGGGCCGTGCCCAGCATCGTTGCCTTCACGCGTCCGAGGGAATGGGCCGTGAAGACGAAGGGGATGCCCAGGCGATCTTCCACCAGGGCCGCCACCGTCGCCGCGTCCGCGTAATGCGCGTGAATGAGATCCGGCGCCCGGGCCTGGGCGGCGATCCAGGTGATGAGGTTTTCGGCGAAGGACGCGACCTCGGCGTGCATCGCCTCCTTGGCGCGGTAGTCCGGGGACGCGCTCGCGAGCCGCACGAGCGTGACCTTGTCGGCGATCGGCTCTTCGGGCACGGCGTAGGCGGCCCCGAGGGAGCCGCGAAACAGACGGGTCGCCACCACGATCCGCGTGAGATCGCGGTCCTGCACCGAGGCCGAGACCAGATCGAGCAGGTAGCGGATATGGCCGCCCGTGTCGGCGGTGAGCCCGTAGACGACGCCGTCGCCGCGCAGGCAGCCCTGCAGGGCGATATGCAGGACAAACATCAGGCGTGCGCTGCGGCTCTCGCGCGCCGCAGAACGCTTAACTTATGTAAAGCGAACGCCGCGCCCCGGCTTAACATATGTAAAGAGGTTGCCGTGCTTCGCGTCGCGCAGGTCGCTCCGAACATTTTTCCCGTTCCCCCAGACCATCACGGCGGCACCGAGCGGGTTGTGCACGATCTCAGCACGGCGCTACGAAGCTTGGGTGTGGAACTAACATTATTCGCCCCATCGGACAGTGCGACAGACTTACCGCGCGTCGGCAATTACCCGAGTCTCGCGGCGCTGGAACGGCAACACGGGCGCGTCGCACCCGGGGTGCCCGCCGCCCTGGAGGCTCTGCAGCTGGAGGACCTGCGGCAGCGGCTCGACGATTTCGACATCGTCCATTGCCACGGCGAATTCGCCCACGCGGCGCTGCTGGGCGCGCGGCGCCGACGCAGCCTGACCACCATCCACTGGCGGGTCGACGAGCTCGACCGGGCCTTGTTCTTCCAGGGCTTCCCCGACCTGCCCGTCGCGGCGATCTCGGCCGCGCAGGCGACCGGCATCCCGGCCGTGAACCTGGCCGGCATCGTCCATCACGGCATTGACCGGGCGCGCTACGCCTTCCGCGCCGCGCCGGACGACCATGTCGCCTTCGTGGGTCGCATGACCGACCAGAAGCGGCCCGACGTGGCGATCCGGGTCGCTCGCGCCGCCGGTCTGCCGATTTGGCTCGGCGGCACGATCGATGTCGGCAACCCGGACTATTTCGACCGCTGCGTGCGTCCCCTGCTGAGCGTCGACGCGACCTATCTCGGGCCCGTCGACGATACCCGGAAGGGCGAGCTCCTGGGCGGCGCCCGGGCGCTCCTGTTCCCGATCGACTGGCCCGAGCCCTTCGGCCTCGTGATGATCGAGGCGATGGCCTGCGGCACTCCGGTGGTCGCCTGGAACCGCGGCTCGGTTCCCGAGATCGTCGAGGACGGGGTGACGGGCTTCATCGTCTCCAGCGAAGCCGAGGCGGTCGCGGCCCTCGCCCGGATCGGGCAGCTCGACCGCGCCGCGATCCGCCGCCGGTTCGAGGAGCGCTTCACCGCCGAACGCATGGCCCGGGATTACCTCGCCCTCTACCACCGCCTGCACGCCGCCTGATGCGCACCGCCTTCCTGGCCTGGGACTACCCGCCATCGCCGAGCGGGCTCTCCACCGCGGCCCGAGAGATCGCCGAGAGCCTTGCGCAGGCGGGCGCGGAGGTGACGGTGTTCACCCTCGACCGGACCGGACACGAACGGATCGGCGGCGTCACCGTGTCGGGGCTCGCCCTGGCGCCTGGCAGCTCCCTCGCGCGCCTGCGCCTCTGGGGCTCCGCCGGCCATCTCGCCGCCCCGCTCGCCTTCCGGCGTGCCGTGCTGGAGGCGCATCGCCAAGGGCCCTTCGCCGTGATCGAGGCGACCAATTGGTATGCGCCGGCTGCCCTGCTCGCCGGCCGGCGGGATCTGCCGCTGGTGACCCGCAGCTCCACGCCGGCCGCCTTCACCCGCGAGCCGGCCGGCAGCCTGCGGAACCGCCTCGACGGCTGGACGGCTGACCGCCTGGAGCGTCGGCAGGCTCAGGCGAGCGCTGGGCTCATCGCAAACACCGCGACGCACGCGGGGGTGATCACCCGTTGCTACGGGCTGACCGGGCGGCAGCCCGAGGCGGTGATCGGTCTCAGCCTGCCCCCCGAGGTCGCCGAGGCCGCGAGTGGCGCCCCCTATCCGGAGGCGGCGGAACCGATCAGCCTGCTCTTCGTCGGGCGGGCGGAGGCGCGGAAGGGGTTCGATGCCCTTCTCGGCGCGGTCGCGATCCTCGGTGCCGAGTGGGCGAGGGGCGCGCTGCCCGCCTTCCGGCTCGACCTCGTTGGGGTGCCGCCGGACGATCTCCCGGCCGATCTGCCCGATGTGGCGCGGCCGCACATCCGGGCCCGGGGCCGGATCGACGGCCGGGCGCTGTCGGCGGCCTACGCCGAGTCTCACGCGGTGCTGGCGCCCTCGCGCTACGAGAGTTTCGGCCTCGTCTACCAGGAAGCGCTCGCCTACGGCCGGCCGGTCGTGGCCTGCGCCGAGGATGCGAGCGCCCGCGCCTTCGTCGGCGTGCCCGGCGCCGGCCCCCTGGCCGCGGCCGCGACCGGGCCGGCCCTCGCCGACGCCCTGCGTCCGCTCCTCACCGATCCGGACCTGCGCCGCGCCTATCGCGCCCGCGCCCTGGCGGCGGCCGGGCGCTTCAGCCGGGCGAGCCTCGGGCGCGAGACACTGGCGCTCTACGAACGGGCGATCACGGCGGCGCGGGGCCGCTGATCGTGCAGCCGCAGCAGATCCGGTCCGCTCCGACCCGTCAGTCTGCGTAGGGGCGCAGCAACGCGGCCTCTTCCTCCAGACGTCCGCGCCCGGGATCGAGCGCCTCGTAGCGCCGCGACCGTGCCCGGACATGGGCCGCGCTCAGGCGATGCTCGATGCCGCCGTGCAGGGCGATGAGGCTCCCGGGCCAGCCGCGGTCGAGAACCGGGCGCTCATGGACGCGGCCGGCGTAGACCAGATGGGTGCGGTTCAACCGATACTGGACATCCGGGAACACGTCCGAGAGGACGCCGTCGACCCGGTTCGCCCGGGCGAGCCCGATCGAGACGACGGCCTCCGCCTCGGCCAGGGCCGCCAGGGCGGGCAGCAAGCGGCCGGTCGCCGGGCCGAGCGCCTCGTCGGCGTCGAGCTGCAGCATCCAGCCGTGGCGGGCGAGGCCCTGGAGGGCATTGCGCTGCGCGGCGAAATCCCCGTCCAGGGGGCGGGCGGCCACGCGCACCGCCCCCGCGGCGAAGCCCGCGACCGGAACTGGCTCCGCCGCCCGCGCCGGCCCGTCGATCAGGATCGCGACGTCGTCCGTCCAGCCAGCCTGCGCCGGCAGCGAGGCCAGGACCGCGTCCCGGTCCGCCGGACGGCAGAGGAGGCCGAGGGACACCGGGCGCCCGTCGGCGGCTTCGAGGGCGAACAGCTCAGCGTCGGCCGCCCGGGTACCGTGGGGGTGTCGGAGTTCCGCGCGGCCGGCTGCGTCGCGGGGACGGACGCCGAGCCGCCAACGGGTCGCGGCGCTACGCAGGGTATAGAGGTCGAGGCCGTAGGGCGCCTCCGGGTCGGGCGCGAAGACGGGACCGGCGAGGCTTCGGGCCAGATGCGCGCGGCAGGCCTCCGGGGCCGCGCCGTGCGCGAGCAGGACCCCGCAGGCGTTGCAGGCCAGCGGGAAGGCGCGGCGCGCGCCGCCCGGATAGGACAGGGTCCGGTCGCTCGGCCCGATCATGGCGGCGGCACAGACGAAACACCGGCGCATGATCCCATCTCCCACGCCCGCGATCCAGCAGAGGGGCCTGGATGCGTCGGGCCCGCGCCTTACCTCCGCGGTTCCCATAACCCCTGCCGCACGTGATCCCGGACGTCGACTCCCTCCCTGCCGGACGCGCCGGCCTACCAGCCGACGGGTCCCTCGCCATCGTGGGCAACGCGCCCGGAGCGGGTGCGTGCGCAGCCGCGATCGATGCGGCGGACAGCGTGGTCCGCTTCAACAACGCGCTCGGCTTCGGCGGCGGCACCGGCCACCGCGTCACGCATCTCGCCCTGGTCAACCGCGGCGGCCAGCCGCGGGAATGGCTGGCGGACCGGCGCTTCCTCGAGCGCCCGGTGGTCCGCGCCGCGCAGGCCTTCATCCTGCCCTTCCCGATGCTGCCGGCGGAGCACAACGTCCCCGAGCCGATCTGCTGGACCCGCGAGCTTCTGGCGCGGCTGCGTCCGTTGGGCCGCCCGGTCCTCCTCCTGCCCGAGACGCTGCACCAGCAGGCTCACGCCCTGCTCGGCCCGCGCACGGCGGGACACCCGAACCCGAGCACCGGCGTCCTCGTGACGCTCGCGCTGCTGCTCGGCCGCCCGGCGGGTGCAGGACCGGCGCAGGTCTTCGGCTTTGGTTTCGACGGCTGGCCCGGTCATCCCTGGGCGGCCGAGCGTGCATGGTTCGCCGAGGCTGAGGCGGCCGGACGCATTCGTGTGCATCCACCATCTCTGACCGAGCAATAACGTCATGACCACGCTGATCACCGTCCTGAAGGGCGGCGGGCGCTACGACGCCACCTGGGTCGCCCGCCTCGCAGGCGGCATCCGCCGCCATGCCCCGGCTTTCGAACGGATCGTCTGTCTTACGGACCTGCCAGTGGCCGTCGCGGGCGTGGAGACGATCCCGCTCCGGCACGCTTGGTCGGCCTGGTGGGCGAAGATGGAGGCGTTCCGGCCCGGTCTCAGCACGGGTCCGACCCTCCTGTGCGACCTTGATACGGTGCTGACCGGCCCAGCCGATGCCCTCGCCGAGCCCGGCCTCGCCGCGATGGAGGACTTTTTCCACGCGGGGCGCCTCTCCAGTGCGCTGCTGCGCTGGTCCGGGGACGAGCTCGCATCGCTTTACACGACCTTCGCGGCCGACCCCGACCGCTGGATGAGCCCAGGATCCTGCGGCCCCGTGCCGAACGCGGTGCATGGCGATCAGGTCGTCATCGACCACCTGCTGCGTCGGAGTGGGCGGCAACCGGATTTCATCCAGCGCCTCCATCCCGGCCTGCTCGATTTCTATGACCCCCGGCGCGATTCCCATGGCCCGGTCGTGATCTTCATCGGACCGGCGAAGCCGGATACGGCGACTGGAGCCGTGCATGCTGCGTGGACGCGTAGCTGATGGAGGATTCTCGACGTCGTCTCGGCTACAACTTCTGAAGCGTTATCGTGATCAGGTCGGCCGCGGGTAAAGACGACCTATCTGGACAGAAGCTCCGAAGCTGCCCTTTGCCTACGGGCTACGTTCTTGCATGATCCTACGCGTGCCAGTGGCTCGCAGTCGGGCAGGGAGAATGTCCGCATTTCGGGCGGCGGCATTCCGAAGCGGAATGGCAGGTTTCGGCTAGACCACGTCACGCCGACCCACAAATGCGCGCAGCAGCGGACATTCGGCTTCGTGTCCATCCCGGTCATTCAGCGTGTTTCGAGGACGCTCCGAAGCGGACATCCCTTCCGCAAAGATCCCAGGCCGGAGAAGCTCCTACACGGTGAAGATTTTTGCGCCTTCCACCGGTCGCCGCTCGCAGGCAGTGGCACCGATCAGGCTGGCGCCGACCGCGAAGGTCCCGTCATCGACCAAACGCTCGCCGGTGCGGTGCTGCACAGTGATCCTGAACGCCGCTCGAGGTAGGTCGTCCCGAGCGCCCGCGCTTCATCCGGCAGCAGCCACGCTTCACAGCCCCCTCACGGGCTGGTCGGCACCACGGCCCCGACGCTTGCCGCCCGAGCCTTCAGCCTTGCGGCGGCCGCGGCGTAGCCTCCGCCAGCGCCATCGATGAAGTGCATGTGCCCGCGGCCGGGCACCGGAGGGCTGATGCAGGTCAACTGCGCAGCCAATTGCCGTTCCAGCCCGAAATGGCAGATCCCCCGCGCCTCCGCACCGGCGAGCTGCGCCTCCAGCTGATCCGCGAAGGCCTCTGTGCAGTCCAGCGTCATCCGCAGCGCATCATCGTATTTGCGGAAGTCCGTATTCCCGACGATCTCGTGCCGAAGCGCGGCCGGATCGAACCCTCCCACCCGCAAGCCGATGCGGTAGATCAGGTATTCGGGGATCGATCGTGCCACGAGGCGAAGCTTGCGCCAGAGGCGGCTCAGACGGGAGCCCGGCATGGCGCGCAGTTCAAGATCCAGGCCCGCCCACGGTCCGTGCATCTGCGGTCCCTCATCCTGCATCGGATGTGCGACCTCGGCACTGATCTCCACACTGTGCAGGATCTCTTGCACGAGTTGCCGGAAGGCCGGCGCGTCGCCGCTGTGCTGCGGCACGAGCATGAGCGAGAGAATCAACGCGTGGCGGGGACGGATTGCCTGCCAGCGGCAGGAGAGGCCGGTCAGGTCGGGCTGGCTGCCAGGCTCAGCCGGTGCGACGGCATAGTCGCCGGCCTTCATGGCGGCCTCTGCCCAGGGCAGGCCGCCTCCGCTGAACATGGCATAGGAAACGTGAGCACTGGGCGCGTAGCGCGCGACGCGCACGTCGAGTCCGCGATCGCGCACGGCTGAGACCGGTACCAGAGCGGTGCGCAACTCGAGCTGCAGCGCCTCGCGGACCCAGACGGCCGTTGCGGCCAGCGCTTCTCTGGCGGCGTCTACGTCTTCCGGGGCAATCGCGAAGCTTGCCCCGTCGCCGGCGAAGACGAACGGGAACGCGCGCCGGCCGAGGGCATTCGAAACGGCCGCGATGATGGCTGCGCCGGCCGCATTGACCGCCTTGTAGCGGCCGAGCCCGATCTGCTGCTGAGAGCCGACGACATCGGTCACACCCAGCCACCAGGTCGTGGGAAGCGGCCGATAGAGGCCTGGATCCATGAGGCTGGAGAAGGCGGTAAACCGGGGCAGGCTCGCGTAGAAATCAGGGGTCGTGCGGCCCATTGCGGGTTCGATTGGCTCCTCTGCACGTCCCGATGTCCTCGTCGCCGTCATCGCCCTGCTCCCCGGCACAGCCTCGGACGCGCGGCGCGCCCGGAACGCGGCACCGACATCTTCCTTGGTGGGACCACCATCACCACGGTCGCGTGCACGCCTTCAAGCGAACGCGCTACGGCGGCGACAAACTCACGACCGCTCCGCGCTGCCGCTCGGCTCATGTCTAATGCGGTTGCGGTTTGACTTTCGATATTCGAGCGGCGTCTTCGAGACGAATGGGTCCGGGGTGCCGGCTCCCATCCCGTCGTCACGGCAAGCTTTGGTGTGACGACGTCGGCCAACCGGCCGCCGCTGCGGGTGCAGCGGCGGCCGATCGCGCACCGGGGCCTCAATCAGCCGAAGACGGATGCTCCGTCAGCTGCAGACGCGCTCATGTCCGAAGAACAAGGGGTTGTAGACGACGCGGCAATCCCTGAAATCCGAGCTCAGGAAGTAGCCACCCGTGGGATAATTCCAGTCGAACCCGCCGAAGTGCCGACGGTAGCCACGGTGGTGGAAGTATCGATGGTGGCCGAACCCGCCGTTTCCGAAGCGACCGTACCCGAATCCGCGATGGCCGAAGCCGCCGTGATGGCCGAAGCCGCCGTGACCAAATCCGCCGTGACCGAACCCGCGGGCATCGGCGCTGGCGGCACCGCCGGCCAGTGTCGCCAGCGCGAGACCTGCGACCATCATCGTCTTCGTCGAAGTCGTCTTCATCGTGCTTCTCCCTGTTGGGGTGACAGCACTCTGCGCCCGACGATGGCCGGCCGCTGTGACCGCGGTCACAGAGGCCCGGAAACGCGGCGTGGCGCGGGATCTATGGCAGCCGCGCAGGTTCGCGCGTCAACCAAACCGCGATGGGTTGGGACCGTCCGCGGATGGAAGCCGTCCGCCGCTCGTCGAAGAGGCCGGCCGGCTCAACGATGCCGGCAGCCGTCAGGAGATCGGCGCTGACGGCGAGGCGGGCCTTGGCCTCCGACGCCACGGCCAGCAGGCGGCTCGCGACGTTGACGGTATCACCCGTCGCCGTGACCTGCTGATTGGTGTCGCTGCCGAGGCGCGAGAGGATCGCCGGTCCGGAATGCGCGCCGATCCGCACGTCGAGCGCCCGTCCGGCGCCTGCCAGTTCGGGATCGCGCGCGATCCAGTCGCGGGTCCGGACGATGAGATCGCTGGCCGCCCGCACGGCGTTTTCCGCCTTCGCGGGATCGGGGTCCAGGGCGCCGAACACAACCATCGCGCCGTCGCCCATGAAGTTGACGACGAGGCCTTTGTGCGACGAGGCGGTCTCGTCCACGAGATCGTGGAACGTTTTGAGGAGGGCGCGGGTGCGGACCGGGCCCAGGCGCTCACTCTGGCCGGTGAAGCCGGTCAGATCGATGAAGAGCACCGGGATCTCGCGCGTGAGGGGTGCGGCCAGATAGGTCGGGTCCCAGGCGAGCCGTTCCGCGAGCGCGGCGGGTTGAAGTCGGCGCAGGGCCTGCTCCGATCGCGCGAGCCTCAGGCCCTGGCGGCGATCCAGCGTCTGGCGCGCCACCGCGCACAGGAGCGTCGGCAGGCCAGCGGCTGCGAGCGGCAGGGCGGCGCTCATCCAGATGCCCTGGCTGAAGGCGACGGTGCCCAGAGCGAACCAGGCGGCCAGGAGGAGGAGTACGAGGATGGCCGCTGGGAGCGGTGGGGCCAGCGCGATCAGGAGCACGGCGGCGCCCGCGAGAATCCCGGCCGCCACCCCGTCGAGCCGCCGAACGCGCGCATCGCGCACGAGTCCGTCGCCCGTGGTCAGATGGGCGATGCCGGTCGCCAGCAGTTCGACGCCGGGCATCACGGGATCGAACGCCGTCGCAAAGGTGTCGCTGCCCCCGAGTGCCGTCGCGCCGATCACCACTACACGGTCCGCCAGAGCGGCGACGGGTGCCGTTCCATCGAGAAGTGCGGCGGCGCTCAAGGTCTGGATCGTGCGTCGCGGCCCGTAGGGACGGAGAGGAAGATGATAGCCGAGGTCGAGCCGGATGACGGCAGGCCCGATCCGGACCTGTCCCTCGGTCAGGACCGGATCGCTCCGGGCCGCCAGGGCCGCTGTGCGCAGGACGAAATGGGCCGCAACGCCGTTGTCCGCCCTGGCAACGAGAGGAAGGTGCCGCGGAACGCCGGCGGCGTCCTCGGACAGGTTGACGAGTCCCGTCAGCGCGGCCGCGCCGATCACCGGGATCGGGCGATGCACGGCGGTGGCGACCGGGATGCCCCCTTCGTTCGTGGCCTCGTCGAAGACGGCTGCCGCCGCCAGGACGGCGGGCACCTTGCGGAGGGCGGCGGCGAGGGCATGATCCGCCTCGGGCTGGCGCCCGTCTTCGAGGAACAGGACATCGACGGCGAGCGCACGGGGGTGGGCCGCGGCGATCGTTTCGATCAGCCGCGCCATCGTCGTGCGCGAGATGGGAAAGCCTCCTTCCCGGCGGACGATTTCGTCGTCGATGGCGACGATCGCGACATCTTTGGGCGGCATGCGTGGACCGGCCAGGCGCATGCGCAGGTCCGTCGCCGCCGCCTCCAGGTAATCGAGGGGCGTTGCCCGTCCGGCGATGTGCAGGTGCGCGAGCCAGCCGCTCCACCCCAGCGCGGCCACGAACATGAGGAGGGCGAAGCGTCGCTTGGTCCGCCCGGGGCGCGAGATCGACTCAAGCCGCGGCACCGGACCCGCGGCTCTCACCGCCCGAAGCGCTCGAGCAGGCTTCTGACGCGCTCCTGCGGCCACCGTCGCACGTCCAGGGGGGCCTGATCCTCACCGACATCGACGCCCTCACCCGGGCCGAGCGTGACGAACACGGCCGGGGTGTTCCGGCGCGCGACGGCGACGCGGCCGCGAGCCACGAAAACCGCCGTCTTGGCGGTGGTCACATCGACGGCGTAGATCGTGCCGCGCACGGAGGCAATCGCGTGGGGGGTGAGGATCTGGAAGCCGCCCCGGCGCGTCTTCGAGCGCGTCGGCAGGGTCACGAGTACGGCGCTGCCGCCGATCTCCGCTCCCTCGAGCTGCCCGTCGCCGTCCCGATCCACCGGCCGTAACGTGGCCGCTCGCTCGGCTTCGAGCGTGAGCCCGTCGGTGCATCGCAGGATCCGCAGAGGCGGGTCGAAGCGGGTCGTTTCCGTGCAGCGCGTCTGGGCATGGACGGTGACAGGGACGACGACGGCCGCGAATGCGGTCACGACGCGCGCGAGATTCCTCATGGGGTGGATCCCTTCTGCCGCCTCAGAGCCGTGAGGGCGCGCCGAGGGCCGCCAGACGCGGCGCGACCTTCACATGCACGCGTGAGCGCCCAAGATCGATGATGCCGGATCGACGCCAATCCTGAAGGACGCGATTGACGCTTTCCCGCGCCGCGCCAACGTAAGCGGCGAGTTCTTGCTGTGTCACCTGGATTTCTGCGCCGTAATCCTCGGACAGCATAACCAGACGCCGCGCTAGCCGGGCATCGAGGGGAAGGAGCGTCGCCTCCTCCATGCGCTCGCTCATCCAGCGCAACCGTCGGCACAGGAAGCCGATGATCCGCGCCGCCAGGGCCGCGTCGTGCGCCAGGAGTTCGAGGAAGTCCCGCCGGTCGATGACGAAGAGATCCGTCGTCTCGAGCGCGATGGCCTCTGCGGTGCGGGCATGGCCATCGAGCAGGGCGATCTCGCCGAAGACATCGCCGGGGCCGAGGAGGTTGAGCGTCACGGACCGGCCGTCCTCGGTGCCGGTGGCGATGCGGATCTGCCCGCGACGGATCGCGTAGAGGGCATCGCCTGGGTCCCCCTTCTGGAAGAGGATCTCGTGACGCGCAACGCTGCGCATCCGGCAAAGGCCGGCGATGGCTTGTAGAGCGTCTTGGCCCAGCTCGGCGAAGAACGCGTTGGCGGCCAAGAGCCCGACAAGCCTGTTCGGCGCGCTCACGACATCCTCTCTCGACTGTGCCGACCCAGGCTCGTGTGCGCTCCGCAAAGTTCTCCGCGGCGCAGCCTGGTGTCAGCATGATGCCGCACCGTGTCGCCTCTGACCGGCGGGCGGGTCCGTGACAAAACTCACAGCCCGGCTGGCCACGCCGTTCCACGAGGACCGGCTATCGGCCAGCGATCGCGTATGGCCGCCACCGCATCTCGGGGAGACGCGATCCGGGCTGCCCGCCGAACCTTCGGACGGCGCTGCTATGTCGGAGGTTCCCGCAGCCGGGATGCGGCTGTGACCGAAGGATCGGTTCGCCCCGAGGCTTTTCAGAAGGCCGGACCAAAACGCATCTCCGTCGGCAAGATCGACAACAATGGCGTGAGGGCGAACCGAGCCTATCACGCGAAGCGCGACATGCAGATCTGCGAAGATCTCTGTAACGCATTCGGGAGTCGAAGCGAACAGGCCCTCGTGAACTTCATCCCGCGCTTCCAGTGTGACGTCGATCACAGTCGCGGGGGTCGAAGGCATGGAACATCGACCCGAATTCCTGCGGCTCAGGATCATTTTCGCGGGACCCGCCGTGTTGGCGGGACAAAACGCTCCGTTAATCAGCAACGGCAGCGCAGCATTAGAAGGATGTTACATATCATGAGCCAGTCTCGTCGCGAGGACAGCGATTCATCCCGGCGCGCGCAGGAGAACCAGCAGCGCCTGGTCGCCGACCTGCGCTCGCAATACGATGTCATCATTTGCGGCGCCGGATCCTCGGGCTCGGTCGTGGCGCGGCGCCTCGCGGAAAATCCCGACCTGCGCGTGCTGCTGATCGAAGCCGGAGGCAGCGACGATGCCGAGACGGTGCTCGACCCTGCACAATGGCCGGCCAACTTGGGCAGCGAGCGGGATTGGGGATTTGAGGCGCAGCCGAACCCGCACCTGAACGGTCGTGCCCTGTCGATGTCGATGGGCAAAGGTCTCGGGGGCGGCTCCAGCATCAACGTGATGGTCTGGGCGCGCGGGCATCGCAGCGACTGGGATTACTTCGCTGCGGAGGCGGGCGATGCCGAGTGGAGTTACGACAACGTCCTCCAGATCTATCGTCGAATCGAGAACTGGCAGGGTTCACCGGATCCGCGGTATCGCGGCGAGTCCGGGCCGGTCTGGGTCCAGCCCGCCTCGGATCCCAGCCCCATCGCATACGCGATGCTCGATGCGGCCCGCGAGGTCGGCATCCCGACCTTCGCGCATCCGAATGGCGAGATGATGGAGGGGCCGGGCGGCGCCTCGATTTCGGACATGCTGGTTCGCGACGGCCGGCGCCAATCGCTTTACCGGGCCTATGTCCATCCTTGGCTCGACCGCCCCAACCTGACGGTCCTCACCGACACGACCGTGCGGCGCGTCCTGATCGAGCAGCGGCGCGCGGTCGGCGTCGAAGTGGTCCGCGCCGGGCAGGTCCTGGAGATCAGAGCCCGGGCCGAGGTGGTGCTGTCCCTGGGCGCCATCCAGACGCCCAAGGTTCTGATGCATTCCGGCATCGGGGACCATGCGGAGCTGACGCGCTTCGGCATCCCGGTGGTGCAGCACCTGCCGGGCGTCGGCCAGAACTTTCAGGACCATGTCTCGTTCGGATGCATCTGGGAGTATGCCGAACCCATCGCCCCCCGTAACAGCGGCAGCGAGGCGACCCTGTATTGGACGAGCCGCCCCGGGCTCGATGCGCCGGACGTGCTCTTCTGCCAGGTCGAATTTCCCGTGCCGAGCGATCGGACCGCGGCGCGCGGTGTGCCGGCGCAGGGCTGGACGATGTTCGCCGGTCTGGCGCGCCCGGCGAGCCGCGGCCGGCTTCGGCTGACGAGTGCCGATCCCGGAGTGCCGTTGGCGATCGAGGCCAACATGATGTCCGATCCCGCGGATCTGACGACGGCCGTCGCCTGCGTGGATCTGTGCCGCGCGCTGGGCAACGCCCAGGCGTTTCGTCCGCATGTCCGCGGAGAGGCCATGCCGGGCGACATCCGGGGAGACGCACTCGAAGACTTCATCCGTGATGCCGCCGTGACCTACTGGCACCAGAGCTGCACGGCCAAGATGGGCCGCGATGCCATGTCGGTGGTCGATGCATCGCTGAACGTCTACGGGATCGACGCTCTGCGCATCGCGGATGCTTCGATCATGCCGCGTGTGACGGCGGGAAACACGCAGGCCCCCTGCGCCATCATCGGCGAGCGGGCGGCACAGATGATCGCTCAGGCGCACGGCCTGTGATCACCCTGCGGGTCGCGGCCCGGCCGGGTTCTGCGGCTGACGGGTCCGGCTCTTCTGCTTCGGGCGCCATGCCGCGTCGTGGTGAACTTCATTCTGGCGGTCGCCGATGACTTTCCAAGACCTTCAACACACGCTGCGGCAGATGGGCGATGCGGCAAGAGGCCTTGCCGCGATCGGTGCAGCCCTACGCCTGCGGCAGGAGGCGCCGGATATTCATCCCGAGGTCGCGCGCCGGTTGCACGACGTGGTCGCCGCCGTGGTGCCGGGCGGCCTCGGTGACCTTGATCAGGCGCAGGTCTCCGCGTCCCTGGCCTCCGTCACGCACGCCCTGCAGGAGGCGCGGGATCTGTTGGAGTGTCCCGAGCGACCGCCCGTCTGGCAGGTCCGCGATCCTGCGATGTTGCAGGCTCAGGGCCAAGCCTCGCGGGTCGTCGTACGGCGCTTGGCGGCCCTGGCGGCCGACCGCCCGGCGCTCGCGGCCGCCCTCACCGGGCGCTTCCTGGATGTCGGCACGGGTGTGGGCGGCATTGCTCTCGAAGCCGCAGCGCAGTGGCCCTCGCTGCGTGTCGTGGGCCTGGACATCTGGGAGCCGGCCCTCGAACTGGCCCGTGCGAACGTGGCGGCAAGCCCATTCCGCAGCCGTATCGATCTCCGCCTGCAGGATGTGACCCAGTTCGATGATCCAGCCGGCTACGCGCTGACGTGGCTTCCGGCACCCTTCCTCTCCCAGGACGCGGCTCGGACAGCGCTCGACCGGCTAACGGTTGCCCTTGAGCCGAAGGGATACCTTGTTGTCGGTCTCTACGCTCCGCCTCCGGATCCGGTCGGCGCCGCGCTTGCAGCCCTGCGGCTGGCCCGAAGCGGCGGCCACCTATGGTCGTGTGCTGCGATGGAGGCTGAACTTCGCTCCCGTAAATTCACCGCCATCGAGACTTCTGCGGGACAGCCGGTCACGCTCATGATGGGACGACGCGCGTAGAACGCTTTCCGTCGAGGCGGTGGCCTGCCGCGACGGGGCGCATCAAGCCGGCCAGTACCGACCGGGTCCAAGGCAGCGCGATCAGGACCGACGATCGGGCGGCTCGAGAGCCGCTGCCGCGTCGCGCCTGCGAATGACTTTCGAAGGCGCGATCCGGTTGATGGGGCGCACCCTGAGGCCTCTGCCTGAACCGCTTCGAGTGTCCGCTCCGGTGCAGTTGGCCCCCCAGAGCGGACCGGCGGGTCTCGGCCAAATCCCGTCGTGGTGGCGGGCGCCCCTGAATGACTGGGTTGGGTGGTTTGCCGCCCTTCCGCTTTATAGTGCAGACCGGAGAAAGCGGACGTCCGGCGATTGCGCTCAAGCTCACCGAAAGTAAGGGGCCCCAGCGGAGATTGTTCGCCGCCAGATCGAACGACATTGAAACGAACTGACTAAGGTGAAGGTGAGGCGGTCATCCTGAAGCTCTCAAATTCTCAATGCATCGACAACCGCAGTATCCAGCGAAGTGCACGGCACGTCGCCGAGGAGTTCCATCAATCGACTTCCGTCGAGGCGCATCGCGTGCGCCCAGAACGGACGGACCTCCATGACTTCTCGGGGGAACCCACCGAACGGTGCGAGCGCGCGCATCAGCGCCCAGGGGAATCGGCGCTCGGGCAGGTCGGTGCGACCCGAAGCCCGGCGGACCGCAGCAACCATCGCGCGACCATCGGCATCGTAGTGGCCGGGAAACTGGAGCCGCTCGCATGGCAGCAGGCGATCTGCAGGCAGTTCCAGCAGGTGAATGATGGTCTCAGCGAGGTCGGGCAGGTACGCCCAGGCATGGCCAACGTCCCGCGTTGCGGGATTGACGATGCGCGTGAGCGGCGGCTTCGCCAGGGTCTGCGCGAACCAACTCTGGCCCGCCCCCGGTCCGAAGAAATCGCCCGCTCGCACGACGAGACTCCTCACCTCCGGGGCGGCCTCCGCCAAGCGCTTCTCCATCTCGACGCGGATCGCGCCCTTGCGCCCTCGCGGATGCTGCGTGGTCGTCTCGTCGATCACCGGGGCGAGGGTCGGGTCGTAGTTGTAGATCGTGCCCGGCAGGACGATCCGGGCGCCAGCCTCCTGCGCCGCCGCGAGCGTGTTGTCGAGCATCGGCAGGACTAGCCGATCCCACCCGCGATAGCCGGGCGGGTTCACCGCGTGGACGATGACGCTCGTCCTTTCCGCGGCGCGAACCACGTCCGCCCGGTTCATGGCGTCGCCAGCTTGCCAACCCGGTGCGACCGGGGCGCTCCAGGCAGCCGCCGCTCGGCTCGGATCACGTACCAAGGCAGTGACGTGCCACCCACGCGCCAGCATCGCTCGGGTCACCGCACCGCCGACGCCGCCCGTCGCCCCCAACACCAGAGCCGTTCTCATCGTCCTGTTCCTCCGTTCGTCCCCGCGTTGATGCGTCGAACGAGAGGTCCGGTAAATTGACGAGCTTCGATGGTCAGCCTATCGAATTTCGATGAGCAATGCGGATTGCGACTGGGACGATCAACGCGCCTTCCTAACGGTGCTCGACACCGGTAGCCTTTCGGCCGCGGCGCGAGCCCTCGGCCTCACCCAGCCCACTGTCCGGCACCGGATCGAGGCGCTGGAGCGGGCCGTCGGGCAACCGCTCTTCGTCCGCGGCGTGAACGGGCTGGCGCCGACGCCCGAGGCGCTCGGCTTGGTTGGGCACGTCCGGCGCATGGCTCACGCGTCCGAAGCGTTCCGGCGCGAGGCGAAGGGAGCGGCGTCCGAGGTGGCCGGCCCGGTCCGACTCAGCGTCTCGGACTTCGTCGGCATCGAGGTCGTGCCGCCGATGCTGGCGGCTTTGCGAGAGCGCCACCCGCGCCTCGCGGTCGAACTCCTCCTCACCAACACCAACACCGACCTACCCGGCCAGGAGGCGGACGTGGCGGTTCGCATGGCGCGGCCGAGCCAGAACTCGCTCGTGGCGCGCCACGTCGGCAGCATCCCGCTCGGGCTCTTCGCGTCGCCGGCCTACCTCGACCGGAACGGCATTCCCGAGACCGTCACGGACCTTACCCGGCACGCCATGGTCGGGCCCGACCGCATGCCGGCCTACCTCGCGATCCTGGACGCCCTGGGACGCGAGGCGGGCGGGCCGCTGCACGTCGCCCTGCGCAGCGACAGCCATCCCGCACAACTCGCCGCGATCCGCGCCGGCCTCGGCATCGGCGTGGTGCAGGTGCCGGTCGGCGAGCGCGATCTCGTGCGCGTCCTACCGGACCGCGTCGTGTTCGACCTCGACACCTGGATCGTGGCGCACGAGGACGTCCGGCGCAGCGCCCGCATCGACGCCCTGTTCAACCACCTCGTGGAGTCTTTTCAAGCCTACTGCTCCCGGTAGAGGCCGCCCTCAGCCGCTGGGCGCCGACGACACCAGGAGATCCCGCAGCCATGCCTGGGCCGGGTGCCGGTCCGAGCGCCTGTGCCAGAGCAGGTGGAACTCTACTGGGGCGAGTTCGACGGGGCAGGGCCTGACCGTGAGGAGAGGTGCCATGCCCGAGCCGGTCACGACGCCTTCCATCAGCGTCGCGACGAGATCCGTGCGCGCCACGAGCGCCGGTGCCGCGTACATCTGGGGGAGCACCACCCCGAGCCGCCGGCGAAGGCCGCGTTCGGAAAGGGCCTCGTCGACGGCGCCGAACCCGTCGCCCTCGGGGGAAACCAGGACATGCCGGGCGGCAGCGAAGGCCGCCGCGTCGCCGAGGCATTCGGCGGCCGGCGAGCCGGCCCTGGCGACGGACACGAATCGCTCGCGGAACAGGGGCCGCGCCAGGATACGCGCCTCGGTGCCGGGAGGTACGCCAACCGCCACATCGGCCAACCCCTCGTCCAGCAGGCGGACCGCCTCGTTCCTGTCCGTGAAGCCCCGGATGCGCAGGTCCACTCCCGGCGCCGCGGCCGCCAACGCCTCCGCGAGCGGCGGCAACAGGACGTGGGCGGGATGCTCGGAGAGCGCCAAGGTGAAGACGACGGACGCCTCGGCCGGACGGAAGTCGTCGCGCAGCGCCAGAGCCTCACCGACCGTCCGCAGCGCACCCTTCAACGGGGCGGCGAGATCCTGCGCCCGGGAGGTGGGGGCCAGGCCCTTGGGGCCGCGCACGAACAACTCGTCGCCCGTCGCCTTCCTCAGCCGGGCAAGCGCCGCGCTCATGGCGGGCTGGGTCAGACCGATGCGACGCGCCGCGCGCGTCACGTGACGCTCCTCCATCAGTGCATCGAACGCCACGATCAGGTTCAGGTCGAGCCCACGGTAATCCATGGCGTGGATGTTCACACATCAACACCATGCGTTTCAATGATGACCTACACCATCTTACGTCTCCGGGATTGGAACGGAGATCAAAGATGCCCCACCCCCGCATTCCCGATGGCGCGGCCCTCGTGCTCACCCACGGACAGCGCACGGCGCTGGAAGCCTTTTACGGCGCTCTTGGGCGCCGCGACGTCAACCTGCTTGACGGGGCCACGACGCCGGACTGGGAAGATATCCCGCTCGCACCGGGCCAAGGCCCCGGGCCGGAGGGCGCAAAGCCGGTTTTCCGGATGCTTCTCACCGCGTTTCCCGACCTCGTCGTCGAGATCGTCGACGTCCTGGCCGAGCGGGACCGGGCTGCGGTCCGCGCGCGCGTGTCCGCCACCCATGCCGGCCCCCTCTTCGGGGTTCCGGCAAGCGGCCGCCGCGTCGCGTTCGTGCTGCACGAGTTCCACGACTTCGAAGGCGACCGGCTCCGCCGCACATGGCACCTGGAGGACCTGTTCGGCCTGTTCTCGCAAGCCGGGGCCTTCCCGGCGCTTCCCGGAAGGCAAGGCTGATGCGCGCCCTTCTGATCGACGGCTACGCGCCGGTCCCGTCCGCGCACCTCGGCACCGCCGCGGATGTCCGGCCCGGGCCCGGGGAGGTCCGCATCCGGGTGGAGGCCGCGGCCCTCAACCCGCTCGACGCCAAGCTGGCGCACGGCGACATGACGGGCTGGTTCCCGCTGGCATTCCCCTACGTGCCAGGCACGGACTTCGCCGGTGTCGTGGACGCACTCGGTGAGGCGGTCACGGATCTTCGACTGGGTGATGCCGTCCTCGGACGCAGCGACCCGGTGGCGGGCGGTGCCCTGGCTGAAGCCATCATCGTCCCTGCCCGCTGCGTGACCCGCCGCCCTGAGGGACTGGACGCGAGCATCGCCGCTTGCCTTCCGACCCCGGCCGGCATCGCGTACCAAGCTCTGTTCGATCACCTCCGCGTCCCGGAAGGGGCGGTGCTGCTGATCCTCGGGGCGGGCGGCGCAGTCGGGCGCGCGGCGATCCAGCTGGCTCCCGCGGGGGTGGAGGTCGTCGCCTGCGCCGGCCAACCGCGCGGGACCGACCCGGCCTCCCCCGCACGCTGGGTCCGCCCCGACGAACCCGATTTCCTTCCTGTGGCGGCCAAGGCCGATTGCGTCCTCGATTGCGCCGGTGGGGAAATCCAGCACCGGGTTATCGCGGCGGTGCATCCGGGGGCCAAGCTCGCGGCCATCGTGGCGCCTGCGGACGAGGCGGCCGTTGTCGCTCGGGGCATCGAGGCTGCCTTCCTCGTCCTGGAGACGCGCCGGGATACGCTCGCCGCCATCGCCGATGCCGCGGCACGGGGTGTCCTGCATCCGGAGGCCCCGGCCGTCTTCGGCTTCGAGGAATCGGCGGCGACCTACCGCGACTATGTCGCCGGCCGCACGATCGGCAAGCTCGTGATGACGACCGGAGGCGGGCGATGAGCGGGTTCGGACACGGGCGCGGGGCCATCGTGACGGGCGCATCCCGCGGCATCGGCGCGGCCATCGCCCGGCGTCTCGCCGCCGAGGGCTTCGGCGTGACCGTCGGCTTCGGCTCCGATGCCGGCGCCGCCCATTCCGTCGTGGCCGAGATCCGCGGCCGCGGCGGCGATGCGGTCGCGGTGGAAGGCGACGTCACGCGTGAAGAGGACGTCGCGCGCCTCTTCGACGAGGCCGCGGCACGCTTCGGCGGCCTGGACGTACTGATCAACAACGCCGGGGTGATGTCGCCGATGCCGCTGGCTGGGCTGGATGGGGCTGCCTTCGACCGTCTCATGGCCGTCAACGTCCGTGGCGTCGTCAATGGCTGCCGGCAGGCTTGCGCGCGGCTCCGGGACGGGGGCCGGATCGTCAACCTGTCGACCAGCGTCCTGGCTATGGCCCCGGCCGGATACGGACCGTACTGCGCCAGCAAAGCGGCGGTCGAGGCCCTGACCCGTTGCCTCGCCAAGGAACTCGCGGCTCGCTCGATCACGGTCAACGCCGTCGCACCGGGACCGACCGAGACGGATTTGCTCACGGCGGCCAACGGCGCGGACCGCCTGGAAGGCTATGCCCGGATGACGCCGCTCGGGCGGCTGGGGCAGCCGGACGACATTGCGGGCGTCGCGGCTTTTCTTGCCGGGCCCGAGGCGTCCTGGGTTACGGGACAGGTGATCCGCGCGAACGGAGGCATGGCCTGACCGCGTTGCAGGACCACGGCCGTCGTTCGCGCCGGGGCGTGCCCTGAAACTTCAGAAGCGCCGGTGCCAACCGCCATGCCGGAAGCCGCCCCAACGGTGGCCGCCATGCCAGGCGAAGCCGCGGTGCCAGCTGTCTCGTCCGGCGGGGCATCCACGATGTCGGCCCGCAGCGCCTCGCCGTTGATGGCGCGCAGGATGGCGGGCCTCTGTGCCGGGTCGGCGTCCCCCAGGAGGGCCATGATGCCGCCGGCCTGGTCGAGGCGGGGGAACCGGGTGGCGTAGGGCGACCGTTCCTGGCCGCGCTGCCACTGGTCGATGCCGATGGTTGCCACGACCAGCAGCGAGAGCGCGCCCAGCAAGACCAGCATGATCCGCCCGAGCAGGCCAACGCGGGCCATCAAGGGGCGGCCCTCACGGGTGCCGCGAGGATGTAACCCGCGTTGCGCACCGTCTTGATCAGGGCCGACGCCGTGCTCCCAGCAACGTCGAGCTTGTGCCGGAGGCGGCTCACCTGCACGTCGATGGTGCGGTCGAAGTCGTCCGCCGTGCGGCCCCGTGTCCAGTCGAGGAGCTGGTCGCGAGAGAGCACCCGTTGGGGCCGCGTGACGAATCGTCCTCGAAGATGGCGATGGTGGTGCCGTCTGTCATGCCCCGAGGTTAGCTCGCCGGGGCGGGGCGGCAACGCAAAAATAGACGTCTTTACATATCGTTACACGCTTCCGGCGTCCCGTCACATCGGGGAACGGGACCGGCGCGATGGTCTTCCGCATCAAGACGGGCCCTTCGCCAGGGCGAGAGATGCGGAAGTGAGATCAGCATGGAGACATCCCCGATCTGGCACATCGTATCGGCTCTGGCCGTGGCCGGGACACTGGCGGTTCATGGCGGACCTGCGCACGCGACGCCGCGGCAGGCGCCTGCCGGCACGCTGCACTTCGATGATGGCGGCGAACGCTACCACGGCTACCGCATCGAGATGGCCCGGGACGTCCCGAACGCCGAGATCGGCCAGTTGCGTCAGGCGGCCGAGCATCAGGTCGACATCGTGGAGGCGACGAGCCTGGACGAGGGCACCAAAGCCTTCCTGCGCCGCTTCCCGGTCGTCGTCCATCCCGGGGCCGGTGAGCGCAGCCATTACAGCGGCGGCGACCACGTCGACATCGCGGTCGAGGACCCGAAGGACGATCGCCCCATCCTGCTGCACGAGTCCATGCACGTCTACCACTTCCGGAGGCTGCCGGGCGGCCGGAATAATCCGGACATCCTGACGTTCTACGGGCGAGCGAAGGACGGGGGCTTCTACCCGGCAGGCGCCTACCTCCTGACGAACCAGGGAGAGTTCTTCGCCATGACCGCCAGCGTCTACCTGCACGGCAAGCTGGCGCGCGAACCCTTCACCCGCGACGAACTCCGGCAGAAGCAACCGGTCTACTACCGCTTCCTCACCCGGCTGTTCGGCCCGGTCGGGACCTAAGCCCCTTCGCGCAACCGTAGCCAATTCCCGACACCCTGACATTCGAGGGAATGACCGATGACCACTCGATACATCGCGGCCTGCGTCCTGCTCCTGGGCATCGGGCCCGGCGTTGGCTGAAACCCTGCCCCTGCGCCACGGCGCCTATGTCGGCGTGGGCACGGATTGCACGAACCCGCGGAACGTCGAGTTGCGAACGTACGACGGAGGCGGTCTGGGGAGTTCGAAGGCGAATGATTGCCGGAGCCGGGTTCTGCACCAGCAGGGAAACGTGTTCGAAATTGAGCAGGATTGCCGCCAATTCGGCGGCCCGAAGGTCGAGGGTAGCACCGAACGCTCCACCATCCGGGTCGACGGGCCGGACCGCTACACGGACATGACGGACGGCGGCAACGAGAGCTTTCGCTTATGCCCCGGACTGAAACCGTGACGGCAGGAAACCTGGAGTCGACTGGTTCGTAGGACCAGAGATGGACCCTGATTCACGCCCACTAGAGACGATGCCGATCTTGAGGGCTGGACTGGTTCGGAAGCGTGAGGGCCGTTCAGGGTGGATTTGTGCCTTTCCGCTTCCGAGCCCAAATGGATTGAAGCGGACAATGGTTACTCCGCCCATACTGCTCGCGCAGGCTGTCTGCCCCGGCGGATTGATCCAACACAAAGTTCCCGTCGCTCGCTGGCGCAGCATTGCGCGCTGGCCCTTCGGGTGTCAGCCGCGACCGCTGGCGTCTGGGTCGGTTTTTCCTCCCCCAAGATGCTGGCGGTCGCGTCACTCGCCGAGGGCGGTGCCATGTCAGACGACGAGGATGAGGCATCCACGCCACCGCCATCGTTCGTCCGCATGCGATACACATTCGTCTTGCTCAACGAATACGCCGAGTGGTGCGATCTCTGCACGCTCTACGCCTTCGATGATGCCGAGGCTTTGGCCGTCTCGAAGACCTTGGCAAACGGCCGACCCATCAAAGTGTGGCTTGGGTTCCACTGCATCGGCGTCTTCTTAGGCACGGAGCACTGAGACCGAGCCCGGTCCGCCCGACCGTGCGCGCAGCCTCCGGAGGTGATGCGTCGAACAACTGTACAGGTCGGCGCCGTGCCGCTCTGCTTAGAGCGGCGAAGCCAGAGGACATCAGCTCTCGCCCCATCACAGGCTTTCGTGAGGCCTGCTCTACGCCCGCTCAAGAGGCATGCCGAGCCGGTTCGAGCCATTCGCCAGCGCCAGTGTTCAGTGGAGGCGGCGGGTGAACTCGGCAATGCCCTGGATCAGACGATGCAAGTGGTAGGGTACAAGCGTAGCGCCCGTCCGGACGGCCAAGACCTCAATCAATCCATCGACGAAGTGGGCTGAGCCGTTATAGGCGAGGGTCCAATCCGGGAACTGCCGCTCCTTGATGTCCTCGTAGACGAGGATCTGGACGTCCCGATGTCTCCGATCTCGGCTGATGCTCGTCATGAGCGTGTCGATTGATCCGCCAGAGCCTTCGAGGATCTGGGCGAACCAGTGTTGCAAGGCGACCAACGCGCCCGTGACGTCGAGCACGGCGTTGCGCGCGCGTGAAATCTCGACGATGTCGGTGATCTCGTCGGGCGTGGCCAGCTTCTGACTTATGTAGAGCAATGAGCAGTCCATCCTCGAAGCGATGCACTCGGCACGCTGACCGACTTTGATCCGGATCAATTTTTAGGCGGCGGGTTCCCTGCAGACAGATCGGTACGGCGCCTCGGTGAGCAGTCTTTCCTACGATAGGCGCTTGGGCGTTCATGATGCGGAATGCTCGCATTCTGGAACTGCGCGCTTCGGTCTCCAATCGCAGGCAACTCAAGCCGAACTTGCCGGATGGTCGCGAATGACCGGTTTCGAGAGGCGCCGACGATCATCGGCACGTCTCATATGAGTCGGCAGCGGGCCGTCCGCTTTTCCGGCGGACCTCCTCCGAAGCGGACTGGCGGCTTTCGGCCAGACTGCGTCACGCCGGATCGTCAGCGCACGCAGGACCAGACATTCGGCATTGCGCCCAAACCGATCTGGGTCGAAACGCGGACATCTCGAAAGCTGACCTGCGGCTTGAGCGGACATGCGGCTTGACGACCGCGCTGCAGGCCGCCGCGGAGGGCATCGGAGGCATCCCTTCGGTCTCGACGCGTGTCGGCATTCAGGGGGTCGATGCCGCGCTCGCAGATCCCGGCAGACATCTGGGCGAGCGTCGGATATCGCTTACGCGTTCCGCAGGAGGGGGGAGCCGCATCCGGGCGCACCTCACTGCACCTGCTCCGCGAGCCTGAGCAGTTCGGCGCATGAGGCGTTCTTGCCGGCGAAATCCTTCCAGGCCGTGTCGCGGGCCGCCTCACGCCATGTCTGAATGTGATCGGCCGTGAGTTCGTGGATCTTGGCACCGCGGGCGGCGTAGATCTTGGTGATCTCCTCGTCATCGGCCTTGGCGGCCGCGAAGGAGAAGGCCTCCAGCTCCTGGCCGATCTCCTGAACAGCCCTCTGCTGCTCCGGCGTCAGCGCCTCGAACGTTGCCTTGGAGATGATCAGCGGCTCCAGGATGAACCAGAAGGAGCGCCCCCGGCCGGCGGTGAGGTTCTTGGTCAGCTCGTCGAGACGGAACGAGATCAGGCTCGTGGAGGCGCTCACCGCCGCCTCCAGCGCACCGGTCTGCATGCCGATATACATCTCGCTCGACGGCATGGTGGAGACGATGGCGCCGGAGGCCTGGAACACGAGGTCCATCTCGCGGCCGCCGCCGCGGATCTTTACGCCCTTCACGTCGGAGGGCACGAGGATCGGGTGGACGCGCGAGGCGACCGCTCCCGATTGCCAGACCCAGGTCACGATCATCACGCCCTTGTCGTTGAGCGTTTTGGCGAGCCGCTCTCCGACCGGGGCGGTGCGCCACCGGGCGGCCTGATCGTAGTTCGTCACCAGGGCCGGCATCAGGGCGATGTTGGCCTCCGGCAGCTCGCCGCCCGCGTAGGAGAGCGGCACGAGGCTCAGGTCGACGGCCCCTTTGCGCACCGCGCTGAACTGCGCGAGCGTCTTCACCAGCGAGGAACCCGGATAGACCTGTACCGTCAGGCTGCCGCCGGTGCGCTTCTCGAGCTCATGGCCGAAGCGGCGGCAGATGCGGTCGCGGGCGTCACCGGACTCCAGAGTGCCGCCCGGAAACTGGTGCGAGATGCGCAGCACCTTCGGCGCCTGTGCCCGCAGCACGGCCGGGCTGGTGATCAGGCCGGCGCCGATCGCCGCCGATCCGAGCAGGTTGCGGCGTGTGACGATCATGCTGAGTCCTCCATCTTTTCCTGACGGTGAAGCCTGTCAACGATAGACGTGTTCGATCTCGGGTTCTGGGGCGACCGGCCGGCGGCACCCGACCCGGGCCGGGAGCCAACGTGTGCGGCGCGCGCCTCACAGGTGCCGCTCGCCGGCCTGGTCAACAGTTCTCAGGCGACGGTGCGGGCGGGTTCGGGCTGGATGCGCCCGCGCAGCCAGTTGATCACGCCGCCCGCGAGCAGGATCTCGATCTGGCGCGGCGACAGGTCGTGCCGCAGCCGGATCGTCGCCTTGCCGCCCCGGACGGTCGCGGTGATCTCCCGGCCCGCCGCCAGCGCGTCGGCGACGCCGGTGATCTCCACCGTGTCGCCCATCTCCAGCCGGTCGTAGTCGGCCAAGTCCTGGAAGGTCAGCGGCAGGACGCCGAAATTTACGAGGTTCTGCCAGTGGATCCGGGCGAAGCTCTTGGCCAGCACGACCTCCAGCCCGAGATAGCGCGGGGCGAGCGCGGCGTTCTCGCGGCTCGAGCCCTGGCCGTAATTCAGGCCGCCGACGATGGCGTGGCCGGCGCGCTCCTTGCCGCCTTGCTTCGCCCGCTTCGGGTAGGTGTCGTCGATCGGCTCGAAGGTGAACTCGCTCGTCTTCGGGATGTTCGACCAGTAGGGCATCACCCGGGCGCCCGCCGGCATGATGTCGTCGGTGGAGATGTCGTCGCCGGTCTTCAGCATCACCGGCACGCGGATGTCGGGCCCGAGCTTGCCGAGGTCGGGCAGCGTCGTGATGTTTTCGGATTTCTCCAGCCGCACCGCCCGGGCCTCCGCCTCAGCCAAGGGCGCCACCAGCATCGTGGTGTTGGCCGGCACCATCGCGGGCGGCACGATCCGCGGGTAGGGCATGTCGAGGGTGCGCGGATCGGTGATGATGCCGGTGAGCGCCGAGGCCGCGGCCGTCTCCGGGGAGCACAGGAACACGCTGTCCTCCCGGGTGCCGGAGCGGCCGGGAAAGTTGCGCGGCACCGTCCGCAGGGAGTTGCGGCCCGAGGCGGGGGCCTGGCCCATGCCGATGCAGCCGTTGCAGCCGGCCTGATGGACCCGAGCGCCGGCGTGGATAAGGTCGGAGAGCTGGCCGTCCCGGATCAGGGTCTCCAGCACGACCCGGGTCGAGGGGTTGATGTCGAAGGACACCCGATCGTGGGCGGTGCGGCCCTTCACGATGGCGGCCGCCACGGCGAAGTCGCGGAAGCCCGGATTGGCCGAGGAGCCGATGTAAGCCTGGTAGATCTCGGTGCCGGCGACCTCCGAGACGGGCACGACGTTGCCGGGGCTCGACGGCTTGGCGATCATCGGTACGAGGGTGGAGAGATCGATCTCCTCGTGGTCGTCGTAAGCGCAGCCCGCGTCGGCCGCGAGCGGCGTCCAGTCGCCGCCGCGCCCGACACCGTCGAGGAAGGCCTTCGTCGACGCATCGGAGGGGAACACGCTCGTGGTGGCGCCCATCTCGGCGCCAATGTTGGCGATAACGTGCCGGTCCATGGCGGTCAGGCCCTCCAGGCCCGGCCCGTAATACTCGATGATCCGGCCGAAGCCGCCCTCGACCCCGTGGCGGCCGAGCAGCGTCAGGATCACGTCCTTGGCGCTCACCCAGTCGGGCAGCGACCCGGTCAGCTTCACGCCCCAGACCCGGGGCATGCGCAGCTGCAGCGGCTCGCCCGCCATGGCGAGCGCCACCTCGACGCCGCCCGCCCCGAAAGCCAGCATGCCGAGCGAGCCGGCCGCGGGGGTGTGGCTGTCGGAGCCGACCAGCGTTTGGCCGGGCTTGCCGAAGCTCTGCATGTGGACCGGATGGCTGATGCCGTTGCCCGGCCGCGAGTACCAGACCCCGAATCGGCGGCAGGCCGAGCGCAGGAACATGTGCTCATCCGCGTTGAGCTGGTCGTTCTGGACAAGGTTGTGGTCGATGTATTGCGCCGCGAGACCGACCTTGACGCGCTCGACGCCCATCGCCTCCAGCTCAAGCATGACGAGGCCGCCGAGCACGTCCTGCAGGAGGGTTTGGTCGATCCTGAGAGCGATCTCGCCGCCCGGGGTGAGGTCGCCCTCGGCGAGGTGGGACTGGACGAGCTTCTGCGTCAGGTTCAACGCCATCGGGGGCCTCCCTGGTGATCCGTGTCGCGGGCTGCCGGGCGCTGGCCCGGGCTCCCGTCTTGTCGTCGCGTCCAGGCGCCAGGTCTTGCAGTATTGTCCAGCTTTGACCGGCGCGCCGTACCTCTAGTTACCTTATTGCAGAGTGAACGGGTTCGTGATGGACGATTTTGGATTGATAAAGACGCTCTTTGTCTCAAGGTACTCAAGGATCGCCGCGAGCCCGTTCTCCCGACCGATGCCGGAGTTCTTGAACCCGCCGAAGGGCGCGAGGTAGCTGACCACACGGTAGGCGTTCACCCAGACGGTGCCCGCACGCAGGCGCCTGGGCAGGTTCAGGGCCCGTCCGAGATCCGTCGTCCAGAACCCGGCGGCGAGGCCGTAGGGCGTGTCGTTGGCGATCGCCACGGCTTCATCGTCGGTCTCGAACGTCATGATCGATAGCAACGGGCCGAACACCTCCTCGCGGGCGATCCGCATCTGGTTGGTCACGCCCGTGAAGATCGTCGGCTCGACGAACCAGCCCTCGCCGAGCCGGGGATCGCTCGCCCGCTTGCCGCCGAGCACGCAGCGGGCGCCCTCGGCCTTGGCGATCTCGATGTAGTCCAGAACCTTCGCGAGCTGCGGCTCGGTGGCGATCGGGCCGACATCGGTATCGGCCGCGCGGGGATCGCCGAGGCGGGCCTCCCGCATGCGCGCCACGAGCTTCTCGACGAAGGCGTCGTGGATCGAGGCGTGCAGCAGCAGCCGCGAACCCGCCATGCAGGTCTGGCCGGCGGCGGCGAAGATGCCGGAGATGACGCCCTTGACCGCCGCGTCGATGTCGGCGTCCGCGAATACGATGTGCGGGGACTTGCCCCCGAGTTCCAGCGACACGCGCTTGAACTGGCGGCCCGCGGCCTCCGAGATTTTGGCACCGCCGAGGTCGGAGCCCGTGAAGGCGATGCGCTCCACGAGCGGGTGCTCGACCAGCGCGCGGCCGGCCTCGGCCCCGTAGCCGGTCACCACGTTGACGACACCCTTCGGGAAGCCCGCTTCCTCGAACAGCCGCGCCAGCCCGAGCATGGAGGCCGAGGCGAACTCGGAGGGCTTGACGACCACGGTGTTGCCCGCCGCGAGCGCCGGTGCGAGCTTCCACACCGTCAACAGGAGTGGCGAGTTCCACGGCGTGATCGCTCCGACCACGCCGATCGGCTCGTGTACGACGTAGTTGAACATGCCGACCTTGTCGGTCGGCGGCACCGAGCCCTCGATCTTGTCGGCAAGACCGCCGTAGTATTGGAACCAGCGCGGCAGGTATTTCATCTGGCCGAGCATCTCGACCATGAGCTTGCCGTTGTCGCGGACCTCCAGATCGGCCAGCTCCTGCGCGTTCGCGGCGATCACGTCGCCGAGACGGTGGAGCAGCAGCCCGCGGTCGCTGGCGGTCATGCGCGCCCACGGACCGTCGGAGAACGCGGCGTGCGCCGCGCGGACGGCCGCGTCGACATCCGCGGCGCCGGCCTCGGGGATCCGCGCCCAGACCCGGTTGGTGTAGGGATCCTTGGTCTCAATCCATCGCCCGGTGGCCGAGGCACGCCAGTCGCCGTCGATATACATGTCCAGGTCGCGCACGCCGGCCTCCGGCCCGCGCTCCGACGCGGCGCTTGAACCCGGCTGGCCGGGGGTCGAGGACTCGTCCATCCCTGATCTCCTGATCTGTGTCTGGTTCCCGCGCGTCCCCTGGGCCTCAGCGGCCGAGGCAGCGCTCGTAGATCCGAGTCGCCTGCGCGACGGTCATCGGCCGGGCCGCCGGCGCGACGATGTGGGTATCCTCGTCGATGTGCGGCGGCGTCTGCGGCGCGTAGAGGCCCGGAACCGCGAGGCGGGCCATCTCGGCGCAGCGCTCTGGCGGCAGGTGATCCGGCGTCAGATGGCGGGCGAAGCCGATGTCGTCGTAGAGGCGGAACAGGGCCGCGACGCCGGCCTCAATGGCCTGCGCGTCGGTGAGGCCGGCGACGTCGGCCCCGAGGGCCTCGGCCAGCCGTCGGCCCTTGGCGGGCACCGCCGCTGCGTTGTGGGCCATGGTCCAGGGCACGAGCGTCCCGACGCCGAGCGGGTGCGCGAGGTCGAGATGGCCTTCGAGGGGCAACGACAGGGCGTGCGCGTGGCTGAGCCGGGCGTTGCCGCAGGCGATGTTGGACATGGCCGAGGCGAGCAGGTTGTCGGCCCGCGCGGCCTCGTCGCCGTCGAGGATCGAGGCGCGCATCGAGGCGGCCTGCAAGCGGGCCGATTCCAGCGCCAGCGCGTCGGTGAGCGGCGAGGCGAGATCCGACAGGTAGGCCTCGATCGCGTGCGTCAGCGCGTCGACCGCGGGCAGGACCGCCGCGCTCCGCGGCAGCGTCGCAAGCACCGCGGGATCGAGGACGGCGACCGCCGGGAAGCTCAGCGGCCCGCCGGCGAGGAGCTTCAGGTGCCGTTCCTCGTCCTTGACGATGGTGAACTGCGAAACCTCCGACCCCGAACCCGCCGTGGTCGGCACCATGACCATCGGCAGCGCCGGCCGGTCGAAATTCCCGGCGCCCAGGTGATCGCGCAGGGTGGTGCCGTTGGCCGCGACGATCGCCACGCCCTTGCCGGTGCACATCACCGAGCCGCCGCCGACGCAGACGATGCCGTCGATCCGCTCCGCGCGGCAGCGGGCCGCCTGTTCGTCGATATGCGCGAGCCGCGCGTCGATCCCGCAGGCGTCGAACAGCGCGGTCTCGAGCCCCGCCGCTCTCAGGCTGTCTAGGACGCGGGCGAAGAAGGCTTGCTTGCCGATCACCGGATCGGTGACGACCAGAACGTTGCGACATCCCAGGCCGTGGGTCGCCGGCCCGACGCCGTCGAGGGAACCGGGACCCCAGACGACCCGGGTCGGCATGAAGTAGGTCAGGCTCATGGCACGCTCCGCTATGGCATCCGGCGTCAGGGCGCGGACTGGGTCAGGCCCGGGAGATGTCCGTCCCGCGCGTCTCGCGCGCGAACAGGAGGCTGAGGATTGCCGCGGCGACGGCGACGCCGATCGGGTAGTAGAGGCCGGAATAGACGTTGCCGGTGGCCGCCACGATCGAGAAGGCGGTGGCCGGCAGGAACCCCCCGAACCACGCCGAGCTGAGATTGTAGGGGAACGACATCGCCGTGTAGCGGATGCGCGAGGGGAACATCTCCAGCAACGCGGTGGTGGAGGCCGAGAAGGTCATGGTGCCGAAGCTCAGGAGGACGAACAGCAGCAGCACGATCATCGGCTTGTTGATGGCGTTCGGGTCCGCGTCGCCGAGCGGGTAGCTGGCGGCGGCCAGCGCGGCCTTCAGCTCGCGCTCGAACCGCGCCTTCTGGGTAGCCGCATCGGGCGTGTCGCCCGCGTAGCCGGCCACGCGCGCGGAGCCGACCTGCACCGTCGCCGGACCCGTGCCGCTGCGCCGGTCGTAGCTGAGGCCGAGCTTGGCGACCGCGTCCGTCACCACGTCGCAGGACGACGTGAACGTGGCGGTCCCGACCGGGTTGAACTGCACCGCGCACTCGGCGGGATCGGCCACCACGGTGATCGGCGCATTCTCCTGCGCCCGCGCCAGCGCCGGGTTCGCGTAGGTGGTCAGGGCGTGGAAGATCGGCAGGGTCAGCACCGCCGCCAGGACGAAACCCATCAGGAACACCGGCTTGCGGCCGATGCGGTCGGCCAGGGCGCCGAACACCACGTAGAGCGGCGCCGAGAGCGCGGTGGCGATGATCAGGAGCAGGTTGGCGGTCAGCCCCTCGACCTTGAGGACCTTGGTCAGGAAGAAGAACGAGTAGAACTGGCCCGTGTACCAGACCACCGCCTGGCCGGGGACGATGCACAGGGCCGCGATGAGGATCAGGCGCAGGTTGCGCCACTGGCCGAAGGCCTCGGCCACGGGGGCCTTCGAGCCCTTGCCCTCCGCCTTCATGCGCCGGAACTCCGGGCTCTCGTCGAGCATCAGCCGAATCCAGACCGAGATGGCCAGCAGGATCACCGAGACCAGGAATGGGATGCGCCAGCCCCAATCCGTGAACGGACCTGCCCCGAGGCTGAGGCGGAGCGGGATGATCACCCCGACGGCCAGCAGGAAGCCGAGCGCCGCGGTCAGGACCACGTAGCCGTTCCAGGCCGCACGACGGTCGGCCGGAGCGTGCTCGGCCACGTAGATGATGGCGCCGCCGAACTCGCCGCCGAGGGCCAGCCCCTGGATCATGCGCAGGGTGATGAAGGCGATCGGCGCCGTGATGCCGATGGTCGCGTAGGTCGGCACGAGGCCGACCACGAAGGTCGAGAGGCCCATCAGCAGGATGGTGACGAGGAAGGTGTATTTCCGGCCGACGAGGTCGCCGAGGCGGCCGAACACGACGGCGCCGAACGGGCGCAGCAGGAAGCCCGCGGCGAATCCCAGAAGTGTGAAGATGAAGCCCGCCGTCGGGTTCACCCCGGAGAAGAAGGCTTTGGCGATCTCAGAGGCCAGCAACCCGATCAGGAAGAAATCGTAGAACTCGAACACCGTGCCGAGTGATGCGGCCACGATGACGCGCTTCTCCTTGGCCGTCATGCTCGCGGCACGACCCAACACAGCGGCTGTCGCCATCTCACATCCCCCCGGACGCTGAGGACAGCACTGTGAGGCCGCCCGTCCTGTTCTGAAGTTCGACATCCGAACAAGGAGGTTCGGTGGTCGAGTGCTCAAACTCCGGGGCGGAGTCGGTCTGGGTGAGGCCAGGCTTCGGACGACGTTCGGGCGAAGAGTCTCGCGCCAGCACCGCACGGCCCCGGATCTACGGATCCAGGGGGCATTCTAGGCGCTTCCTCCCCGATCGGCCGTCTCGGCCTTGTTCACCCCGCCCGCGCATTCACGGCCGGAATTGGTGATTCGCGATCACATTTTTCTTCTATAGAAGAATTCACTGGATTGATAGGGGATGATGGAACGGCCCGCGGGCTCATCTTTTCGACGACGCTTGGATCGCCGGTGTAAAGCCCTGTATGGCGGCCCGTACTGCCGGGATCCTGGGATGTGGCTCGCCTTCGATGAAGACCTCGCCCGATCGTAATCGTGCTTTGACGGCCGACATCGGTCCATCACCGCTCGGCGACGAGAGCAGCAAGCACTACAGGGACGCTGAGTCGCAGGGGCGACTGGGCGAAACGGTCTCGAAAAATCTCGGCGGGCGCGTCCGTGACCTGCGCAAGAAGCGAGGCTTGACGCTCAACGAGTTGTCCGGGCGCTCTCAGGTGAGCCGGGCCTTCCTCTCCGCGATCGAGCGGAGCGAAAAGTCGCCGACCCTGCCGATCATCGTGCGCATCGCGCGAGGGTTGAACGTTTCGATGTCGGCCCTGCTCGGCGTCGAGCCGGCGGCGACCGGGGTAGCGTCGAACCGGAGCGCGGACCAAGTCACGTTCCGCGATCCGCAGAGCGGCTTCGAGCGGACGGTGCTGTCGCCCCTGCGCGAGGGCGGGGGCGCCGAGATCGTCAAGCACTGCATTCCGCCCGGCCAATCATCCGGGCTTCTGCCCGTCTATCCGACCGCGGTCGAAAAACATATCCTGATGCAGGAAGGCGAATTGACCGCCCTGATAGATGACCAAGAGTACAAAATCTCGTCCGGGGACACCCTCTCCTTCATGATCGAGTCGTCTTACCGTCTGTGTAACGAGGGGTCTGTCCCCTGCGTGTACATCGTCGTCATGGTGGAGAGGGGCTAGCGCGGGCAGCTGGGCGGGTCCGGCGGCCTGCGAGTCGTAGCGGCCTATGCGCGGCGGCCCATGCTTCACTTGCGCCGGGCCCGGGGCGAACCCGGCCCCGTGAACCGGCCAGCCACGACGGGGGCGGCGTTCGGGATCCGGCTTACGGCCGGATAGATCGGGTCTGCTTTCGCGTCGTGTCTCCTCCGGAGCGGACCAGCCGCTATCGGCCAGACTACGTCATGCCAAATCGCCATCGCGCGCAGAACCGGACGTTCGGCTTCACGTCCATCTCGGTCGCCGGCCTCAGTAAGGCGCTCAGTGTAGCGGATGCTGACGTAGTGCGAGCCGCGGTCGGAGTGGCAGACGAGGCCACTACCAGCGGAGGGGCGGCGCTCGTGCCTGGCCTGCTCCAGGACATAGAGGAGGCCTTGCTCCGCCCACATCGTCTTGTCCGCCGACGTTCGCAGGTAGTCGCTCACCGCACAGGACGTTTCGTCCAGCCCCGCCTCGATGATCTCGAGCTGGCGGACGAACGTAGGCCGGACGGCCAACAGGGCTTCGATGTCGCCGGGCACGGGCTTGGGAGCCAGGGAGACCAGAAGGTCCGGCAGGTTGTGCCTTTGGATGAAGGAACGGAACTGCCGCTTGTAGGCATCTCCTTCGATGATCGCCGGCCTGCCTGCGCGGATCAATTCGTCGGCCCATTGCTTCGCGATGCCGATGGCGCTCCTGGCTATGGCCAACGCGAGTTCCGGCGGATCCGTCACCTCGATGAGTTTCAGCAAAGGTGAAACGGGAGAGTGGTCGCCGTTCTCCAGACGGAACCGAGCAATCACGCATGCTCGAAGGTCCTTGTCCGCGGCTAGATATCTTTTCAGATGCGATGCGCACGCGGCGGATGTCGCGGTATTCTAGACCAGTCTTCCAGCCTTCGCGTCGACCGAAGCCACCTCGTCTTCGCTGCGGGCTTCGTCAAGCGCCTGGACCAACTTTCCTGTCCGCGTCGGCACCCTCCAAGCCAATGCGAAGGTCTTCCAGAGATCGGCCGTCCTGTCGGGCACCGGATTCTGCCTGGGCCCGCTCTTGCATTGCTCAAGCAGGACGGAGCCGTCCGGGTAGTGAACGGCGACATCGTCCAGGTGCTCGAGCGGGACGAGCGCTCCCGGCGGAGCCGTCAGAAGGTGATGGCAGAAGCGCACCGGCTGAAGCGCGAAGCCATTATACTGGCCAGGCGCCGCATGCGCGGCTTGCTTCGAGGCGATGTCCATTTCGTAACTTGAGGAACAGTTCCGCGAGAGAGAGGGAAGGTCATCTCCCTCGAGGTGCCCGTCACCCGATTTCCGTCGTCCTCCGCAGGTGCCGATGATGAGCCGCTGCCCCCGACTCGGCGAGCTCTGATGCAAGCCACGCGGGAGCACGCTTCCGGAGAGGCGGTGGGAGGCGACGATAGGACGTCCGCCGACTTGCGATCGGACGCCTCTCACCTCCGACCTTTGGATGGGAGGAGAATGCCGCCTACAGGACCCGTCGTCGATGGCGACACCTTCCACGGTGCGACGGCCCAGATCGTTGCCGGTCACGCCGCACGGTTCCTTCCGGCCGCCTGGCTCAGGCCGGGTTGAAGGAACCACTGTTCCTTCATTTCGAGCCTATCAGCTGTGTCGCGGCGCTTGGCGGCGCGAGACCGGTGTACCTTCAGAAGCTGGAGCCGGTGCCGCCGTGGGGGGACATATCGGGGTCAAACCGCGAATCTAACTTTCGCAAAATCCAGCAACCGCAGCGACTTAGATGATGTCGAGTCATGCTGGCGGAGACGGAGGAAGTCGAACCCTCGTTCCAGCTTAGAAGATGCAACTACAAAAAGATGCCGATGCGACTCCCTTGCTGGCGCAGGACCGGTGGCCGACGTGCCATCACCATCGGCGCGGTTGCCGGTCGTTGATCGCTTGAGCTGAAAGAACGAAAGCGCCATTTTAGAGCAATGGACCTGAAGCGGTCCATGCACACAGGCGACATCGGTACCAATCCGGTACGAGTTTACCGGTCGAATCGTCCGTGGCGCCGAAAAGCTCGATAAAATCAGTGGTAGCGAGGGAGGGATTTGAACCCCCGACACAAGGATTATGATGCCCGGCTTATGTGTTTCAGCTCAAGCGCTTAGCTGCTGAAATCGCGGCAAACCGCACCACCAGTACCAATGGTTTAGGTGTCGGATTGTCAAACCATTTGTTGCCACCTCGACACCCGAGCAGGCCGGCGTTACCCCTCGGCCATGGCCAAGGATCCCGCAACCGTCTCCGAGCTGCGCAAGGCCGGCGAGGTCAGCGATCAGGAGGTCGACGCCGCGGTCGACGCGGTGCTCGCGGATCTGGCAACCGAGGCCTTCCCGCTCGCGAAGGGCTGGACCCTCGACCTCGTCGAGACGCTCCGCACAAACACCCGCGCGGCCGAGGCGCTCACCACCGACAAGCCGGCCTGGAAGCGCAACATAGTTCGGACCGCGATCCTGCTGGCCAATCCGATCAAGGGATGACACCGCAGACGGCACCCGGGTGAATCTTCTTCGCCACCATATAGCTCTCAGAACCTATCCTCGGTTACTCGGCATGCAATGGCTTCGCGGTTGGGATCTTCGGAAGCCTGATGCTCGTCAGGGCGCTGCTGCTCATGTTCGTTGAAGGTCGATAGGCCTACGCCATGCCCAGAGACCGCACTTTCCGGTTCGTGATGTACTCACTGGTCGCTGTCGGCGTCGCTCTGCTGTTGCTGCGAGAGTTCTTGGGGTGATGAGATGACCGAGGCTCCCGCTCCTCTACGCCAGCAAGCCGCGATCCAGTACATGATGCGCCGCGTTGACGGATTCGCGCGCGGGCTAGGTCTGGACGAAGCAGTCACACGACAGATCGTTGAGAAGATCGCCGCCGACCTGCTTGATCGATCGGACGAGGAGCGGCTGGAGACGGCTCGCGAATGCCTGCTGATGGCCGCCTTGGCGTAGCAACATGACCTTCGTTTGGCGCCGCGCCTTCCCCGACACGCACCACGATTTCGTCGCCGAGGAAGCGGGTCAGCACGTCGGGCGCATCAAGCGGATCGACGGGGGGCCGCAAAACAGCTCGTGGACTTGGACCTGTACGGGCTGCCAGCGCGGGCACGAAGCGACGGGCGTCCGGCCGCTGAACGGCGAGGCCGCGACCCGGGACGAAGCGATCGAGGCGCTGGCCGCCGCGTGGGACCGAGCGAAGGCCTGGAGCGCGCGGACCGGGCGACCGCTGGCGTAAAGGTCAGCGCCTCTTCGCCGCGAACTCCCAGACCGGCGGCCCCAGGTCTGCCCCGGCTTCGTCCGGTAGCCGGAGAACCGGTCGAACACGATCCGGTCCGGCTCGACGCCAATGACCGGGCTGTCGCTGACCAGCAGTGCGCCGGCATATTCGCCACGCAGGAAGCCGTGCTCCGGATGAACGCCTTTGGGGCCATTCAGACCGAAGCCTCTGCTAGATCGAATAGCGGATCGCGGAAGAGACTACTGGAAGTTCGATTGTAACTAAGAGATATTCCTGGATCTAAAATTGGATCTTTGCCAAAATAAGCGGCAATTAGACCATCTCCGCTGAAACTTTCGGCTACGCTGTGCTCAGCTATGATTGAGCCACCAGCCGCCTCAATGATACGCAAGCAGCGCTGATGCGTTAGAGGGTCGCCGGATATGAAGTGGTGGTGTGTTGAAACAAGGCAAAATCGGATGGCGCCCGTTTCAAACAGCTTAGCACACGAGAGAAGGATCTCGGTTTCAACCCCCTGCGTATCACAATGCAAGAGATCAAGCCGATCTATGCCGGCGTCAGCCATCAGTTGCGGCACGCTTACTTGCGGGATTACCTTCACACCCGAAGACTCGGTTTCGAAAGGGCGAGGATCCAGTGTTTGCCCACCCACAGAAGCTTCAACGAATGTCATTTTTCGGCTGTTAAGCGCCGCGTTTTGCTTTCCGATCTCAATGTGCTTTGCATCAGGCTCAACTCCGATCACCGATGCATCTGGGCGCGCCTGCAACATCCAGAGCGAGTAATATGCCCAGAAACAACCGAGCTCTATCATTCTAGGCTTTTCAGGCATGAGCTTGATGATCTCGTGGAAGACTGCCTCTTCTTGCGGTTCGTGGTGCCCGCGAAGGCGCTTGATAATCTCAGCCATCCAGGCGCCGTGGTATCCACCGGACACAACGCGAAGCCCATTATGCATGATCTGCACGTCGCGCTCGCCATCCCTGACGATCTGCCCTGCGCCGAGCACTTTAGGGATGGCCTCCGCATCCCGACAGTTGGCCGTCATTTCGATGCGGAATCGTTCCTCACGGGCACGAGGTTCGTCGAGGGGCGTGAGGTGGGACGATATGCTTGAGTCTACCATGTCGATCCTCGAGACCGTCCAGCTGGGTCGCGGCGCTGAGCGATCACTCTATACCGCGCCATTCTGCTGATGGGCGAGGCGTGCTCGGACAGGCGCTCGATCTGGTCGCGCCAGGTGGCGACGGCGCGAGGGAGGTCGGACATGTTTCGGCGGTAGCGCCGCAGGCTTAATGGATCCTCATCAGCAGATGCCTACGAGGTTTCGTGCGTGCGCGATCCGATCGTAGTCCCTTGCGACACATACGCACAAAGCGTACATCCGAGCATGATCTTCGAGTGGGATGACGCGAAGGATGAAGCGACGCGCGACGAGCGCGGCTTCGGGTTCGCGGACGCCGCCGGCATCTTCTTCGGCCGCTACGTCGAGTGGCAGGACACGCGCCGCGACTACAGCGAGGTTCGCATGGTGACGGTCGGTGAAGCGGACGGCCTTTTCTACACCGTCGTCTACACCGACCGGCAAGACGCCGAAGGTCAGCAGGTACGCCGCCTCATCTCGGCTCGGCTGGCGAACAAAAAGGAGCGCTTGCTATGGCGCGCATGACGCTGGACGAACTCCGTAATCGAGCCTCGACGGTCGATCGGGCGAAGGTCGAAGCTACGACCGAGACTGAGATCGAAGCACATCGCGCGGCCGACGGCGACGATAATCTGCCGGTGCCGGCCAACGCGCACGTGGTCGAATCCCCGCGGGCGCTGCGCGTGCGGCTTGCCTTGACGCAGCCCGAGATAGCGGCGGCCCTTGGGATCCCGCTCGGGACGTGGCGCAACTGGGAACAGGGACGTGTGAGCTTGGAGCCCGCTGCGGTGTCACTTCTTAGGCTGGTCTCTCTCGATCCTGTTGGT
This sequence comes from Methylobacterium sp. UNCCL125, assembly GCF_900116795.1. Classification (NCBI taxonomy): domain Bacteria; kingdom Pseudomonadati; phylum Pseudomonadota; class Alphaproteobacteria; order Hyphomicrobiales; family Methylobacteriaceae; genus Methylobacterium; species Methylobacterium sp. UNCCL125. The sequence continues at coordinate 10,688 of NZ_FPBW01000026.1, read as the reverse complement.
GCCCTCTCGGCACTCGGGCAGAGTGAATGGTTCGAGCACAAGATCCATTCCGACAACATCAAGCCCTCCGTCCGGAGCGGTACATACAGCCAAGTTGGGCCTCGGGTCGTGATGGTGAAGCGGCAGGCGAAGCTCTACCCGATGACCATCAAGCGGTCGGCGGTGTCGGGCGGCTTCGTCAACGTGCGAGCAGCTGGGGCCAAGCCAAAAAGCAACAAGCCCAAGACGGCCTGAACCTCTCGACAGCGTCATCCCGGCGGCTATCCTGCCGGAATGCGCACAGCCTAAGCCGCTCGGCCCCGCCCCGATCTGCTCACGGGGCGGGGGAGCTTCCGATCTCACCAGCGTGTGAGCCGAGCCGATACGCAACGCGGCTCAGTCAGACGATGTACAGAGGCGGTTACCGCGGGGTGCCTGCGCTGAGCGAGCGGGCGGCCCGCGGTGGGACCCGATCGGAAGCGGCCAAGGCGGGCGAGCCGTGCGCACCGATACTCACCAAGCCTTAACCAACCGGCGGCACGTGACGGGCTCGGTTTCCAAGGAGACGCCGTTGCCGAAGTGCCTGATCATCACCATCCCGCACGATCTCGGAGCAGCAGAGGTCCGGCGCCGGATCGATAAGCATATGGACTGGGCCCTCCGACGCCTTGAGGCGGAGAAGATCCAGGTCGAGGCCGAGGACTGGTTCGGCAATCGCCGCGCGTTCGCCGGTCGAGGCTACGGCCAGACGGCAAGCATTGCGATCCAAGTGGCTGATGATGCGCTGCAGATCGAAGCGCTGGTGCCCTGGATGGCGGGCATGTTCGCGCCAGTCATCGAAGCGGTGGGACGGTACTACGCCGGGCGATTGCTTTCGAACGAAGGCGCATCCTGACGCGAAAAAGCCCGCGTCGGCGGACCGGGCGGGCCTTCCCAGATCCGAGCCCCGGGGGATGTGAGGCCGAATCTGGACCGATGGTAACGCGCTCATGAGCATAAGAAAGCCCCACGCGGCGGTGCCGGCGGGGCTGCTAGTTTTGCATGCACCCATGTGCCCGAACGGGACTGTCGCGTCGAGCCGAGTGAGCTAGAGTCCCGGACGGTGCGCTCTGCGCGACACGCGGCGGTCATGAAATGCATTTTGCTATTCGCCCTGTCCAGACAGGAGAAAAGCCGACTGAACCTGGCTGGTATGTCGTTCATGTCCCACGTACAGGACAAAATGAGATCGTGCGCGTGCACGAAAGGCGTACTTCCACATCAGAGCCGATCCTGAGTGTGACCTTCACTGGCTCGGGTGATCATTATCCAATGACCACGGTGGCAGTCACGTTCATCGCCCAAATTGATCCAGAGCAGATCCAACGAAGCTGATTTTTCGGCCGCCCCTCCAACGACACAGGGTTCGAAACGACGAAAGGCGCCCCGGTCGAAGCCAGGGCGCCCAGAGCGTTGACAGATGTTAACGGCGGCCGGTCAATCCGGCGGCCGATGCATGAACGCCTTCAGCATCGCCTCGCGGGTCTCCTTCATCTCACCTCGCACCGAGCTGACCATGTCGTCGATGCGCCGCTCCAGCCGGGTGATGACGTCGCCCGTCACGTAGGTCCGCGCCACCTCAATCTTGAAGGCGTTCAGCTTCTCGTCGAGAGACCGGATCTCGATCTTGGCCGCCGCCATGTCGATCGTGAGCGGCGAGACCGCCTCCTTCGTGCCGGTGCGCAACTTCCCGATGATCCAGTCCGCGCCCTTGCCGAGCGCGATCAGGAACAGCGCGAGCGCGATGAGCTGCGCCCAGGTGATCGGCCCGGGCGACAGGAAGGACGTGTCCATGGCGACGGTCTTTCGCGGCCTACCCCCTGCGGGGGAGGTGGAGGGTGAGGGCTACTTGCCGAAGATCCGGCGAACGGTCGGGGCGATGCCGGCGACACCGATCACCGAGAGCACGATGGCGTTCTCCATCGCGTCGTACGGCGCCGGCAGCTTCGCGACCTGCCAGTTGAACCGGAAGGTGCTGTCCAGGACGATCGCGCCGAAGTGGATCATGCAGAACCCGAACGCCGTCGGGATCATCCAGGCCGTCCAGGGCGAGAGGTGCTGCTCGGCGCGCTCCTGCGCCACCACCTTCCGCTCCTCGACGTAGGCGGTGAGCTGCGCCTGGGCGACCGTGACGTCGCCGGTGACGTTCTGCGCGTTCGTCAGCACCCCGTTGTCGGAGCGCTTGTTGAGGTAGGCGAGCACCGCCTGGACGATGCCGGAGCCGAACAGCTTCACGAGGAGGCTGCCGGCCATGGCGAAGATGGCACCCATCAGCGCGGTCCTCCGGCCGGCGGCGGGCCGACCATGGCGAGGCGCCGGATCACGATGCCCAACACGACGCGCGCGATGGCGAGCATGGAGGCGGCCTTCGCGCCCCAGCCCGGCGGCAGCAGGACGGTGAAGTCCACCCCGGCCAGCGCGTCGAGGATGTCGGGCACGGCGAGCACGAGTGCAAGCGCGTAGATCCGGTACCCGCGCGCGGCGGCGTACCAGCGCAGGATGCCGCGCCGGACCCGGCGGAAGCGAGGGCGCAGCATGTCAGGCCACCTTTGTCTTGCGGGAGAGCAGGGCGTGGACGCGCGCCCAGAAGCCGGGCTCGGCCACGGCGGTCGGCACCGTCGAGGCGGCCGGAGCGTAGGAGGCCGGCGTGGCGGGCTGAGTGGCGACCGGGGTGGCCTTGCCGAGGGCGTCGGGCATCCGCGCGCCGAGGAGCGGCATGCCGGCGGCGATCAGCGCGGCCTCGGCCTTCTTCGCGTAGCTGGCGATCAGCTCGGCCTTGTCGGTGCCGTTCACGGTCCGGCGGGCGCCGACGTAATCGCAGACGTCGCCGTGGATGTAGTCCTCCAGCGCCTTGCCGGTGAAGTCGCCCTTCTGGGACACGCCGCGGGTGACGCCCTCGACGAGGATCCGCTTCGAGATGGTCGGGTCGAGCGCGAGGTCCGGATCTTCGGCCAGCGCAACGCCAAGCAGCAGGCCCATCCGGCGATAGTTGTCCTCGAAGGTGAGCTGCACGTCGCCGCGGCCGTAGAAGCTCAATCCCTTCGCGTTCGGCAGCGCGTAGTTCCGGCTGATCGCGCCCCGGGCAAACAGCTTCGCCACCGCCGCGCGCGCGCCGGCATCGGTCGTCGCGAACCCCTCGCGGACCGGCTGCATCCGGCGCCCGGTCTCATGGAACGAGGTCGCGATGATGTAGGCGAGCAGTCGCCGGTCTAGGACGCGCGCGTAGGCCAGGAACACGTCGAGCAGGTGGTTGAGCCCGTCGACCTGCGCCTGCGTATACGAGCCGAACATCGGCTTCAGCGCGGCGAAGAACTTGGTGCGGTCCAGGCGCGTTCGCGCGCCCTCGTCGGTGGACGTAGCCATGGCGGTCTCCGGGTCAGCCGAGAATGGCGAGGTGGACGCGGCCTACGCCCGACAGGCCGATGGCCCGGGCCGCGCCGCGCGAGAGGTCGATCGCCCGGCCGGCGATGAACGGCCCGCGGTCCGTGATCCGGACGACGACCGAGCGGCCGGTGGCTTCGCAGGTCACCCGCACCCGGGTCCCGAACCGCAGCGTCTTGTGCGCGGCCGTGAGGGCGTCCTGATCGAAGCGGGAGCCGTCGGCGGCGCGCCGCCCATGGAAGCCCGGACCGTACCAGGAGGCGACTTCGGCATGGGCGCACGGGGTCGATCCCGCGAGCACGAGGCACGCGAGGGCGGCCCGCACCGGGAGGCGCAGGAGCATCAGGACCTCTTGAGAGGAGAGCTTAGGAGGGGACCTTAGTGGCCGGTGCTCACCGCTGGATGGCGGCGAGCGTTGGTGTCAGCTCTCGGGTGACGCGGGAGGATCGTCGAGGCTCAGTAGTTCGACGTCGGCAGGGATCTGCCGACCATACCGGCTCTGTAGGTCAACGACACGGTGGCATTGACCAGTGCGGCGCCGGACGCATCGGAGCAGCGCACGCCGAGCGTCGTGGCGTCGGCGTAGTACAGCCGCGCGTCGGGACAGGACGGCGATGGCGAGAGTTGCACGTCGTTGGGGGTCTGGCCGACGTTATGGGGGAAGGCGAACTGCCCGGTCGCGCTGGTGGTCGAACTCAGAAAGCCCACGTCGAACGTCGCGAATACGCCCGTCCCGCCCGCACGCGGCGCCCCGCCGTTAGGGGCCGACCAGCCCGTTACGCCCGCCAGTGCCCCGGCGCCGTAGATCGTCTGCGCTGCATTGGCTCGCAGGTACTGGCCGATGCGGACCTGAGCACCGTTGACGGCTACAAACGCGGGCGCGCCTGTGCCGGCCCGATTGAACTGTCCCTCGTGGAACGTGCCGATCGAGAGCAGCGCACCGGCGCCGGTCATATAGGCGGCACCGCCCCGCAGGTTGTTGGCCTTCCAGTCGTCGATCGCGACGGAGACGTTCGGCGCGCCGTTGTTCTCGATGCCGTAGTGCGCTCCTGTGCTGTAGGGGTCCTGGTACATCGTCCCCCAGCCGATATGCAGGTTCGCGTACTGCGCGCCCGCATCGAAGGTCAGGAACGTCCGGGCATTGTCGGCATAGACAGCCTTCCAGCTGTGCTCGGACGCGACCCCTGTCCCCGCGCCGGTGGCGACCAGCTGGCTGTATCGCAGGGCCGACTTCGCGAAGATTGTGAACAGGTAGCCGCCGTCCAGGCCATCGACCCGCTGCATGATGACGGTGTCGAGATTGTTGGCGGTGTAGCTGTTAACGAAATCTGTATTCTGCCAATAGGGCCACGCATCGACATAGTCGATCTTATTCTTGTCGTTAGCGCGCTCAATCAGAAGCGCGTTCTGCATGAACTGGCCGCGCAGGCGCTTGACCCAAGTCCGCATCCCAACGTTGCCGGTGACCTTCAGCCCCTTTGTGGCGTTCAGCATCGTCATGTCGACGACGCTCTCGGCCGCACTCAGCACCACGTCGTAATCGGCGGCCAGGGGCGCCCAGCCCGCGGCCGGCGCGGGTTGATCGCGGTACGTGCCGATGCCGACGAGCTCGTTCGCGCCCGCGTACCCGGTGTTCTGGAACAGGAAGCCTACGCCCGCATGGGCGAGATGGAACCACGAGCCGACGCCGCGTGAGCCTTGAAGGTTGCCGGGGTCGATCCCGCTTCCGCGAACCCGCAAGGGCGCTCCGGAAACCGTGACGGTCGAGGTGAGCTTGAACCCCTTGCCCGCAGCGACGGTCGGAACCGAAATCTCGGCTCCGAGCGCGGCGGCGGCACTGAAGGCGGCTTGAACCCGCGCCGTATCGTCGGTCGTGTCGTCGCCCTTAGCTCCACACTGGCGCAGATCGATCGTGACCTTCCAGTCGAGCTTCCATCGCGCACCGTCCGCGCCGACCAGGACCGTGCAGCCGTTGTCGGCTGAGGTCTTGTCGGTCGGGTCGAAGCGGTAGCTCGCGCCACCACCGTCGCCGGCGGCATAGAAGCCAAGGGTCGACACAGCGCGGAAGTAGGCGCCGCGCGGGCTGCCACGCAGATCTGCGACCGTGCTTACACCCGAAAGCCACGCGACGACCCGGGCCAGGGTGCCGTCGAGCGCGCCGAGGCTGGGCACGACGCTGGTGCCGGAGACGTTGCCGCGCGAGCTGTCTCCGCGCAGGATCACGCCGTCCAGGTTCGGCCGATACAGGTCGGGCGAATTATAGCGGGGCGCCTGTGCCGGATCATAAGCCGCCGCCTGGAGAGGCAGCATGATGGCGAGTGCGCCAGCTACGGTACGAAGAAGCATAGAGTCGGCCCGGATATTGGAGGGATCGCGCGGCGCGGATGAGGGCTCACTGGCTCTCATAGAAGCCGGAGATGTAGAAGACCGCCCCGTCCTGGCCGGCGTAGGAGTTGTTGCTCGCCGCGGTCACCGAGGCGAAGGCGGCGCCAGCGGGCGTGTAGGCCTGGAGTGCCGCTCCGGTTTTCGCGTTCTCGCGCCCGAAGGCGGTGTAGGGGCGCGCCGAGGAAACCGGCAGGCCGGACGGCAGCCCCACGTTGAGCGCGGTCGCGCAGGTGCCGTTGGTCGTGATCGTGACCGTGGCCTGCCAGAACACGATCTTGCCGACGACCTGGTACCCGCCGGTCGCGGTCGCGCTGGTCAGAGACCCGCTCGGACAGGCGAGGCTCGGGGTGTAGGCCGTGAACGGCCCTTGCGGGACGGGCGGCGGCATGAAGGCGGCGCGTGCCGGCAGGACGAGCGCGGCACACAGGGCGAGGATGAGCGGCAGGCGGCGCATGCTCAGTGCTCCCGGGCGGTGATGGCGAGGCCGGCCGCCGAGCCGATCGCCGACATCGCGCCCGTCTCCACGAACCCGGGTTCGCTGGAGAGGTACGAGCCGGCGGGCACCTTGATGTTGCCGCCGCCGGGCGCCGCGGTCGCGGTCGCGTCGAAGTTGATCCAGATGTCCCCGGCCGAGTCGTTCTTGATCTTCCAGCCTTGCCGGCTCGTGTTGGCCGCCATCAGGGGCGTGGCGGTCGTGCCGACGGTCGTGGACCGGTTCGTGCCGGCGCCGCGGACGGTGGTCGGGATGGGCACGCCGGCCGCGGTTCCCTGCACGCTCAGCGCGGTGCCTGCAGCGGTGCCCGCGGCGTTGGCGATGCCGGGCAGATAGGTCGGGACAGCATTGGCGCCTGTGACGGCAGCACCGGCCACCCGGAGATCGGCCGAGAGCGCGCCGCTGTTGACCACGACGCCATTGGTGGTGCCCGGCGTGGTCTGGTCGATGCCGAACCGCCCGACGATGGCGGTCCCGGCCTGAAGGGTCGTCTTCAGCGTGCCGCCGAGCTGTCCGGCGATGGTTGCGAGCCAGCCGCGGATGCCGGTGCCGGCGTTGGCGACTGCCGGCGATGCCGGGTCCGCCCCATCCTTCGCCGCGCCGGTGAGCTTACCGTCGATAGAGGACAGGCTGGTGTTGCCGGCCTGGGCCGTCGCGTCGAGGGCGAAGGCGTTACCGATGGTGCCGATCTGCGCCGCGCCGGCACCGAGGCTCACGGTCCCGGAGACCGGTTGCGTCGCGGGGAAGTTGCCGACCGCGACCGGCTGCACGACGCCGGACCCGTCGACGGAGAGGCGGCCGCCGACCAAAGCTGCCGGTAGGCGGTCACGGATCGCGGCGAGGACTGCGGCGATGCCCGACTGCGTGCCGAGCAGGCGCGTCACCTTGGCGATGAGCGATCCGGCTGCGGCATCCGAACCCGTGGCCACATCGGATGGCGTGCCGAGACCCGTGGCCAAGTTCGAGAGCGTGGCGTTGGCGGTCGCGAGCAGCGCCCGGCACGCCTCGAGGCGCGCATCGGTGGCGATCAGCGCACCATCATCCAGAAAGCCCGTCACCGGTCCGGTGGCGAGGCCTGTCGTGTCGACGGTCAGCGTCATCACCGGTCCGGCGATCGCGGCATAGGTGAGGCCCGAGCGCCCCTTCGCGAACAGGAACCGATTGGTCGGCTCGTGCAGAACCGCCAGCACGGTACGCGGGTCGAAGCCCACGCCGAGCGCCGAGAAGTCGAGCGTGCCGGCAGCGGGATCGAGGACGATGCCCGTGAGGATGGGGGGCAGCTTCATGTCAGATCCCGCCGAAGATGAGGGCTGTGGTGATGCCGATGTCCTCGGCCTCGCCCTCGCTGATGCCGCCGAAGTCACTGACCCAGGATGGTCCGAGCCCGGCCAGCGTGGTCGCCACGACGAGGTGGAAGCTTCCCGCCTGGATCCGCCCGGCCTGGGGCACCGAGCCGTCGAAGTGCCGCCAGGGCCGCGCGCCAAGACTGTCGACGTTCAGCGTCGGGCTGCCCGAGTTGCCCCTGTCGGCCTGCACGAGGAGGGCGAGGCCCGGGCCCATTCTGGCCACACCGGATGCCGTGCGGGCGAGGTAGGCGTTCGCCAGACCACCAGTGCGGATCGCGCCGCCCTGATCCGCCAGGAGGGCAGCCTGTGCCGCCATCAGGCTCCGGACGAGACTAGGCAGATCACGCGCCGAGGTGCCGTCGCGCGCCGGCACGTCGGGGTCGGCCGTCGCGTTGGCGGCCGCCTGCTGCGACCAGTCGAAGGCACCCATCTCAGTCCTCCGTCGTCACGGCGAACTGGCCGTTGTTGAACCAGAGATTTCCCTTCCCGGGTGGCGGTGCGGTCGGCAGGATCGCCCGGAGGGCGGCCATCAATGTGCCGAGGTTCAGCACGCCAAGGTCGGTCGGGGCCGGATTGACCTTGCGCCATGCCGGCGCGCCGGAGGCGACGGCCTCGTCCCAGACGACGAGCTGGTACTCGCCCTTGCGCATGGCGCCCGGGGCGAGCTCGCCCCCATCTGCTGCTAGGAGCCGAGCCGGCCCGAAGCCGTCGACCGCCAGCGCCGGCTCGGCCACGCTGTCGCGATGGGCCCAGAAGCCGATCATCACGCCGGGTGCCGGCTTCAGCCCCGAGGTCGTCTGCACCTCGAAGACGTCGCTTAGGCCCTCGGAGACCAAGGCGCCGCCCTGGTCCGCGACGAGCATCGCGACGCCCGCCATGATCCCGCGAGCCGCATCGGGCAGAAGCCGGGCCGAGGTGCCCGGGAGGGCGGGTACGGCGGCGTCGATCTGCCCGTTCTCGGTCGGGTCCGTCTTCCACTTGAAGGCGCTCATCCGGTCCTCAGGTCTTGATGGCCCAGGTCACCACGGCGCCCGGCGGCACGTTCGGGTGCGGGTCGCCCGAGCCGGCCGTGTCGATCACCAGCGTGTGGGTGTGGTTCGGCGTCGGATCGATCGTGTGGGCGTGGCTGCCGTCGATCGAGATGCCGTGGCTGTGCGTGCCGCCGGGATCGGTCGCGAAGCTGTGCGAGTGGTTGCCGGTCGCGACCGTCGTGAACGTGTGGACGTGCGGGCCGCTCTGCGTGGTCTGGCCGTTGCCCTGAGAGCCCAGGTTGATGCCGGTGACGACCTGCGCGTTGTTCGGCGTCGCGGTGCTGACCAAGCCGTAGCCGTACTGCACGACGTGGGCGTGGTCGCCGCTGATGTCCGTGGTCCCGACGTGGGCGTGGTTGCCCGTCACGTTCGTCGAGCCGGTGTGGTCGTGGGCGCCGTCGATGTTGGTGCCGCCGTGGTTGTGCGCCCCGGCATTCTGGATGGTCGGCTGGAAGAAGCCCGCCGGCGACATGGTCGAGGTGTGCATGTGCCGCGGCATCTGCGTCGCCAGCATCGCCACGGTCTCGGCGCCGCCGAGATAGCCCAGCGAGCCGACGAGACCGCCGGCGCCCGAGAGCAGGTTCAGCCCGCGGTTGGCGCCGAACAGCGACCGGCCGCGCAGATCGGGCAGGTTGAAGGTCGTGAAGCCGTCGCCGTTGCCCCAGAACGTGCTGATCGAAGCGAGCAGCGCGGCATAGCTGGTGCGCGAGACCGGCCGGCCGTCGCAGATCTCCCAACCCAGGGGCACGTTGGGGCCGCCGAACGCCGCGATCTTCCCGGCCGGCTCTGTCGTCGGTGACAGGGTGCGGTAGACCTGCGCGTCGGGGTCGTACACGACCGACCAGACCGTCGGGTAGATGTCGCCCGGGCCGAACTGGCTCCCGTCCGAGCGCAGCCACGGCTTTGGTGTGTTGCCGTCCGCCTGCAGCGTGCACGGGTTGAGGTTGGTCGTCGTGGTCCGGAACTTGAGCGTGTGCGCCTGGGCCGCAACCTTCGCCGACAAGGTCTGTCGGGTGATGACCGTATAGGCGTCGGAGCCGTAGGCCTGGTTCACGCCCGCGTTGTCGAGCATCCAGAGCTTCACCGAGGCCATCAGCGCGCGCATGGCGTCGTTGATGGTCTTGGCCGGCTGGCCCTCGTTGAAGATGATCGGCGGATCCGAGACGTCGTTGCCCGAGGGCGCGACGTCCCAGTTGGCTGCACCGGGCATAGAGCCGTCCTCGGGTTAGCGGGTCGTGGTCGCGCCGGGCAGCAGCGCGAAGAAGCGCTGCGCGTCGAAGGCGGGGGCCTGCCGGCGAGCCGGATGCATCTGCACCGGGGCCGGGGCGGGCGCTGCGGCAGCCTGCGCCACCGGGGAGGCGGCCGGCGCATCGGCGGCGGTGAGCGTCCGGAGCAGCGAGGCGACCTGGAGGGTGCGGTCCGCCTCGGGCGACTGCATGGTGGCGCCGCCGGAGGGCGTCACCGAGTTGGGCGTCCCGGACACAGTCGGCCCAGCGAGCCCGAACGCACCGTTGGGCGAGGCCGAGCCGGGCGAGAACGCTCCGCCGAGGAAGGCCGCTGCCTTCGCCCGGTGCCCGGCCATCTGAGTGTTGACCTTGTCGGCTACGGTGCCCGGCGTGCCTCCGTTCGCCGTGTCGCTCCGGTCGTAGAGCCCGGGCCGGCCGGCATTCACCGTCGAATAGAGGTCGAGCATCCCCATGCCGGGCTTGAAGCCGCGGTCGGTCAGGTAGCGCTCGACGGCGGGAAGCTGGTCGGCGAAGCTCTGGTCCTGGCTCGCGCCGTATTGCTGCTGCTCGGTCGGCCCGAACTGGATTAGGCCGATGTGCCGATTACCCGAGCCGCCCCGGATCGAAGGGCTGAACCCGCTCTCGAACGACATCACGGTCGCCAGGTCGAGCGGGTCCGCGCCGATGCGCTGCGCGCTGGCGATCAGCGCGTCGCGGTCTGCGGCAGTCGGCATGGGGGCGGTCCTGAAACGACAAAAGCCGCCCTTGCGGAGCGGCTTTCAGGGTCCGGCGCGCAGCGCTGCGGACG
>NZ_FPBW01000070.1:0-8287 GCF_900116795.1 Methylobacterium sp. UNCCL125 | reverse complement strand
CGCCGTTACGCTTACCATCGACATGCCGGAACTCGGCGAACTGGAAGGCAAGCAGGCCGCCAGCCTGGCCGGACTTGCTCCTGTCTCGCAACAATCAGGGCGATGGCAAGGCAAGGAGCGGATTCAAGGTGGGCGGGCCGCGCTACGCCAAGCGCTCTACTTTCCCGCCATCGTTGCCGCGCGCTTCAACGTGGACCTCAAGCTTATCTATGATCGGCTGACCGCCGCCGGAAAGCAGAAAAAGGTCGCTCTTGTGGCCATCATGCGCAGGCTCATCGTCATGGCAAACGCCCTCATCAGGGACAATCGGCCCTGGGCTCCAAACCACACTTGACCAACACGGATACTCAAGAGAGCTTTCGATCGATCTTGGGGAAGCCAGAACCCTCGTTCAGCGTGTCCCGCGTGCGGTGGTCGTTGTTGCAAACAGATCGAAGGCGGACTGGGAACAGTCAATCCGCGCCCATCAAGGGCAATTTCTTGTCGTTTCTCGCTTTGCGAACTCTGCGGGCAGGGAGGTCTTCGAGGTCGATGGTTCGTTGGCGGCAGCCAAAGAAAGCTTGGGATTCGGGGTTTACTCAGCGACTGATGTAATGCTGCGGTTCCTCGGGGACGTCAGCCTGCCGGACGGCCCCGTGCAGCTCGATATACTCGGAGTCTCGAGCCTTTGGAAAGTCTACAGAGATGCCCGATATACGTGGGTTTCGAAAGACGCCGGGCGACTTGATCTCAAAGACGGCACATACGTGCAGCTTATTCGCTCGATAGATGGGGCGATTACAATAAAAATATAGCTGTAAGTTTGCATGTTTGATGCGGCACGACATGAGCGGGCAAAGCATCTTGATTGCCGTGACCGTTATGAATCTGTGGCCGTTGCTTTCGCCGGAGCCGTTCTTGTCCGTGTTACAGCGGTCTGAAAGGGCGACGACTTCGTTTTAGATGGCCGCGCCGTGCTACTTGTCCCGCGCGGGACTGGGGCGGGGTGGGGGACGGATCCTTCGACGGCAAGCACGCCATCACGGCTCGGTTTAAGGTGAGCGTTGTTCAGACATATCTGACCACTCAGCCTGTCTCTCTCTCCCGGCGGATTTCAAGCCTGTCCGAGATCCGCATTAAGTAGCTCGAGCCCGACAAGCCCGACAGGGTTGGAAAGGGACCCTGCGCCGCGTGCGGCACAAGCTCGGCGAACACTCCCGTCCCAACCCGATCGGGACCATCTCTAGTCCGGGCTGTGGTTTCGAGAGCAGTCTCTGATCCGGCTGCCTAACTTGAGACAAGCGGTGATTTGATCTGCAAGGGCGACCGTTTTGATGCCCGCCGTGCCTTCATGCCCTTGGACCACGTATCGCTACGAATCGCGGCAAGAGTCTCGGCCCGTTTTCGAACAACATCCATCTGTTTCTCGGCGCAAGCCTCAACGTGGGTGGCCCATAGGTCCAAGGCCGCGCGACGCTCAGCTTCGTACTCGGCATGTTGATACCGCCCCATGATGCCGGGCATCGTGTGTGCCAGAATCTTGTCAGCGACATGAGGCGCGACGCCGAGCCCCACCATGCGAGTGGCCGTCGTATGGCGCAGATCGTGCCAACGCCATTCGGCAACGCCGCTGACAGCATCCACATGCTGCTTGATGTTGCTGAATCCGGACATCGGCGTACTTCCGGTGGTCGAGAGCACGAATGGGCACCCTGCCTGACGTGCAGCGCCATCTCGGATAGCCGCGAGGATGGCGCGGGCCGGAGCACTGAGATGGACCTCGTGACGCTTGCCGTTCTTCATGCGCTTGCCCGGCACCGACCACACGGTCAGGTCCGAGTTCAGCTCTGACCATTCCATATCAGCGACTTCATCCCGCCGCATGCCTGTCAGCATCAGGAGCTGCGCAAATGCGCCGGACGGATATGGGCGCAATGAGGCGGCGGCATACACGGCACCGAGCTCGGCATCTGACAGAACGCGATCGGGCTTCGCGACGGCCGGCCGGGGGACGCCGAGGAATGGATTCACTTCGAGCCGTCCGGTGTCTACTGCCCACCCGTATAGCGCCGAGCCGTACGCAAGCAGATTGCGGGCGGTTCCGCGCTTGCCGTCGCCCTGAAGCCGTTCTGATCGCGCGACGATCTGTTTGCGCGTTAGGTCGGCAGCCGGCGTGCCGAGGTAGTCGGCGAAGTCATGGTGCAGCACGTCCCGGATCGCCTTCACATAGGCCGCGCGCAGTTCGTCTGCTTTCAGCTTTTCCCACGCGCTGAGCAGGGCGCCGATCGTCAGCACGCCGTCCGCTGCCCCGTCCCGCTTGGCACGCTTCTCCGCCTTCGGGTCCTGCCCCCTGCTGCGGATGCCGTGCAGCAGTTCGTCTGCACGCTCGCGGGCAACGCCCACCCGCATATCGGGCCAAGTGCCGCCCGGAATCGCTATTCGTTGGCTTTTCCCATCAGGGGCGGTCCAACGCACATGGAATGTCTTCGTGCCGTTCTTCGTCACGTTGACCATGAGCCCACGACGCACGCTGTCAGCCACAAAGCGCGATGGCTTCGGTCCGGCGGCAGGATCCTTCGGGTCAACGGACGTGAGGCTCGCAAGGAAAGCCTCAGTGAGTTTAACGGGCGCCATGCGGCCTCAGACGACTATAAAACGACTAGGATCGTCCGAACCATGGCGAACCTTCACGAACAGGTCTTGCGCCGAAGTCTGCGTAAGTGCAAGCTCTAAATAAGATTTTTTCGTTGGCTTGTCGTACAGAGTCGCACCCTGTCGCACGTAAGCATTGTATTGTGGATCTGGGGGTCCCCCGTTCGAGCCGGGGCGGTGGTACCATTCATTCAGCTCGACAGCGCAAGGGGTTGGCGGATCGCCGGCCCCTTTTGCTTGGGGGGATGCGTCCGGCGCCTCCCGGATCCGGCGTTCTCGCCGGACGAGCGTCTCGGGACGACCGCACAGCTTGGGCGATCCCGACGGCCTTAGGCGTGGTTGGGCGCGGCGTGCGGGAGATCGTCCACCGTTCACCGCGGATGGCCTAGCGCGACGGCGGATGCGGGGCGAGCCGGCCCGGGATGGACGCCATGGTGCAGCGGCAGCAGCCCGGCCTCGCATCACCCTTGAGGCGCCCCAGGCCGTCGGGAGAGTGGGGGCGCGCCCCGCCCTCCGGCCGGCAGCGGTGGCGACCACAGCCCGCGTCGGATATCGCTCGTCCGATCGGCCTCGCGGGCGCGCCTGCCGGATCGGACGGGCGCCGGATCGCGCGCCCGTCGGCCCCGGTGAGCGGACGGCCGATGGTCCGGCATGCCCAATCCGGCAGGCAGGCAGCCGCAGCACCACATGAGCGGACCGGACGTCCGACCGAACCCGTTCCGGCGTGCGCGCCCCATGCGAGATCCGAACCGATGCCCCTGATCGATCCCGCTCGCTCGCTTCTCCTGATCATCGACTTTCAGGTCCGGCTGATGCCGGTGATCGCCGACGGAGCCGGAATCCTGGCCAATACGGGCCGCCTCGCCGCCGCCGCGCATCGCCTCGACGTCCCGATCCTGGTCACCGAGCAGAATGCCGGTGGCCTCGGCCCCACCGTGCCGGAACTGGCGCCCGAGCCCGGGACGGCCTTCCCCAAGATGAGCTTCAGTGCCACCCGGACGCCGGGCTTCCTCGAGCGGCTGCCCGCGGATCGGGACCTCGTGGTCACCGGCTGCGAGGCGCATATCTGCGTGCTGCAGACTGTTCTGGGGCTTCTCGAGGCCGGGCGCCGCGCCTGCGTGGTGTGCGATGCCGTGGGTTCGCGGCAGACGGAGAGCCGGGCGGCCGCGCTCACCCGGATGGCCGCCCACGGGGCCGAGATCGTCACCACCGAGATGGTGGTGTTCGAGTGGCTCGGCACGGCGCGCCACCCGCGGTTCCGCGAGATCATGACGCTCATCAAGTAGGCGCCGGCGCGGCTCCCGGCCCGCCGAGCCGGCATCCCCTTCGACGGTAAGCGGCCTAGGGACCGTCCAGGGCCGCACGGGTCTGCGCGTCGGGACCGATATCGTCGGCGCCGTTCATGCCCAGAACCTCGATCAGGCGCATCCGGGCGCGGCTGACCCGGCTCTTGATCGTGCCGACGGCGACGCCGCAGATCGCCGCGGCCTCCTCGTAGGTGAAGCTCTGAGCGCCGACCAGGACCAGCGCCTCGCGCTGAGCCGGCGGCAGACGGTTCAGCGCGCTCTGGAACTGCGCCATCTCCATCCGGATCTCCTGCTCCGGGAGGGCGCTGAGCCGCCCGGCATGCACGCCGTCGGCATCCTCAACCTCGCGCTTGCGCTTGCGCTGCTCGGAGTAGAACAGGTTCCGCAGGATCGTGAACAGCCACGCGGTCAGGTTGGTCCCGCGGCGGAAGCTGGCGGCGTTGATCCACGCGCGCACCAGCGTGTCCTGCACGAGATCGTCCGAGCGGTCGAGGTCGTAGGTCAGCGAGAACGCGAAGGCCCGCAGGGCCGGGATCGCGCCCAGAAGGAGGTCGCGCATCTCGGCATCGGCCCCGACGGGCGCCGGACCGGATCCGCTCCCCGCGGGGGCGGCTTGCAGCATCAGGGTCATTGCGAGGCCTCCGTGTCGGAGCAGGCGGCGAGGTCGTCGAGCAGCGTCCGGAGCCGGTCCGGAATCGGCAGCGCCAGCACCCCGGCGTAGTGCAGGCGCAGGCCGCGCCCGATCCGGTCCCGCGCCGCGCCGTCGATCAAACGACCGGGCGCACCGGCCCGCCGCGCCGGGCGCGGCCCGACCGCGGCGCATCCCTCGGTCGCATCCGGCGCTCCGGCGGAGCCCGCCCTCGCCCGATCGTCCTCGTTCCCTGACATGGTCGCGCCCCCTGCCGTGCCCGATGCGGCCCCGGAGGCCCGGCCTCCGCCGGACCGGTCTCGGCGCGGCGGAGACGCATCTCATCGCTGTCCGGCAGGGCTGGTAGGCGCGACGGATTTAATCGGCTCTGAACTGCGCATTCATCTAATTTTAATTATCAAATGGCCCAGCTTGGGCCGAATTTTCAGGATATATACTCAGTTACAATTCAGAAATACTTGTTTTCAGCTTGGCTGTACCGAGGATGCGCGGAGGCACCTGAACGGACGCTGACCGCGCTCCGGGCCGCCTGTCCGACCGGGCGCGGTCTCGCTCCTCCCGAAGCCGAACGGGCCGCGACCAGACCCGTCCTGGCGCGCCCCCGCGCGCGGGTCCGTCGACGGAAGACCCGGTCCCGGGATTCTTCCAGGGGGAGGCGATTCGAAGGGGCGATGTCCCGACCGCTGCGTGAGGAGAGCGGTCGCCGCGCTCCGGGAGCAGGCCCAACCCACTCTGATCGTGCGGAAAACGTCTGGTGCCGGTGGAGAGGATCGAACTCCCGACCTTCGGTTTACAAAACCGCTGCACTACCGCTGTGCTACACCGGCTCGCGAGACGCTTGCTACCAGCCGCCGTGCCGCCGCTCAACCCGAGGGGCGCGAAGAATTGCGGCGGCCCGCCTCATTGGCCCGAGCGGCGGATCAGGCGCTTGAAGCGCTGGTCCGCGGTATCGAGGCGGTCGGCGATGCCGCGGCGGATGCACTTCCCGACGGAATCGCCGGCGTAGAAGCCGACCGTCTGGTCCTGGTATCGGCAGGCCTGGATCGGCGGCCAGGCCACCACCCCCGCGACGACCAGGAGCACGACCAGGCTGTCGACGACGAGCCAGCCCTTCCAGCCGAGCCGGAGGCGGCGCCCCCGTTCGGGTGCCCGGCTCCCGCGGGGGGGACGGTTCGCCGCTTCGGGGCCGACCCGTGCCATGCGGGCGCGGAACTTCGCCTCCTCGAGGGCATCGGACGCACCTTCGGACGCGGCGGGAAGAAGCGGGCGGCTGGACATGGCGGACTCACGGGGAGCGGAGCAGAGCGCGGCGGCACGACACGCCGAAGGTTCAGTTGATGAGCCGCTTCAGGAGGGCGAGGTTGTCCTGGATCGAGAGGACGTTGCCGAGCATCTCGTTGCGGGCGCAGGCACCGGCCCCGACGAGGCCGAGCCAGCCCGCCGCCGGACGGCCGCTGCAATCGGCGAAGCTGCCATACAGGAACAGCGCCGCCGGCACCGCAAGGACGGAGATCTTGATCAGCGAAGACAGCCGCCCGAAAAAGCCCTTGCGTGCCCGCTGCGGCTCGTCCCGATCCGCCCGCCAGGTCGCATCGTCCGGCTCCCAGGCATAGCGGTCCGCTTGATAGGCTGCCGCGTCGATGTCCCGGTCCCGGCGATACATGGCGAGGGCGCACTCGGTCTGATCCAGTCGGGAGCAGACTGGCACGCCTTCGTGAAGCTCAACCTAAGGGAAATGTTTAAGTTCGTCTGAACGGGTGGACTGTCCCGCCGAGCCGGTCGCCTCAGGCCGCCAGCGCCCGCTTCACCGTGGCGCGCAGATCCGCCAGGGAGAAGGGCTTGGTCAGGACATCAGTGACGATGGCATCGAGCCCCCGCGCGCGCTCGCGCTGATCGGCGAAGCCGGTCATCAGCAGGATGGTCAGGTCGGGGAAATCGCGCTTGGCCGCCAGGGCCAGCGCGATGCCGTCCATGAGCGGCATGCGGATATCGGTGAGCATCAGATCGAAGCCGCCGTCGGCCTCGTTAAGGCGATCGAGCCCGTCACTGCCATCGCTGGCCGTGACGACCGCATGGCCGTCGATCTCCAGCCCCCGCTTGAGGAAGCCCCGGACGGTCTCTTCGTCATCCACCAGGAGGATGCGCGCCATGTGGTCCCGTGATCGTCCCCGAAGCCCGCGAGCGCCCCGTCGCGATGATGCGGACGCCCAAACGTCGACAGACACAGGCGAATTTGCCGCCTGTCAAGACGTCGCACGTCGAATCGTCAATCCTGCCGTGCAGCGCGGCGAAAATGCCGCGCCGCGGCGTCTCGGTCAGGCATCGAACAGATCCGGGCCGCCATCCCCGTAATCGACCACGCCCACGAAGGGCAACTGCCGAAAGGCGTGCGCGGCATCCATGCCGTAGCCGACGACGAAGACATCGGGGCAGACGAAGCCGACGAAATCCGCGTCGATCGTCACGGCGCGCTTGCCGGGCTTCTCCAGCAGCACCGCGGTGAGGACGCGCCGGGCGCCGCGGGCCATCAGCAGGTCCTTGGCGAAGACGACGGTGCGGCCCGATTCCAGGATATCGTCCACGAGCAGCACATCCCGCCCGCGCACCTCGCTCTGCACGTCGCGCAGGATCTCGACCTGACCGCTGGACACGGTCCCCGTACGGTAGCTCGACAGGTGCACGAACTCGACCTGCGGCGCGAGGCCGACCCGGTGGAGCGACCGGAGCAGGTCGGCCGCGAACATGAAGCTTCCCTTGAGCACGGCCACGACGAGGAGGTCCTCGGGCCCGGCAGCCAAAATCTCCTGGGCGAGTTCATCGTTGCGCCTGGCGATGGCCGCCTCGTCGAACAGGGTCCGGACGCGCCGTTCAGGGGTGCTCATCACTCGTATCCCGAAGCCCGTTCGCGGGACGGGATCCGCCACCGCACTGGAGAGGGTCTTAGCGTCCCGGGCGCCGTCGGGAAACTCCGGATCCGAAACGACGGCGGGCCGACATCAAGTCGCGCCCGCAGGACCCGCCGACGCCGGGAGCGTCAGGCCTCGGTTCCCTGCCGGAACGGGCGGAGCAGGCGGGTGAGCCGGCGCCGGCGCGGCGCGGCCGCGCCGGCATGCCGCTCGGCCGTCACGTCCGGCAAGGGCTCCGGTCGGGGCTCCGGTCCGGACTCCAGCCCGGACTCCAGCCCGGACTCCAGGTCCATCCCCTCCGGCGCCTCCGCGGGCTCGACATGCCGCACCTGTTCCAGGACGTCCGCCACGATGCGGGGAATGGGGCGCTCGTGCTCCTCCAGCAGCAGCGACGCGGTCCAGAGGCGGCTGGCATTCGCCAGCGGCAGCGTTCCCTGGGTCAGGCGCTCCATCAGCATCCGATCGGCCAGCGACGCCGCCAGCGCGCTCACGATCTCGAGTTGATCCTGCTGTGTCGTGCTGTTCATGGCAGTCTTCACGCTCAGACGATATTCAATTCATGCGGTCGAGAGCGTAGGCGGACAAATTTGGCAATTCTATAACCCACACCAGAACCGGGGAATGCCCGCGAACAAAACCGGAGGACAACGAAACGACACGCCTTCCGGTCCCCTGCAGGAGCTGGTGCGATGGGCGGTGCTGGCCTGAGCCGGCCTTGAGGCAGGTCAAGGCCGGGATCCGGATCGCGCCCCATCCTGGCGGTCCCGAACCCGGACCGGCACCCCGCCGACGAA
>NZ_FPBW01000025.1:0-102283 GCF_900116795.1 Methylobacterium sp. UNCCL125 | reverse complement strand
GGCTTGGTCACGAGCCCGAAGGGCGCGCCGGTCGAGAGGCCGAGCCACAGGCGGTCGTTCAGCTGGTACGAGGTCGCGCCCGCCGGCACGAGGGCGCCCTGACCGAGCTCGCCCGAGCCGCCCAGCCGCGCGAAGCCCGGATTGGTGCCCGGCGCCGGGCGGATCTCCGAGGACAGGCCGATATAGGTGAAGTTCTGCTCCGCGACGAAGCCCGGGTTCATCGTGATGGTCGCGGGGTTCCAGAACATCGACGACACGCCGCCCGATCCCGAGGCCGCGCCCGCAAACGCCAGCCCCTGCGCCTGCGTGCTCTGCTCCCGCAGACCGAACGCCCCAGCCTGAACCTGCCCGGCACCGAGGATCATTGCCGTCGCCGCCAGCATTGCAGCGCGCACCGTCCTGCCCATCTCGTCCCCCAAGCGTTGTCGTTCTGGCGGGCGCCGAAGATTGTTAGAGCTTCATCAGGTGGCACCCTTTCGGGCATGGTGCCGGTTGCGGGGACTGAACCGCAATGACCAGGACGGCCTCAGGAGGCGAAAAGAAGATCCGTAGAGACATCGGGATGCATTGTCCCATCGGGGCCGATGCCTGGCGAAGACCTGTTTTCGATAATTACGCACCCAACTTTTCCTCTTGCGCCGCGCCCTGAACAATAGACCCATTATCATCAGACCATGAACTTTTTTGCAGGCCTGTTGCTTGGCTGCGACACCCGGCGGGGCGCTGCGTGCGGACCGCCGGCCTTGCACCCGGGTCGAGGCCCGGCCATGGTCCCGGCGTCCGGCGCAGACCGGCACAGGGAAGGATGAGGAGTGCGGCCATGAAGCTCTTCCGGCACGGCCCGAGCGGCGACGAGAAGCCCGGCCTCGTGGATGCGAAAGGCGGCCTGCGCGACCTCTCGGGCATCGTGCGGGACATCGCCGGGCCGGCGCTGTCGCCCGATTCGCTGGCGCGCCTGCGCGCCCTCGATCCCGAGACCCTGCCGAAGCTGCCGCCGGACGTGCGCCTCGGCCCCTGCGTGGGCGGCACCCGCAACGTCGTGGCCATCGGCCTGAACTTCGCCGACCACGCCGCCGAGACCGGCTCGCCGATCCCGGCCGAGCCGATCATCTTCAACAAGGCGCCGTCCAGCCTGTGCGGGCCGAACGACACGGTGATCATCCCCAAGGGGTCGCACAGCACCGACTGGGAGGTCGAACTCGCCGTGGTGATCGGGCGGCGCGCCAGCTACGTCCACGCCAACGAGGCGCTGAGCTACGTGGCGGGGGCCTGCATCTGCAACGACGTCTCCGAGCGCGAATGGCAGATGAACCGCGGTCCGACCTGGACCAAGGGCAAGAGCGCACCGACCTTCGGGCCGCTGGGCCCCTGGCTGGTGACGCTGGACGAGATTCCCGACCTGAAGAACCTCGCCATGAGCCTCGACGTGAACGGCGAGCGCCGTCAGACCGGCTCCACCGCCACGATGATCTTCGACGTTCCCCAGCTCGTCGCCTACACGTCGCACTTCATGCTGCTGGAGCCGGGCGACGTGATCACCACCGGCACCCCGCCGGGCGTCGGGCTCGGCATGAAGCCGCCGCGCTACCTCAAGGCCGGGGACGAGATGGTCCTGCGGATCGACCGGCTCGGCGAGCAGCGTCAGCAGGTCATCGCCTTCGACGACTGGACCGCCAAGGTCTCCGCCGGCGAGCCGACGGACTGACTGGCCGCGCCGCCGCCCGCATCCGGGCGGTGGTGCCGGTTCCAGGAACAGACACCGGTATCGGTGATCGTCCCGCGCTTCGGCCGGACAAGACTGCGACATCGGATCGTCCGCAGGCCCGCGCGCAGGGTCGAAGCCCGAGCCGCCGACGCGCAAGGCGATCGAGATCCGGGCCGACACCGTCAAGCAGGCGGTGCGGGACGAGCCCGACCGGATCCGGTGGATCGCGGCGCAGCCCAATCGCCTCGCGCGCCTGGTCGGGGCCGGCGGCCGGATCCTTGGGGCCTCCGATCAGACTGGATCGCTGACCGGGCGGGCGTCCTGCCAGCCGGACGGTCTCACGAGCGGCGTCGAGCGGGACCGGCACGGGCACGGCCCTCCCCCGGATACCGGGCCGCGAGACGTCGCGCGGCCTCGGTTGGCACGGCCTCGAAGTCCAGACCGATCCGTCCGCGGGGAGTTCGGGCGCCCGGCCCGCTTGATTTCTGGCCGCCGATCCGGCTCAAACACCGGATGAGCGCGACTTCCCTTCCCGGTTCCCCGCAGCCCGACCTCGGCGACATCCGCCACGACTGGAGCGTGGCGGAGATCCGCGCGATCCACGACCTGCCGCTGATGGACCTCGTGTTCCGGGCGGCGCAGGTCCACCGCCGGCACAATGACCCGGCCGACATCCAGCGGGCGTCGCTCCTGTCCATCAAGACCGGCGGCTGCCCGGAGGATTGCGCCTATTGCCC
Source organism: Methylobacterium sp. UNCCL125 (assembly GCF_900116795.1). Lineage (NCBI taxonomy): Bacteria > Pseudomonadati > Pseudomonadota > Alphaproteobacteria > Hyphomicrobiales > Methylobacteriaceae > Methylobacterium > Methylobacterium sp. UNCCL125. Next base: position 99,841 of record NZ_FPBW01000025.1, on the reverse strand, counting down.
GCAATCGGCCCACCACAAGGGCGCAGGCGTCGCCCGCGAGCGGCTGATGCCGGTGGAGACCGTGCTGGCCGAGGCCGCCGCCGCCAAGGCCGCGGGGGCCCAGCGCTTCTGCATGGGCGCCGCGTGGCGCCAGCCCAAGGACGGGCCCGAGTTCGACGCGGTTCTCGCCATGGTGCGTGGCGTGCGCGGCCTCGGCATGGAAGCCTGCGTGACGCTCGGCATGCTCACGCCCTCCCAGGCCGGACGGCTCGCCGAGGCCGGGCTGACCTCCTACAACCACAACCTCGACACCGGCCCGGATTTCTACGAGGACATCATCTCCACCCGGACCTACGACGAACGCCTGCAGACCCTCGCGAATGTCCGCGAGGCCGGGATCGGCGTGTGCTGCGGCGGCATCGTCGGGATGGGCGAGGGCGTCACCGACCGCGCCGCGATGCTTCAGGTGCTGTCCAACCACGCCCCCCATCCCGAGAGCGTGCCGATCAACGCCCTGGTGGCGGTGCCCGGTACTCCGCTGGAGGACCAGCCGGCGGTCGATCCGTTCGATCTCGTGCGCATGTGCGCCACGGCGCGGATCGTGATGCCGCGATCCCGGGTCCGTCTCAGCGCCGGCCGCAAGAGCCTCACCCGTGAGGCGCAGGTGCTGTGCTTCCTGGCGGGCGCGAACTCGATCTTCTACGGCGAGCGGCTGCTGACCACCGCCAATAACGGGCAGGACGACGACGCGGCCCTGCTGGCCGACCTCGGCATCCGGGTCGGCGAACCGGTCCGGGCCGCGGCGGAATAGGCCCGCGGGCGCCTTTCCGTTCGCGCCTTGCCGCTTGGACCTTGCCGCTGGGACCTTGCCGCGCGCGCTGATGGGGTGGTGACGGCCGCCGCCCACGGCCGATCGCGTCAGCCCTCCGGCAGGACGATCCGGAAGCGCGCGCCGCTCAGCCCCTCGGCCTCGCAGGCATCGAGGGTGAGCGTGCCGCCGTTGATCCCGATCAGCTCGGCGGCGATCGGCAGGCCGAGCCCCGTGCCGCCGGAGCGCATAGAGCCCTGAAACGGCGCGAACAGGTTCTCCCGGGCGCGCGCCGGCAGTCCGGGGCCGTTGTCGGCGACCAGGATCGTGATCCGGCCCGGCGCCCCGCGGGAGGCCACGACGCGGACCGCAGCCTCCGGCACGGCGGCCCCGTCGAGCGCCTGCACGGCGTTGCGGACGAGGTTGGCCAGCGCCCGCGCCAGTTGCTCCGGATCGGCCTGCACGCTCAGGTCGGCCGCCGCGACCTGCACGGAGACCGGATGCGCCGCCAGCGCGGCGAGATCCGGAAGCTCCGCGAAGATGGGCGCCAGCGGCGTGCTGGCCAGGAGCGGCGTCCGCTCGGAGACGCGCCCGTAGGCGAGCGTCGCCTCGCAGAAGCGGATCGCCCGGGCCAGCGTCCCCACGAGGCGCGGGGCCACACGCTGAACGGTCGGATCCTCGGTACCCTCCAGGCGATCGCCGAGAAGCTGCGCGCCGGTCAGCAGGTTGCGCAGCTCGTGGCTGATCTTGCTGACGGCGAGCCCGAGTTCGGCGAGCCGCCGCTTCTGGCGGAGCTGGTCGGCGAGGCTGCGCTGCATCCGCCCGAGCGCCCGCTCGGCCTGGCCGATCTCGTCGCTGCGGCGGGACGGGGCGATGATCCGCCCCGCATCCTCCGGATCGTCCGCGAAGACCGTGATGCTCGTGGCGAGCCGCCGGACCGGCCGCACGATGAGCACCTGCAGCACCACGAAGACGAGGCCCGCCGCGGCGGCCGCGATGATCAGCGAGGAGACCAGCAGGCGCAGGGCATAGTCGATCATGGCGGTGCGCAGCGGCGCCTCGTCGAGGAGGATCTCGACCCGGTCGAAGCCGATCCCCCCCTCCCCGATCACGCGGATCGGCTCGCGGACCGGCGCCACCAGGGTGCGCCACGCCCCCCGGATCGCCGACAGCGCTGTGACGTCGCGCAGATCGACGATGTCGGCGACCTGCTCGGGCATGGGCTCGATGGCGAGCAGGCGCTGGGCGCCACCGCCGCGAACCGCGATCGCCCGGGCATTCACCCCGGCCAGGAGCCGGCTCTCCAGCGCCTCGGAGACCGGCTCCCCGGTCCGGCCGTCGAGGACCAGGGCGGCGACCTGCGCGGCCGCCAGGCGGTCCGACATCCACTCGACCCGGTAATTGGCCACCGCCGGCACATAGGTCAGCACCTCGGCCACCACCACGAACGCGACGGTGACGAGGAACAGCCGCCCCGACAGGCCGAGGCGGGCCGTGCGCCGCTCCGGCAGATCGCGGCTCGGGGCGGACGCCGGCATCGCCGGTGCCGCGGCCTCATCGGACTCGACGGACACGCCGGTCACGCTCCGCGCGGGCATCGCGGATTCGGATCGGCGGAGGGCGGATTGAGAAAGCTCGAGCCGGGTCCGGCCTTCGCGGGATACATGTTCGCAAGCCACAGATTCGCAGGCGGCAATACAGGCTCTCGGCAGTGAGCACTATACGATATCCACCCGCAGGCGGTTGCATGTGCCCTCAGACACGGAAAAACACAGCCGGCGGAGGATTGCGTATCCCGGGCGTCGCTCTCAGCCGCGTCTGGCGCGCCGGCTCAGCAGCACGCTGACCAGGGCGAAGACGGCCAGCATCGCGAGGCCCGCCACCATCTTGGGCGTGACGAGGGCCCGCAGGGTCAGGGCGTCGTCGCAGCCGCCCGCCCCCGCCGCCAGGCAGGCCGCCTTGGCGGCTTCGTGGGCGGCGACGACGTCCTCGATGCCCGCTCCCGTGGTGGCGTACACGACGGCGCCCGGCAGCAGCCCCAGGAAGGTCGCGAGGACGAAGACCCGCATTTTCACCCCGAAGGCGGCGGGGGCGAGGTTGGTCACCCAGAACGGGAACAGGGGGAGGAGGCGCAGGACCGCGATATAGCCGAAGGCATCGCGCCGGAAGCCTTCGGCCAGCCCGGCGAGGCGCGTGCCGCCGATCCGCCGGAGCAAGTCGGCCCCCGGCCCCCGGCCGATGGCGAACACGAGGGCGGCGCCCGTGGTGGCCGCGCAGACCGCGGTGAGCGCGCCCGGCACGATGCCGAACAGGAAGCCGCAGACCATCGTCAGGATCAGCGTGGCCGGCACCGACACGACCACGGCCCCGACATAGAGGCAGTAGGCCGCGACTAAGGCGCGGAGATAGCCGGCCTCGACGAAGCCGCGCAGCCAGATCCGCGAGGCGAGGAGTCGGTCGAGGCTCAGGAGCTGGGCGGCGCCGGAGACCACGACGATCGCCGACATCGTCAGGAGCAGCACCAGCGGGAGCCAGCGCCGCAGCCGCTTCCAGCGTCCGTCACGCCGCTCTTCGCCGACGGGCGCGTTCCCGGTCTCGATCACCCGGGCTTGCGCATCCGCAGGATCTTGAAGAACCCGCCCGGGAAGGTCGGCTTCAATCCCAGGACCTCGACGCCGTTGCGCCGGGCCCAGGCCTCGATCCGCGTCGCCTTGAAGTCCGACGACCAGCCGATCTTGGTGCAGAGCGGGGCCACGATCTCCTCGACCCGGGCGACCGGGCCGTCGCTCTGGCCGAAATGGTTGGCGAGCACGATGCCGCCGCCCGGCCGCACCACCCGCAGGAACTCGGACATCGCGGCCTCGGGATCCGGCACCAGGGTGATGAGGAACTGTGCCACCACGGCGTCGAAGCTCGCATCGGCGTAGCCCAGGTGGCAGACATCCATCACCTGCAGCCCCTTCACGTGGGACAGGTTCCGGCGCCGGACCTTGGCACGGGCGCGCTTGAGCATGTCCTCGGAGAGGTCGACGCCGCAGACGAAGCTCGATGTCGGATAGTAGCCCAGCGCCAGCCCGGTTCCGACGCCGGCCTCCAGGATCCGCGGCCCGTGCTCGGCCGCCGCCTCGACGGCGGCGCGGGCCGCGGGCTCGGTGAGCTTGTCGTAGACCACGTCATAGACGGGGGCCCAGCGGGCATAGGCCTTGCGCATCAGGGCCGTGCTCGGCCCGGCCATCTGCGGCTCGCTCAGCATCGTTCGAAGGTTCCAGAGGTTGAGATCAGGCGGCCTCGCGGGGCCGGGCCGACAACGCGTCGACACGCCGGATGGTGCCGCCGCCCAGGACCCGGGCCCGGGGCCCGTCATCCGTGTAGATCGCGCAGGCCTGGCCCGGCGACACGCCGTCCTCGGGCTCGGTGAGAACGATCTCGGCCGTGCCGTCCGGCCCGACCGTGAGTGTCGCCGGGCGCGGCGGCCGGGTCGAGCGCACGCGCACCGCCACCGGCAGGTCGCGCACGGCCTCGGCCGGGCCCTCGCCGAGCCAGTTCAGGTCCGAGAGGCGGATCCGGGTCGTGGCCAGGGCTGTGCGCGGTCCGACCACCACCCGGGCCGCATCCGGCTCCAGGCGCACCACGTAGAGCGGTTCCGGCCCGGACAGGCCGAGGCCCTTCCGCTGCCCCACCGTGTAGTGGACGATGCCGTCGTGCCGGCCGAGGACGTGGCCGGCGAGGTCGACGATCTCGCCGGGCCGCGCCGCATCGGGGCGCAGGCGGGCGATCACGTCGCTGTAGCGGCCCTGCGGCACGAAGCAGATGTCCTGGCTGTCCGGCTTCTCGGCGAGCGACAAGCCGAGATCCTTCGCGAGCGCGCGGGTCTCGGTCTTCTCCATCTCGCCCAGGGGAAAGCGCAGGAATGCCAGCTGCTCCGCCGTGGTGGCGTAGAGGAAGTAGCTCTGGTCCCGGGCCGGATCGAGGGCGCGGTGGAGCGCCCGGCCGCCGCCCGGCAGCGCCCGGCTCGCCACGTAATGGCCGGTGGCCAGCGCGTCGGCGTTCAGGTCCCGGGCGAGGCCCAGCAGATCGCGGAACTTCACCGTGCGGTTGCACTCGACGCAGGGGATCGGCGTCTCGCCCGCGAGGTAGCTCTCGGCGAACTTTTCGATGACCGCGTCGCGGAAGCGGTCCTCGTAGTCAAGGACGTAATGCGGGATGCCGAGATGCTCCGCCGCAGCCCGTGCATCGTTGATGTCCTGGCCGGCGCAGCAGGCGCCCTTGCGGTGGCTCGCCGCGCCGTGGTCGTAGAGTTGGAGCGTCACGCCGACCACGTCGAAGCCCTGCCGCTTCAGCAGGCCAGCGACCACGGAGGAATCGACGCCGCCCGACATGGCGACGACGACGCGCGTCTCGTGGGGGGCTTTGGGAAGATCGAGGGCGTTCATCGCGAGGGTCCGCAGCCGCCGGCCCGGAAGCTTCCTGGCTGCACGGGCCGTCTATAGCGGGACTTCGCCCGGCTTTCCAGGGCGGCCAGCGCCGACACCCGGCAGATCCTGCCGATCGGGCGGCAGGTTCGATCAGGGCCGCGCCGCGCGCCGCGGAAGAGCACTATATTTTTCAGTCTCTTAGCGGGCCACCCCGGTGGCGCGCGGCTTGCTGCGGGCGGCCCAGAGGAGTCCGGTATGGCGAGCGGTGCGGCGGATCGTTTGGATGTCACCACCTGGATTCCGTCCGCGCGGAGTGCGTCTGCCCCGCGGTCGGGCTGGGAGGCGGCGGGCGTGGCCGCCCGGGCCGGGGATTCGACGCAGGATCGCTTCGGCGCCGCCCTGACCGCCGCCCAGGCCCGCGACGACGCGGCGGAGACGCGCGCCCGCACGGCCGACCTGCGCGACCTCGCCGCGTCGGCCCGCACCCGACAGGCCGATCAGCGCGATCAGGCCCAGGCCGCCCGGGCGGCCGGCGACCGTGCGCAGGATTCGGCACGGCAGGCCGAGGCCCGCGCCGCGGACCGGACGGCCGACCGCGCCCGACAGGCGGAGGCGGCGGCTCCGGCGGGGCGTACCGGCAAGGCCGACGCACCGCGTGCCGCCGCAGACGCACGCCCGGAAGCGCGGATGCCGGCCGCGGCGCGCGACGCACAGACGGGCCAGGCGAAACCCGCCGCACGACAGGGCTCCGAGGCTGCCACGACCTCATCGGATCGCGCCTCCGCCACAGGCGACACGGCGGCTCCCGAGGCGGCGCAGGCCGAGACGACGGTGCAGGCTGAGACTGCGGCGCCGCAGACGGCCGAGCCCGCCGCCCCGCCCGCCGGTTCGGACCCTGCCGCCTCGCTGCTGGCCCTCATCGCCGCGCTGACCGAGGGCGGCGCGGCGACCGGAACGGTCAAGACCGAGGCGCCCGCGGGCACCGGCGCGGCGACCGCGCAGGACGGCGGGACAGCGCTCCTCGGAACGGGCGCGGCCGTGAGCGCTCCCGGCAGCGGCGGGCCGGTCGGCAGCCCCGCGGGTGATGCCGTATCGGGCATCGCCGGCACCCCCTCCGGGGCGAAGGCGGCAGGCGCCGGCAACGAGCCGGGCTCGGTGGGGAAGAGCACCGTCCCGGTGGAGGGCCCGGCGGCCGGCGGCTCCGCGGTCGCGACATCGGACAAGGACGGCCAGGATTTCCTGACTGCCCTGGCCGATATGGGACAGGGCGCAGGTCCGCTCTCAGGCACGCCCCCGGCCCCGCAGGGCGGCCAGACGCCGCCGGTCCCGTCGAGCCCGGCCGTCGGCACGACGAAGGCCGCAGAGGGCACCGCTGCGCCGAACCAGACCGCCGCGCCGGTCCAAACCGATCCGCCCATCCCCATCGGCCAGGTGCCGATGACCATCGGCCTGCGCTCCCTGCGCGGATCGAACGAGTTCCAGATCCGGCTCGATCCGGCCGAACTCGGGCGCATCGACGTCAAGCTGGAGATCGACAAGGCGCATGGCCGGGTCATGACCCACCTCGTGGTCGACCGGCCCGAGACCCTGGCCCTGCTCCAGCGCGACGCCGGCCAGCTGCAACAGGCGCTGTCCCAGGCCGGATTCGACCCCTCGGGCGGCGGAATCAACCTGTCGCTGCGGGGCGACGGAAGCGCCCAGGGCGGCAGCGGCGGCCAGCAGGGGGATTCCCCCCGCAGCAACGGGGCGAACTGGTCCCAGGATCAGGCCGAGGCCTCCCAGGACATCGCCCCGATCCGCCTTCTGCGCGGCTACGGCGGCGTCGACATGAGAATCTAGGCGGCGCGCGCAAGCGCCCGCATCGCGAACCGACACAGACACAGCGCGCATCCAGGCCCGCGCCAGGGCGCAGCACCGGAGAGATCAGCATGACGAGCGGCATATCCAGCCTCACCAGCACGACGGCGACGAAGAGCGCGTCGTCGAGCAGCAGCAGCGGCAACTCCACCGAGATCGCCAGCAACTTCACGCAGTTCCTGACTCTGCTGACCACGCAGCTCAAGAATCAGAACCCCCTCGATCCGATGGACACCAATCAGTTCACCCAGCAGCTGGTCCAGTTCGCCGGCGTCGAGCAGCAGCTCAAATCGAACGACCGCCTCGACAGCATCCTGAGCGCGTCGCAATCGGCGAGTTCGGCCTCGGCCACGAGCTACATCGGCAAGACCGTGACGGCGGATGGAAGCGCGTCGCAGCTGTCCAAGGGCTCGGCCTCCTGGACACTGACGCCCGCCCGGGCCGCCTCCAAGGCGGTGATCTCGATCCTCGATTCCCAGAACAACGTCGTGGCCACGCAGAGCACGACGCTGACCGCCGGAAGCCAGGCCTACACGTGGAACGGCAAGACCTCCGCGGGCCTGACCGCGCCGGATGGGAACTATTCGATCAAGGTCTCGGCCACCGACGCCACCGGCGCCACCGTGGCGGTCGACACGAGCCTCACCGGCACCGTCGACGAGGTCGATCTCAGCGGGACGACACCGGTGCTGATCATCGGCTCCCAGAAAGTGCCGCTGTCCAGCGTGCAGACCATCGGGTTGTCCACAAGTGGCACTTAACGAATCACATCCGAGTGACTCGCTTCAACATCTCTTAAGCGGGCGCAAGTACCTTCAATGCTCGACAGGTCAGTCGAGTGTAGAGCGTATCATGACCGAACCGAGCCGCCCGAGAGTGAAGTACGTGATCGGGCCCGACGGCAGCCCCCTGACGATCGCGGATCTTCCGCCCCCGAGCACCCGTCGCTGGGTGATCCGGCGCAAGGCCGAGGTCGTGGCCGCGGTGCGCGGCGGCCTTCTCAGCCTGGAGGAGGCGTGCAAGCGCTACACGCTGACCACCGAGGAATTCCTCAGCTGGCAGTTCTCCATCGACCAGCACGGTCTCGCCGGCCTGCGGACGACGCGGATCCAGCATTACCGCCACTGATTATCCGACGCCTCTGTCGGGCGCCATCGTTCCGGGATGCTGCAGACGCCCCCGGAACCCCAACACGACCGAGGGTGCCGAAACCCGGCGCGTCGGCGGCTCTGGATGACGGGCTCCGCTTCGCAATCCTGGACTGACGCGATGGCCTCACTCCCGCAGCGACCACGTCGACGGCGCCGGTGGGGTGGATCGCCCGAATCCGAGAACCCACGAAGCCGCGTCCGGATTCCGGGCGCGGCTTCGTGCTGTTCCGGCGCCCGCCTTTGGGCCTCGGTTGCGCGGCATTAACGCCTCGCTAACCACGACCTGGGCAATTTCTGCCGAGCGGGCCGCCGGGGTCCGCCAGCGTTAGAGTGCAGCGAATCCTCCCGTGAAGCCGGTCCTCGATCTCGTCACGAAGTTCGGACCGGCCCGAATCGCCGCCATGGCGGCGGTGACGCTGACCCTCATCGGCTTCTTCGCGTTCATCATCCTGCGGGTCTCGCGCCCCGATATGGGCGTGCTGTTCTCCGACCTGTCGATGCAGGATTCGGCCTCCGTGGTCCGCGAGCTGGACAGCCGCGGAATCCGCTACGAGACCCGGGGCGATGCCGGGCAGACGATCCTGGCTCCCCGCCCCGACCTCGCCAAGCTGCGCATGGATCTGGCCGGCAAGGGGCTGCCGACCCAGGCCGGGGTCGGCTACGAGATCTTCGACAAGGGCGATGCGTTCTCGTCCACCAACTTCGTGCAGAACGTGAATCACCTGCGCGCCCTGGAGGGCGAGCTGGCCCGCTCGATCCGGGCGATCGGCCGGGTCCAGGCGGCCCGGGTCCACCTCGTCCTGCCGGAGCGCCGCCTGTTCGAGCGCGACCGGGAGAGCCCGAGCGCCGCCATCGTGCTGAAGCTGATGGGCGACCTCGACGCCGGGCAGGTTCGGGCGATCCGCCATCTCGTGGCCTCCGCGGTCGAAGGCCTCAAGCCCGACCGGGTCTCGATCGTCGACGAGCGCGGCCGGCTGCTGGCGGACGGCGCCCGGGACGCGGGGACCGACGTCGCCAGCGGCTTCGAGGACCGGCAGGCCGCCCTCGAACGGCGCCTGCGCGGCCAGATCGAGGACGTGGTCGCCGGGATCGTCGGCACCGGCCGGGCCCGCGTCCAGGTCAACGCCGAACTCGACCTCAACCGGATCGAAAGCCGCTCCGAGACCTTCGATCCCGAGAGCCGCGTCGTGCGCTCCGCCCAGACCCGCACCGAATCGGCGGTCACCGGCAATGCCGAGGGGCAGGTCAGCGTCGGCAACGAGCTGCCCGGCGCCAATGGCGGCGACAAGGCGCCCACGCCGAAGGACGCGACGAACAAGAACGAGGAGACCACGAACTACGAGATCTCCCGCGTGACGAAGACCGAGATCGCCGAGGGCGGACGGATCAAGCGCCTGTCGGTCGCCGTCGTCCTCGACGGGGTGTACGCCACCGCGCCTGACGGAAAGCAGACCTACAGCCCGCGCACGCCCGCCGAGATCGAGCGGATCACCGCCCTGGTCCGCGGCGCGGTCGGCTTCGACAAGGCCCGCGGCGACCAGATCGAGGTGGTGAACCTGCGCTTCGCGGAGGCGCCGAGCGTGCCGCAATTCACCGAGCCCACGCTCATCCAGTCGTTGCTCGCCCCCACCAAGGAGGACGTGCTGCGGATGGCCGAACTCGCCGTCCTGGCGCTGCTCACCCTCATCGTCCTCCTCACGGTGGTCCGCCCCCTGGTGCGCCAGGTGCTCGCGCCGGTGCCGGAGGCGCCGGCTCTGGCCGCGGCCGGCATGGGCTTTCCCGGCGACGCCGTGGTTGCGGGTCCGAGCGGGACCGTGACGGTCATCGACCGCGACAATCCGACCGCACGGCTGATGGAGTTCGCCAAGATCAACGGCCAGGTCCAGGCCGAGACGGTCCAGCGCGTGGTCGACATGGTCCGGGCGAGCCCGTCCGAGACCGTCGAGGTGCTGCGCACCTGGATCCAGGAAGAGTGAAGCGTAGGGCGTCGAGGGCAACACGATGGCGGCAGGTGCGGGACAGGGTTTGGCGAACACGCTGGCGACGGCGGGCGGCGATTCGTTCGCGGCGATGCCCGGTCCGCAGCGCGCCGCCGCGCTCCTGCTGATGCTCGGTGAGGAGGAAGGCGCGCCGATCTGGCAGGCGCTCGAAGAGGAGGAGATCAAGAAGGTCAGCGCCGCGATGGTCCAGCTCGGCACGCTGGAGGCGACGACCGTCGAGAAGCTGATCATCGAGTTCGTGACGAAGCTCGGCAACAGCGGCGGCATCTCGTCGAATTTCGAGCGGACCGAGGCGCTGCTCCTCAAGATCTTCCCGAGCGATCAGGTCTCGCTGATCATGGCGGAGATCAAGGGCGCGTCGGGCAAGCGCGTCTGGGCCTCGATCGCCCAGGTCGACCCGGAGATCCTCGCCTCGTTCCTGCGCAACGAGTACCCGCAGACCGTGGCGGTGGTGCTGTCGCGGGTGCGGGCCGACTACGCCGCCAAGGTGCTCACCATCCTGCCCGAGGATTTCGCCATCGACTGCCTCAACCGGATGCTGCGCATGGAGACGGTGCAGAAGGAGGCGCTGCGCCACATCGAGGAGACCCTGCGGGTCGAGTTCGTCTCCACCATCGCCCAGACCCAGCGCCGCGACGCCCACGAGATGATGGCCGACGTGTTCAACGCCTTCGACCGGCAGACGGAAGGCCGCTTCCTCGCCGCCCTGGACCAGGCCAACCGCGGCTCGGCCAAGCGCATCCGCGAGCTGATGTTCACCTTCGAGGACCTGCTGAAGCTCGATCCCGGCAGCGTCCAGACGCTGATGCGCTCGGTCGACAACGACACCCTGTGCCGCGCCCTGAAGGGCGGCAACGAGAGGACCCGGGCCTTCTTCATGCAGCAGATGTCGACCCGGGCTGCCAAGAACCTCACCGACGAGATGGCCGCCCTCGGGCCGGTCCGGCTCAAGGAGGTCGACGAGGCCCAGGCGAAGATGACCGAGATCGCCAAGGACCTCGCCGAGAAGGGCGAGATCATGATCGCCAAGAATAGCGCCGAGGAGGAGCTGGTCTATTGAGCGCCCAATCCGCCCGGAGCGCCAAGCCGTTCCTGTTCGAGACCGATTTCCGCAGCGCCCGCCCGAGCGCCGAGGCCCAGCGCGCCGCCGAGGCCGCGCTCCGCGCCGAGGCCGAGGCGCATGCCCGCGGCCTGCAGGAGGGACGCGCCCAGGCCGAGGCGCAGGTCCAGGGGCGGCTCGCCGACGCCATGACCCGCTTGGCGCTCGCCGCCGCGGGCCTGATCGCCCAGGCCGACGCCCGCGACACCGAGCGCGAGGCGCAAGCGGTCGAGGTGGCCATGCTGATCGCCCGCAAGGTGGCGGGCGACGCCCTCGATGCCGCCCCGCTCGCCGGCATCGGCGAGGCAGCCCGGACGGCGCTCCAGCATCTGCGCGGCGTGCCGCACTTGGTGGTGCGGGTGCACGACAGCCTCGTCGAGGAGGTCGAGACCCTGGTGAAGCGCCTCGCCCGCGAGCGCGGCTACGAGGGCCGCCTCGTCGTCCTCGGCGACCCCGACATGGCGGCGGGCGACGCCCGCATCGAGTGGGCGGACGGCGGCATCGTCCGCGAGCGCGCCCGCATCGAGGCGGCGGTGCTGGACGCCCTCGGCCTGCCGACGAGCCTGTGAGGAGATTCTGATGTCCGACGATTTCAGCCTGCCCCAGCTCGGCGAGCACGACACCGACTACGCGGCGGGCTCGATCCGCGACGCGCCCACCACCCCGAAGACCGCCGCCGACCTGGAGCAGCTCTTCGACGTGCCCGTTATGGTCTCGGCGGTTCTGGGCTCGGCCCGGATGCCGATCGGCGACCTGCTGCGGCTGGCGCCCGGGGCGGTTCTCGAACTCGACCGGAAGGTCGGCGAGGCGATCGACGTGTTCGTCAACAACCGGCTGGTCGCCCGCGGCGAGGTCGTCCTCGTGGAGGATCGGCTCGGTGTGACGATGACCGAGATCGTCAAGGGTGAATGACCCGGGCGACCGAGAATGTGGCCCGGGCGCCGGCGACGGCCGCAGGCCAGTTCGGCGCGTAACCCGCGCCAGGATGTTTGAGAGGGACGAACCATGCGGCTCCTGATGATCGGGCGGCTCAATGGCGAGCTGATCACCGCCTCGAAGATTTGCATGCAGCGCGGCGCGTCGGTGACGCAGGCCGATGCCGTGCCGCAGGGCCTCAACGTCCTGCGCGCCCGGGGCGCCGACCTGATCATGATCGATGTCGGGCTGCCGATCCGCGAGCTCGTCACCGCCCTGGAGGCGGAGCGGATCCGCACGCCCGTGGTCGCCTGCGGCGTGTCGGCGGACGCGTCGGCCGCCGTGGCGGCGATCCGGGCCGGCGCCAAGGAGTACATCCCCCTCCCCCCCGACCCGGAGATGATCGCCGCGGTGCTGGAGGCGGTCGCCACGGATCGCGCGGCCTTCGTCTGGCGCGACCCGTCCATGGAGCGGGTGGTCAAGCTCGCCGAGCAGGTCGCGCGCTCCGAAGCCTCGGTGCTGATCACCGGCGAGAGCGGCACCGGCAAGGAGGTGCTGGCCCGCCACGTCCACCAGAAGTCCAACCGGGCGGGCAAGCCCTTCGTGTCGGTGAACTGCGCGGCGATCCCCGAGGCGCTGCTCGAATCCGAGCTGTTCGGCCACGAGAAGGGGGCGTTCACGGGGGCGGTCGCCCGACGGATCGGCCGGTTCGAGGAGGCCAATGGCGGCACGCTGCTCCTCGACGAGATCTCCGAGATGGACGTGCGCCTGCAGGCGAAGCTGCTGCGGGCCCTCCAGGAGCGGGTGATCGACAGGGTCGGCGGCACGGCGCCGGTGCGGGTCGACATCCGCGTGCTCGCCACCTCGAACCGCAACCTCGCCGAGGAAGTCCGGAAGGGCACGTTCCGCGAGGATCTGCTCTACCGGCTCAACGTCGTCGCCCTGCGGCTGCCGCCCCTGCGGGAGCGTCCGGCCGACATCATCGAACTCGCCACCCACTTCGCCCGGAAATACGCCGCGGTGAACGGGATGCCGGTCCGCCCGCTCTCTCCGGAAGCCCGGACCCTGGTGCTGAAGAACCCGTGGCGCGGCAACGTCCGCGAGCTGGAGAATACCCTTCACCGGGCGGTGCTGCTCGCCTCGGGCGACACGATCGGCCCGGAGGCGATTCTCTCGCCCGACGGCGAGACTTTCGCGGCCGAGGGACCGGCCGCGCGCGCCGCGCAGGTCGCCGAGGCCGCCACCCGCGGGCTGGTGGGGCGGACCGTGGCGCAGGTCGAGTGCGACCTGATCCTCGACACCCTGGATCATTGCCTCGGCAACCGGACTCACGCCGCCCGGATCCTCGGCATCTCCATCCGGACCCTGCGCAACAAGCTCAACGAATACGTCTCGGCAGGGCTCGAAGTGGCCGAGCCCGGGAGCGTCCGGACGAGTGTCGCCTGCGGCTGACGCGCCAGGGGTCGCGGGACCGATCCCCGCTCAGGCGCGCTGCCGCTCGGCGGAAATCCGGCCCGGAATCGATGCGGATGGCGGTGTCTCGACGCGGTGGTGAACGGTCCTAGCGCCGCCCGCTCTGCGCCGCCTTGTGGGCCTCGGTCTGGGCCGCGAAGGCCGCGTCGAGCTTGCGCAGCGACTCGTAGCGGGCCACGTCGCCCTCCACGTCGCGGATCGTCTCCTCGACCAGGTGGCGCTGGAGGGCCACCCGCGGATCGTCGGCGGGCAGCGCCTCCCGCTCCTGCAACCGGAGCACGGCCTGCCGCACCACCGTGTAGACCGCCTCGCGCTCCTCACGGGTCATCGACGGCTGGATCGCCTTCGCGACGAGATCGGAGAAATCCGACATGGCGTGTTAGCGTTCGCTCATTCTGGGACGCCCGAAAGGCCGGGCCGCCTCCCTCTACAGACCGCGCCGCCCCGGATCCAGATCCGGGAGCCGCGACCGCGGCTACATCCTCTGGTCGCGGATGCCTGCGAGCAGGAGCGCGGACGAACTCCAGATCACCAGGAAGCAGAAGAACGCCACCAGCAGGGTATGGCCCCGCTCGGGGTAGAGGCTGTCGGTGGGAAGGACCGGGGGCACGAAGGTGGCCAGGAAGATGTGCTGCTTGCTGGCAGAGACGCGGGCCCGGTCGAGGAGGGTGTGGGCTGATTCCTCGAGCTTCTCGGCGATGGTCCGTTCGACCAGCAGGCCCTCGTACTGGAGCAGCGCCTCGGTCAGGTTCTGCCCGCCCGCGCCGGCGGTGGCGCTCGTCATCTCGTCCTGGAGCGTCTTCATCTGCTGGTCGATGGCCGCGATGTTGGCCACCAGCGTCTGGATCGAGCGCGACCGCTCGTCCAGATTGGAGCCGCGCAGGACCTGCAGGTCGTTCTCGGCCTTCAGCTTGTCCTTCCGCAGGGACGTCAGGGCCGTCAGCGTTCCCTCCGCTGACTTGATCGGATCGATCACGCCCCACTGATTGCGGAAGGCCTGCAGCGCGAGATGCGCCTTGCGCAGACGGTCCTGCGCGACCTTGGCGTCCGCCTCGGCCTGGGCGACCATGTCGGACTGCGCCCGCTTCGAGATGTCGTTGATCAGAGCCTCAGAGCGCAACACCACCGCGCGGGCGATGGTCAGGGCGTCCTCGGGCGTGAAGGCGCGCACGGACAGGCGGATCACGCCTGAGATCGAGTCGATATGCGCCTCGACGTGCTTGCGCCAGTATTTGGTGAGATCCTCGATCGGATCGGTCGGATCGAAGCGCGCCCAGAAATCCGCCTCGGACCGCGAAAACATCTTGGAAATGCCGATGCTCTTCTCGAGAGCCTCGACCAGGGTCTGACTGTTGATGTAGTCGCGGACGATGAAGCTGTCCTGGCTGTTATGCTTCTGGATCAGGTTCGTGTACTGGCCGAGCGAGATGTTCTCCATCGGCTCGACATTGCCGCGGACCGCGAACTGGGCCTCCGCGACGTACTGGTTGGACGCGAAGGCGAACAGGTAGAGGCCGACCACCAGGGTGGGCAAAAGCACGAAGAAGCCGATCCGGCGGATGATCCGTGCGCCGTAGCTCGACGTGTCCTCCTGCCGCGGGCGCAGACCGGGCAGACGGGTCCAGTCCAGGCGCTCACGGACCGAGGCGACGAGCGCTCGTGCGGTGCGCTTCTCCGGCACCGGCCGGATCGTCTCCGCGCTCCGCCGCAACTCGGTCATCGTCGGTGCGGCGAACGTCACGATCTCGCCTTCGCGCGTGTCGTCCTTGACGTCGTCGAAGCTCATCCGCTCTTTGTTCCTGGGTCTGCGCCGGTTCCGCTGCCGCGGCGCCGGCCGAGGGGCGGCCCGTGCGCGATAACCGGAATCCCGTTCTTTTAGGCCCTTTTTATGGCACCCGGCTTGGCCGCTCCGCCCGTCGCTGCGCCGCGGCGACAGGCGCCGTAGCCCGCACCGGGTATCGCGTCCTACAGTCTCTGGATGATGACAGAACCCCATGTTCCGGGCGTGGATGGCCGCCCGACCGGCCGTTCGGCCAAGACCAAGCTCACCGAGATCGTCGTCGTCTGTTCCAAATGCGCCAAGCGGCAGGGTCTGCGCGGCCGAGACCTCCGTGCCCTGCTGAAAAAGGCCGGGAAGCAGGCCGCCCAGGACGGGGGAGCCGGCCGCCGGAGGAAGCTCTGTATCGTGGAATCGGGCTGCCTCGGCCCCTGCCCGAAGCGCGCGGTGGCGGTCGCCACCGGCGCGAGCCTGGCTGCGGGCCGCGTTTTCCTGCTCGATCCCGCCGCCGGCCCGGCCGAAGCGCGTGCCGCCGTACTCGATCCCGTCCTGCCCCGTCGTGCAATCCCCGAATTCGGCCCCAATACCGCTCTAGCGGCGATACCATCCGACGAATCGCCGCCGGTCCGCTGACCGGCACAACCTGGAGCGCGCTCTTGCCCGCCTCTCGACGCGAGGCCCCCGCACCGTGACCGGCAACAACGTTTCCCGGAAGCGGCGGGCAGCCCACGCCGTGCTGCGTCGCCTCCCCTTGATCGGTACCCTGATCGGCCTCGGTCTCGCCGTCTGGCTCGTGGCGACCAACGATCTGGCCGCCGTGGCCACGGCCTTCGGGCGGATCGGCTTCGCGGGCTTCGCCGGCGTCACGCTGGTGCGGATCCTCGTGATCCTCCTCTGCGGCCTCGCCTGGGCGCGCATCCTCGACGGGCTGCCGCCCCCGGCCGGCCCGGCCTGTCTGATCCTGCGCTTCGTCCGCGAAGGCATCAACGTTCTGCTGCCCGTCGCCTCGGTGGGCGGAGACGTCCTCGGGGCACGCCTCCTCACCTTCTGGGGTGTTGCCGGGTCCCTGGCGGCGGCCTCGGTCCTGGCCGACCTGCTCTTCCAGGTCGGAACCCTCGCTTTGTTCGCCAGTCTCGGCGCGGGCCTCCTGAGCCGGGTCCAGGGCGCCGAAGCGGCTGCGCTCGCCAGCTGGACGCTGCGGACGCTGGCGGTGGCCGGTCTGGTGGTCGCGGCATTCTTCGCCCTCCAGCGGATCGGCATTGTGCGGGTGATCGAGGATCGGCTCACCGCCCTCGGCCGGCGCTTCGTGCGCGAGACCGAGGCGCGCCCCGAGCCGCCCCGGCGGATCCAGGGGGCTCTGGACACGGTTTGGGCGCCAGGCCGACGGGGCCACCTGGCCCAATCCTTCGTCCTGCACGCGCTGGCTTGGCTGCTCGGCACGGCAGAGGTCGCCGTCGTCCTCGCCTGCATCGGCGTGGATCATGTCGGCTTGGCCGACATCCTGGTGATCGAGGCGCTCAGCCAGGCGATCAAGGCCGCCGCCTTTCCGGTCCCGAGCGGCCTCGGTGTGCAGGAGGGCGGGCTCGTCCTGGTCTGCGGTCTGTTCGGCATCGATGCCGGCACCGCCCTCGCCCTCTCGCTCGCCCGCCGGGTGCCCGACGTGGTGCTCGGCCTGCCGGCGCTCCTCGTCTGGCAGAACCTCGAAGCGCGCCGGGCCGGGGTGCGTCCGGCCACACCCAGCTGCGACAATCCGTGACCCAGAATCGTCCCGTGCCGCCTCGCCCGGCGGCCCTTGTCCCGAAGCCGCGCCTGCGGCTGCTCGCCCTGGCCGGACTGGCCGGCGGTCTGCTCGCCGCCGGCCCCGCCCTCGCGCAGAGCGTCACCCTCGATCTGGGCGCCGGCGGCACCACCGAGCGCGCCCTGCAGCTCGTGGCGCTGATCACCGTCCTGGCGGTGGCCCCGTCGGTGCTGGTCATGGCCACGGCCTTCACCCGCATCGTCGTGGTGCTGTCGATCCTGCGGTCGGCGCTGGGCACCCAGACGGCGCCACCGACCGCGGTGCTGGTCAGCCTCGCGCTGTTCCTGACCGCCTTCGTGATGGCCCCCACGGGCCGCGCGGCCTACAGCGCCGGCATCGAGCCGCTGGTCGCCGGCCGGATCACGCAGGCGCAGGCGTTCGAGCGCGCCTCGGCGCCGTTCAAGACCTTCATGCTGCGCAATGTGCGCGAGAAGGACCTGAAGCTGTTCCTCGACCTCGCCAAGGTGCCGGCGCCGAAGGGTCCGGAGGATGTCGGCCTGGAAATCGTGACCCCGGCCTTCATGATCTCGGAACTGCGCCGTGCCTTCGAGATCGGCTTCCTGCTGTTCATCCCGTTCCTGATCATCGACCTCGTGGTCGCGTCGGTCCTGATGGCCGTCGGCATGATGATGGTCCCACCGGCGACGGTCGCCCTGCCGTTCAAGCTGATCTTCTTCGTGCTGGTCGACGGCTGGACCCTGGTCGCCGGCTCGCTGGTCCAGAGCTACGGCGGATGACGGCAGCCGCGACCGGCCGTCGACGATCCGGGCGAATCCGGACGGCCTCCGCGGCGGCACCGCAGGATCGCGCGATGGCGGGGATCGGTGCGCGGAGTCGCCTGACGGGCCGCGCGGCATCGGCCTAGACGCGGCCGGCCTGCGGCCCCTGCCGGGCGATCCCGCTCGACGTGCCGGCGCCCTGCAGGCCGCACAGGATCTCGCGCCGCTCGGCCTTCCGTTCGGGCGTGCAGACGCGACCGTCGTCGGTCGTCAGGAAGGCGTCCGGATCGACGGGCCGGCTCACCCGGGCGGCGCGCCGGGCGATCCGGCGCTGCTCTGCTGGCCGCCCGCCCCGCCTGCCTGCGGAGCCTCCTGGGACGCCTCGCCGCTCGCGCCGGGTGCGTCCGGCCCGCCGCGCGCGGGTGTGGCGGCGTCCGGGTAGCGCTTGCGATACTCGGCCAGGAACGCCGACAGGGTCTGAGCCTTCGTGGCGCGCGCGGCGATGTCCCGGAAGCCCGGCGCCCGGGTCGGGTCCATGCCGGTCAGGAGCGCGAAGGTGCGGGCGTCCGGGCTCGCCGCCATGGCCTCCGAGAACTTCGCCTTGAGCCGCTCCAGGCCGATGGCCTCGTGCGCGAGATCGTAGGCGATCGCGGCGCGGATCACGTCGGCGCGCGCCTGATCGTCCAGCGGCTGGCCGGACTGCCAC
Source organism: Methylobacterium sp. UNCCL125 (assembly GCF_900116795.1). Classification (NCBI taxonomy): domain Bacteria; kingdom Pseudomonadati; phylum Pseudomonadota; class Alphaproteobacteria; order Hyphomicrobiales; family Methylobacteriaceae; genus Methylobacterium; species Methylobacterium sp. UNCCL125. Next base: position 81,144 of record NZ_FPBW01000025.1, on the reverse strand, counting down.
GAATCGCCGAGCAGCGCCTCATGGGCCTCGCCGGCCTCGCGCCAGCGGCGTGCGCCCCAGTAGATGTCGGCGCGCAGCCGGTCGATATCCGGGCCGCTCTCGCCGTCGATCGTCTCCAGGGCGAGGTCGGTCCGGGTCAGGTCCGACAGGGCACGGGCGCGGATCAGGCCGCGGGCGCGCCTGAGCTCGCCCGGGAGCTCGGGCAGCTCGGTGGCGTCGAGGGCCTTGAGCGCCTCCATCGGCTTGTCATCCATCAGCCGCACCGTCGCGAGCCGCGTCGCCACGGCGGACCGCGCCGGGCCGGTGAGGCGGTTGTCGATCTGGTACTTCAGCAGGTCGGCGGCGGAATCGAGGAGGTCGAGGCCCACGAGGCGGTCGGCCAGCCGGCGCACCACCGCGTCGCCGCGCCGCCCGATCGGGCTCAGCTCCCGGAAGTCGAAGAAGAGCGCCACGGCCTCGATCCCGGAGAGCTTGTCGCCCTTGTCGGTGAGGTACAGGTTCTCGAAGGCCATCTGCGCCTCCCGCGTCAGGGCCTCCGTGGTGGGGGCGTTGGGCGCGGAGGCATTGGCCCGGCGCACCACCGTGAAGGCGTCCCGCCACCGGCCCGCGTCGAGGTAGAGGCGGGCGAGGCCGGCCGTGATGCCGTCCTCGACGGGGCCGCCGTGCCAGGTCAGGGCGAGCCGCTCCAGCCGCTCGGTGGCGGCATCGAGGGCCAGCTTGCCGGAAGCCCGAGCCAGGAGCGCCCCCCTGAGGGCGGCCTCGCCCGAGACCGGCCGCACGGCTGAATCCTCCAGGCGGGCATAGGCGTCGAGGGCCGCCTCGGTCTGGCCGGTCGCCTCGGCCACGCGGGCGCGGACCAGGGCCAAGCGGTCCCGGATCCAGGGCGCCAGATGACGCTCTGCCTCGGCCCGGGCGGCGGCGGTCTCGGCATCGCCGTTCTCGATCGCCGATTCCGCCGCGCTCGCCCGGATCAGCTGCGCCACATCCGTGGGATAGCCACTGGCCAGCGGCAGCACCTTGAGGAAGCCGGCTTCCGCCGCCTTCCAGTCGCCCGCACCCGCTGCCGCCATCGCCCGCCACAGGGCGGCCTCGCGATCATCGGCCAGGGGCGGCACGCTGAGGGCCTTCAGCGCCTCCGCGTTCCGGCCGATCCGCACCAGGGCCATGCCCCGCAGGATGGCCGTCTCGCGCTGGGAGGCCAGGAGCGGATCGTCGGCGGCCGCGATCTCGAGGACCGTGAGGCCCTCGTAGTCGAGGCCGTTGGCCAGATCCGCACGCGCCAAAGCGAGGCGGGCCGGACCGCGCTCGGATGGCGTCGCAGCGACGGCCGCGTCGAAGAGGCCGCGCAGGGTCTCGCGAACGTTGCCCATCCGGGCACGCTCCCAGGGCTCCTTCGCGATCGCAAGCGCACCCGCATCCGCGAGCACCGCCTCCGGCTTGCGGGCCGCCATGGAGGCGGCGAGACCGCCCTCACGGCCGATCGAGACGCTCTCGAGTTCGGGCCGCACGGCGAGATCGTCGGCGCCGGCCAGCACCGCGAGACCGTGCCGGCTCGGCAGGATCTCGAAATCGACGAAGCGGCGGCTCTTCGGGTTGCCGACCGGGCGCTGCGCGGCCGAGGTGACCACCGCGATCCGCTCGTTGTCGAGGGTGAGCCACGTCGCCGAACCGGGATGCGGCAGCGCCAGGGTGACGGCCATGCGGCCGGACGGATCGGGTTTGCGGACGGGATCGATCGTGTCGCTCGGACTCAGCGTCTCGCCCGCCGAGAGTTCCCAGGCGACTCCGCTGGCGGTGGTGACGGCGCTGAGATCGACGAGGCGTCCGGGCGGGACGGGAAACCGCATCACCGTGAGCGGGCCGCTCCGGGCGGGCGGCCCCATCGGCGCGAGCCCCTGGCTCGCCGGCGGCAGGGTCACCGGCTCGGCGGTCTCGAAGGCCAGGGTCGCGACGCCGCCGCGCTCGAACAGGACGGCCGGCGGCAGGGTTTGGAACGGGAAGACCAGGCCGCCGCCGGCACGGCGCTTCGGCGGTGCCTCGGGAGGCCGGGGCGGAGCGGCCGGCGCCGCCTGGCGCGGCGGGACCGGGACCGGGATCGGCGGCGACGCTGTCGCAGCGGCTGGCCCCGGCACGTCGACGGCGGCCGTCGCCGGCTCCGGCGGTTTGCGCCGGACCACGTCCACGATGATGGCGCCGTCCTCGCGCTCGGTGCCGATCGTGAACCCGTCCTCGGGGGTGACGAGCAGGCTCGCCGAACTCGCGTCGATCTCCGTGGCCAGCTTGGCGATGCCCGGCCTCGGACGGCCGCGGGTCTCGCCCGTGTCGATGGTCCAGGCCCCAACCACCCGCACCCGCGTCGCCGGCCCCTCGGCGGTCACCGTTGAGACGGCCTCGGCGGGCAGGCGCAGCGACAGCCGCGTCAAGGTCGGAAGCCGCGCCAGTTCGAGCGCCAGCGGCCGGCGCACGGGTTCCGGGATGCGCGCCCTGAGCGCCTCCTCGGCGGCCCGAGCCCGGCGGGCGAGTTCGGCGATCACCTCCGGCGGGAGCGGCGGCGGCAGGCCGGACCAGCCCTCCGGCAGCAGGTCCACGAACACCCGCTCGCCGGCCGTCTGGACGTTGACCTGGTAAGGCCGCTGCAGGGCGAGCCGGAGGCCCGTCCCGTCAGGATCGCGGCGGACGCTGGCGACGAAAGCCGGCATGTCGTCGGCGAGGTGCTCGGGCCCGGCCGCGATCCGCTCGCCGTAGCCGACGAGCAGCACGCCGCCGGCGAGCTTGGTCTTGATCGCGACCGGCTTGTCGAAGGTGAACACGATCCGGCCGTAACCGCCGGCACCGTTGCCGCTCTCGCTGCCCTTCGCGCCGATCAGCCGTGCGGCCAGGACCGGGTCGATCGCCGCCAGAAGGGCAAGCAGCGCCAGCGACGCCGTCGTCAGCAGCCGCACGCCACGTCCTCGACCGACCCGGGGTCGCCCGCCCACCGATCCCATCGCCTCGCCGATCCGAACCCGGCGCGCGGCACTGGACGCGCCGCGGCGCGCGGCGCCACATCTCGGCGGGATCCTGCCGCGCTGCGGCTAACGCTGGCTTAACCGTAACCGGAAAAGGCGACGGGCCTCAGCCGCTGAGGGCGACGGCCCGGTCGAAGGCCTGGGGGAAACCCACCAGCGGCACCGAGACGGTGGCCGGTTCGGTGCCCCCCGCCTTCTGACCGGTCACGGTGAGCGCCTTGGCGGTGCGCATGCCGTCGAGGGCCAGCGTCGGGAAGCTGATCGCCACGATGCAGCCCTCGGCGCTGCAGGTCGTGTAGGGCGCGCCCTTGCCCAGGGTCTGCTCGTCGAGCTTGAAGGTCACGCCCGGCTCGATGGCGAGTCCGAAGGGCATGAGCACGATCCCCTCGGAGCGGCCGTTCGCCGGCGTCTGCAGCTCGATGCCGAATTTGCGCCGGCCGGTCTGCGAATCACCCTGCGCCTGGGCCACGATGCAGGTGACCTTCTCGTTCGGACGCGTGCAGGTCATCGTCCAGTCGCCGTAGCTCTCGCTGACGGTGCTGGCTCCGGTGGGCCACACGGCGTGGGCCGGCGCCGCCGCAGGCGTGGCGGCCGCCTCGGATTTCGCCGCCTCGGCGGGCTTGGCGGCCTCCGCGGGCTTGGCCGCCTTGTGGGGGACGGGCTTCGGCCGGGGCTTGGGACGGGCCTTGGCGGGTGCCTCGGCGGCCGGCGCGGCCTCGGGCTCGGCATCCTGTGCGCGCGCCGCCAGGATCGGGACCGCCGTGAGCAAGGTCGCGATCAGGCTGAGACGCAGATGCGCACGAAATGTCGGCATGGAATCACGATCCCCCGAAGCCATTGGACGGCAGAGCCGCCTAATGCCCTAGCCGGGGCGACGCAATCGTCCGGAGCATCGTCAGTGGGTCGGGGGCCGCCCTCAGAGCGGATTCGGGCCGCCGACGGCGCGGGCCAGGGCACAGCGGCGCGCGAAGGCGGTCTCCGCTCCGTTGCGCAGGCCACGGGCGACCGCAAAGACGAGGGTGAGGAAGCCGGGATCACGGTCGGCGGTCTCGACGACCGGGCCGGGGATCCGGGAGGTTATGAGCGCGAGCATGACGGACTCCGAGTGCGAGGGCCCGGGCGTTTCCACGCTCCCCAGTTCCTGAGGTCCTCTCGGTGACCTTGCTGCACTGCAATATGAGCCCTGCACGCGGAGCTTGCCATCCGTTCCAGGGCGGGGGGCGCATGCGTCGAGGTCATGGTTTCGACCCGGCGCGTGCAAGATGCCGTTAACGAAGGCGCGGATCCGCGCGGTTGACCGGCGACGGGCGAGCGGCCATTGAGCGCGCTTCCGGCGACTCGGCCCCTGGACCGCACCGGCACCGCTCCGGCGGCGCGGGCCTGTCGCTGCACTGTCACACGCGCGCCATAACCCGCCCGCGAGCCAGATGAGCGGACGCGCCCGGCATCCGCCAACGAGGATATCCCGCATGACCGATCAGCCGACCCGTCACCCGATCCACGGCCGGATCACCGGCCCCATCGTGATGATCGGCTTCGGCTCGATCGGCCGGGGCACCCTGCCGCTCATCGAGCGCCATTTCGAGTATGACCGGGCCCGCTTCACGGTGATCGACCCGGTCGACACGCATCGCGCCCTCGCCGAGAAGCACGGCCTGCGCTTCGAGAAGGTGGCGCTGACGCCGGAGAACTACCGCGACGTGCTCACCCCGCTCCTCACCGAAGGCGGCGGCCAGGGCTTCTGCGTGAACCTGTCGGTCGACACCTCCTCGCGGGCGATCATGGAGCTGTGCCGCGAACTCGGCGCCCTCTACATCGACACCGTGGCCGAGCCCTGGCCGGGCTTCTACTTCGACAAGACCAAGAGCCAGGGCGACCGCACGAATTACGCCCTGCGCGAGAACATCCTCGATGCCCGCGAGCAGAAGCCGGGCGGCACCACGGCGGTCTCCTGCTGCGGCGCCAATCCCGGCATGGTCTCGTGGTTCGTCAAGCAGGCGCTCCTGAATATCGCCCAGGATACCGGCCTGGAGCGGCCGGAGCCCAAGACCAAGGCCGAGTGGGCCGCCCTGATGAAGGATCTGGGCGTGAAGGGCGTGCACATCGCCGAGCGCGACACGCAGCGCGCCAAGAATCCGAAGCCGCGCGGCGTCTTCGTCAACACGTGGTCGGTCGAGGGCTTCGTCTCCGAGGGCAACCAGCCGGCCGAGCTCGGCTGGGGCACGCACGAGACCTGGAAGCCCGACAACGCCCGCGAGCAGGAGAAGGGCTCGCGCTGCGCGATCTATCTGCTGCAGCCGGGGGCCGACACGCGGGTGCGCACCTGGGTCCCGACCGCCGGCTCGCAGTTCGGCTTCCTCGTGACCCACAACGAGGCGATCTCGATCGCCGACTACTACACGGTGCGCGAGGGCGATAAGCCGGTCTTCCGGCCCACCTGCCACTACGCCTACCACCCGGCCGACGACGCCGTGCTGTCGCTCCACGAGATGTTCGGCAAGGCGGCCAAGGTGCAGGAGCAGCAGCACATCCTCGACGAGACCGAGATCGTCGACGGCATCGACGAGCTCGGCGTGCTCGTCTACGGCCACAAGAAGAACGCCTACTGGTACGGCTCGCAGCTCTCCATCGAGGAGACCCGCCGGGTCGCACCGTATCAGAACGCCACCGGCCTGCAGGTGACCTCGGCGGTGCTTGCCGGCATGGTCTGGGCCCTGGAGAACCCGGAGGCCGGCATCGTCGAGGCCGACGAGATGGATTTCCGCCGCTGCCTGGAGGTCCAGACCCCGTATCTCGGCCCGGTCGTGGGCGTGTACACGGACTGGACGCCGCTCACCGACCGCCCGGGCCTGTTCCCGGAGGACATCGACACCAGCGATCCCTGGCAGTTCCGCAACGTACTGGTGCACGGCTGAAGGCTCTGCCGCGCCCCGTCAGCCGGGGCGCGGATCGGCCGCCTGAACGGCAGCGCAATCCTGCACGCAAAAGGGGCCTCCGAGATCGTCGATCTCGGAGGCCCCTTTTGTACGGGCGCCCCGTCCGGCCCCGTCGTCGTGCATTCGCCGCGCGGCAGCGGTCCGTGACCCGGATCCGCCGCCTGCGCCCGGGATGGCGCCAGCCCGGACAGCGTCAGCCGGCTTGGCTACTCGGCCTGCCGCCGCGTCACGAGGGTGCGGCCCGGCTCGACCTCGTTCTTGTCCTGGTACAGCGGCACGATCGCCCGCAGCCAGCCGCGGACCTCGCGGCCGCCGTAATTGCGCTCGACCACGTCGTGGGTGAGGTAGGCCTGGAGGTTCACGGGCCCGAAATTGTAGCCGACGAGACCGCCCACCGCGATCTGCCCCTGCGGGCGGTAGCTCGCCACCCCGGTGGGAAGGTCCGTCGACCCGAACGCCACCGCGCCGACCTGCCACGCGCCGAACTTCTTCGTCATGGTCAGGTCGAGGTTCAGGTAGTCCGGGTACAGGGTGCCGCTGGGCGAGCGCGGGTCGAGGAAGACGCCGTAGAGCAGGTTCGCCGTGAGGTTCCAGCCCTGGCCGGTGTAGCTGACCGCGAAGCGGTGGGTCAGCGAGGCGGACTGGGTCAGGAAGCGCGTCTGGATCGGCAGGTAGCCGCCGAACAGGTAGCTGACACCCACATCCCCGCCGAGATCCCAGGCGAGCTGCGCGGCGAGCAATTGCTGGCCGACGCCGCTCTGGTAGGGCGCCCCCTGGCTGCTCGCGGCCGCGATCGGCTGGGTGAAGAAGAATTGCAGGCGCGCGCCCGCGACGTCCCAGGGCGTCGCCCACGCGAAGGTCGGCAGGTTGACGTTGGTCGCGGAATCCCGCGGGCGGGTGCCGCGCACGCCGAAGCTCGACAGGTTCACGAAATACAGGCCGACGGGAAGCTGATCGCCCACCGGCAGACCGACCGTCTGCCCCGGCTGCGCAGCGGAGGCCGCCCGGGCACCCGTCGCCGTCGACGCGACGGAGATGGGAGCGGTGACGGCAAGAACCACCGCCGCGAACCCGCGTGACGTCAGGCTAAATCCGACCATGAGAACCCCGAACCAGGCCCCCGGGATGCGGGGCCGATCAGGGTTGGACGGGCGCTCGCTCCGACAACATCCCGCCGTTACGGCCAAGCCGTGCGCAACGGCACAGCCTCGACGGTCCGATCTCTTGGGACGGGACTAAATCACCGGTTCTCGACTTCCACGACGAAATCGCCGCGGTAGGTCGCGCCCTCCACCGGGTTCGAGACCCAGCGACAGCGCCCGACCGCGAGGTCGTGGCCCGCGTGGAAATGCCCGGAGATCCACAGCGCCGGTCGCGCGGGATCGGAAAGGGCGTCGAGGGCCGTGCTGGCATAGAAGGCCGGCACCCACCAGGGAACGCCGGCCACGTCCCGGAACCGGTCCGCGGCCAACGGGCTCGCCGGGTGATGGGTCACCACGACGGTCGGACCGTCGTGCGGGATCCGCAGCGCCGCGTGCAGGGCGGCCCGCTCGATCCGGTGCTCCGCCATCGCGTCCGCGGGCTGCCAGGGGCTGCCGTCGGCCTTGCGGATCGCGCCGAGATATTCCCGGGAGCCCGTCACAGGATCGGTCATGCGGGCGGCCGCGTAGGCCACCGGATCGGCGGGCCGGTCCGGGGCATCCGGGGCGAGCCAGCGCCCGGCGAGGTCCCAGTCGCTCCACAGGGTGGTGCCGACGAAGCGGACGCCGTCGATGACGCAGCTCTGCGCGCGCTGGAGCAGATGGATCCGGGCACCCAGCTCGTTGAGCCGGGCGACCTCGCCTTCCAGGGCGGCGAGCAGCTCCGGTGCGGTGCGCCGGTCCCCGGTCGGGGCATAGCGCTCGTGGTTGCCCGGCACCAGCACGATCGGCCGCCCCTGGGCGAGATGCAGCAGGGCCGCGAGCCCCCGTTCGGGATGCCCTTCGTGGAGGTCGCCGGGGCAGGCGAGCAGGTCGAACGGCTCTGCGGGCGGCGCGATCAGGTCGAGGCGGCGTCGCTCCAGGTGCAGATCCGAGATGGGGAAGATGCGCATGATGGTCGCTGCTGAGGGGCCGCTATCGTGCGGCTCTGCGCTCGGCCGCGGCCGCCTTGAGGATGTCGGCGGCCGAGTCGGCGTTGAGGATCGCGATCCCGGCCGCCACGACGAGGTCGGGCCAGGGGGATGGGTGGAGGGCCGTCACGAGGCCGGCGGCGATGATCGCCAGATTGGCGTAGGCATCGTTGCGTGCCGAGAGATAGGCCGCCCGGGTCAGGCTGCCCGAGCCGAAGCGATGCCGGGCGAGCATGAGCGCGCAGGTCAGGTTGACGGCCAGTGCCCCGAGCCCCGCGAGGGTCAGGGGCAGAGCGGCGGGGGCGGTGAAATCGGCGATCTTGCCGTAGGCCGCCCAGGCGCCCGCCAGCGCCGGCAGAAGCAGGATGCCCGCCATGGCGGTCCCGAGGCGGGCGCGGTTGCGCGCGCTCCAGCCGAGGCCCGCGAAGATCAGCAGGTTGATCGCGGCGTCCTCGAGGAAATCGAGGCTGTCGGCGATCAGCGCCACCGAGCCGATGGCGAGCGCCACCGCGATCTCGATGCCGAAATAGCCGAGGTTGAGCGCCGCCACGCGGGCGACGACCGGGCGCAGGGCGGGCCGCGCGGGCGGGGGCACATCATCGGCGATCACGGGACGCCTCTTCGCCGACGCGCACGGCTCTGTCGAGCGGCTGTTGAGAAAACCCTGTCGGCTGCTCAAGAAAGTTCGAGGCCCTTCAGCCTTTGTCCGGGTGGATTCGGCGCCGGGATCGTGCGACGCCGTTGCCGGAGCCGGCCGCACGAGACGAATGACCGGCCCGAACCGGAGGTCTGCCGCGTCATGCTGCCCGAACTGCGCGTGCTCTATTTCGAGGATCTCGAAGTCGGACTGTCGGAGACTCTGTCGAAAACCATCGCCTCGTCGGATGTGGTGGGTTTCGCCGAGATCACCGGCGACCGCAATCCGATCCACCTGTCCGAGCACTTCGCCGCGCGCACGCCCTTCGGCACCCGCATCGCCCACGGCCTGTACACGGCCGGGCTGATCTCGGCGGTGCTGGGCACGCGCCTGCCCGGACCGGGCGCCGTCTACATCTCCCAGACCCTGAACTTCCGCGCCCCGGTGCGGATCGGCGACGTCGTCGACGTCACCGTGACGGTGGCCGAACTCATGCCCGAGCGGCGGCGGGCGCGCCTCGCCTGCCGGTGCTCCGTCGGGGGCGAGACCGTCCTCGACGGCGAGGCGCTGGTGAAGGTGCCGACCAAGGCCGAGGCCGACCCGCTGGCGAACCGCACCGAGCGCGCCCAGGGCTGAGGTGACCCCGGACCCGGAAGACCTCGGCGACCCGGACGATCCCCGCCTGGAGCCCTATACCCGGATGCGCGAGCGCGACCTCGTCGGCCGCGCCGGGCGCTTCATCGTCGAGGGCGAGGTGACGCTGCGGCTGCTCCTCGGCCGCCGCAGCCGGTTCCGCGCGGAATCGATCCTGATCGCCCCGGAGCGCTGGCCAAGGCTCGTCGCCGACGTCGCCGCCTGCCCGGAGCCGCCTCCGGTCTATTGCGCCAGCAAGGCGGTGATGAGCGCGGTCACCGGCTTCCCGATCCACCGGGGGGTCCTGGCCATCGGCCTGCGCGGCGCGGAACCCGCGGCGACCGCCCTCGTGCCGCAGCCGCCCGCACCCGCGCTGGTGGTCGGCCTTGCCGGCCTGACCAATCACGACAATGTCGGCGCCGCCTTCCGCAACGCGGCCGCCTTCGGGGCCGACGCGGTGATCCTCGACGGGGAGAGCTGCGATCCGCTCTATCGCAAGAGCATCCGGGTTTCGGCCGGGGCCGCGCTGATCCAGCCCTTCGCGCGGCTCCCGGCGGAGCAGGACTGGCTGCGGCTGGCCGACGCCCTCGACCTCCAGCCGTTGGCCTTCAGCCCTGGGGCGACCGAGCCCCTGGATGCCCTCACCGTGCCGGCGCGGGCGCTCCTGATCCTCGGCACCGAGGGGCCGGGCCTCGACGCGGCGACGCTGGCCCAGGCGCGGCCGCTCCGCATCCCCATGGCCGCCGGATTCGATTCGCTCAACGTCGCCACGGCGGCGGGCATCGCCCTGTTCACCATCGCCCGCGGCCAGGGGCGCCTCGGTCCGTCGTGAGCGCGCGGCGCCGGCGGGTCGGGGCCCGGAATCCGATCTCGGCATCGCCGCCCTGGCCGGGCGCCCGATGCAGGGGGCGGTCGGCAGCGGGACCTTCGGGCGGAGGCCGGCCCCGGCATGGATGGTATCGACGCCTGGGCCGGTGCTGAGGCGCAGGATGTCCGCCGACCGGCGGCTCCCGGATGATGGCCGCGTCTCGGCCCGCGCAGGTCCGCGGCCTGCGGGCCGGCCCGCTCTCGGGCGCCTCGATGGCCGGGACAACGGCGGCCTTGCGCAAATCTTGCGAATGCGTGTCCCTGGTATGATCGTATACAGCGTTCTGCGCGCGACAAACGGCTGCAATTGCCGCGCGATGATGCCAAGCTAGCTTGGCCACATGGGTGTCGGGATTCTGTGAGGAGTCGGGGACGTTGCTTCAGTCTGGGGATGGGTTGCGAGCGCTGACCGGGCGCCGGGTGGCCGTGGTCGGGGCCGGGCCAGGTGGGCTTGCCTCTGCCCTGCTCCTGGCGCGGGCCGGGATCCATGTCACCATCTTCGAGAAGGATTCCCAAGTCGGCGGCCGGACGAAAACCGTTGAGGCGCCCGGCGGATACCGCTTTGATATCGGACCGACGTTCTTCCTCTATCCGCAGATTCTGGCGGACATTTTCGCGAGCTGCGGGGAGCGGCTGGAAGACCACGTCAAGCTCGAGCGGCTCGACCCGCAGTACCACCTCGTTTTCGAGGGGCAGGACGGCATTTCGGGGACGATCAGCGCCACGGGCGATGTCGGGCGCCTGGAGCAGGAGATCGCCCGCCTCGCGCCGGACGACGCCAAGAACGTCAAAGCCTTCTTCGCCGAGAACCGCACCAAGCTGAACTATTTCAAGCCGGTCCTCGAACAGGCCTTCCACACGTTGCGCAGCATGGCGAGCCCGGCGATGCTGGCTGCCCTGCCCTACCTGCATCCGGGCCGGAGCGTCGACCGCGACCTCAAGCGCCACTTCGCCGACCCGCGGGTGCGCCTCGCCTTCTCGTTCCAGACCAAATACCTCGGGATGTCGCCATTCCGGTGCCCGAGCCTGTTCACCATCCTGTCGTTCCTCGAATACGAGCACGGGGTCTACCACCCCGTGGGCGGTTGCGGGGCCGTCTCGGAGGCCATGGCGGGCTTGGCCGGCCGCATGGGCGTCGATCTCCGGCTGAACAGCACGGTCGAGCGGGTGCTGTTCGACGGCAAGCGCGCCTGCGGCCTGGTGGCGGACGGCGAAACCTTCAACGCCGACGCGGTGATGATCAACGGCGACTTCGCCAAGGTCGTCCGCGCCCTCGTCCCGGAGCGGCACCGGCCGCGCTGGCGCGACGCCAAGATCCAGAAGGCCCGGCTCTCCTGCTCGACCTTCATGCTGTATCTCGGCCTCGAGGGGAAAATGCCCGACAGCCTCGGGCATCACACGATCCTCCTGGCCGACGGCTACGAGAAGAACATCCGCGAGATCACCGAGGGCACGCTGCCGATGCAGCCCTCCCTGTACGTGCAGCACGCGGGCTACACGGACGGCGGCATGGCGCCCCCCGGGCATACGGCCCTCTACGTTCTGGTACCGGTGCCGAACCTCAAGGCGGGGATCGACTGGTCGACGCTGCGGGAGACCTACCGCGCGCTGATCCTGGAGCGTCTGAAGCTCCTCGGAATCGACGATCTCGAATCCCGCATCCGCTACGAGCGGATCATCGATCCGACCCAGTGGGAGGAGGATTTCGCCGTCCATGAGGGCGCCACCTTCAACCTCGCCCACGACCTGATGCAGATGCTGTATTTCCGCCCGCACAACCGCTTCGGACCGGGGCTGTACATCGTCGGCGGCGGCACGCATCCGGGCTCCGGCCTGCCGGTGATCTACGAGGGTGCCCGCATCTCGGCGCGGTTGCTGATCGAGGAACTGGCCGGCGCCCGCGCCGCCGCCACGGCGGGCATTCCCGATACGGCGCCCTTGGCGACCTCCGGCGAGGCCTCGTGAGCGCGGCGACGGATCGGCGGAGACACGGCCGCGGGCCGACAGGCCGCGTGACGATCGCCCTGTCGGCTTGGCTCTGCGCCGCAGCCCTGCCCGTCTCGGCCGCCGCCGTTCAGGTCGAGGTCGACGGGATCGAGCCGGGCGGCGGTCAGGTGCGCGTGGCGCTCTGTCAGGGCGGTCTTTCGGAGACGTCGTGCCTGCGGGGCGACGACTCGCCGGCGACGGCCGACCGGGCGCTGTTCACCTTCCGGGACGTTCCGCCGGGGACCTACGCGGTTGCGGCCTATCAGGACGCCAACGGCAACGGACGCCTCGACCGGACCGGCCTCGGCCTGCCGCTGGAGCCCTACGGCTTCTCGGGCGCCGTCGGGCGCCGGGCGCGGCCCGATTTCGCCGAGGCGGCCTTCGCCCTGCGGGAACCGGGCGCCGCCCTGCGGGTGCGCCTTGGCCGTGCCCTTCCGAGACGGTGAGACGATGGAGGGCCCCCTCGTCAGCCTCGTGGACGTCGGCCTCGACCTCCGCGGGCGACGGGTCCTGGACCGGGTCGATCTTGAGCTCGGGGCCGGCGAGACCCTCGCGCTGCTCGGGCCGAACGGGGCCGGCAAGTCCTCGCTGATGCGCCTCGTCGCGGGGCGGTTGTGTCCGAGCGCGGGGTCGGTGCGCGTGGCCGAGGCAGACCCCTATCGCGCGGGACGCGCACGCCGCGCCATCGGCTGGGTGCCGCAGGAGATCGCCCTCTATCCCCGGCTGACCGTCTCGGAGAATCTCGGCGTCTTTGGGCAGCTCGCGGGGGTTGCCCGACGCGACCGGAAGGCCGCCGTGGAGGCCGCCCTGACCATGGCCGACATCGCCGACGTGGCCCGACGCCCGGTGGGCGTCCTGTCGGGGGGATATCGGCGCCGGGTCAACATCGCGGCGAGCCTGATGAACCGGCCCCGGCTGGTTCTCCTCGACGAGCCGACCAGCGGCGTCGACCTCGCCGCCCGGGCCGCGATCCACGCTGTGCTCGACCGCCTGAAGGCCGCCGGCACCGCGATCCTGATCGCCACGCACGATTTCGCCGAAGCGGAGCGCCTCGCCTCCCGGGTTGCGTTCCTGGCCCAGGGTCGGGTCGTGCGCGCCGGCCGGCTCGCCGATCTGCTCGCGCAATTGCGCACGGGCGCCCCCGAGCGGGAGCTGAGCCTCGCCGTCCCGGCGACGGGACCGGCCGAGGGTGTGCTACGCCGGGCCGGGTTCGCGCCCGCCGAGGCGGGAGGCCTCGTCTGGCGGTCCGTCGAGCGCTCCGGCCTCGACGGCGCGGCCCTGCTCGGCGCGCTGCGCGCCCAGGGCGTTCCCGTGGCCGAGATCCGGGTTCGGGCGCCACGGCTGGAGACGCTCTACCTCGACGCCCTCCGGCCGCGGGAGCTGACGGATCCCGCGGCCACGCCGCTCCGGGTCGGTGCAGCCGGATGATCGCCGCCGCCTTCCGCGTGATGCTCCTGACCCTCCTGCGCGACCGGGCCGCGCTGGTGATGGCCTTCGTGCTGCCGACGGTGATCTTCTCGATCTTCGCGGCTATCTTCTCCGGGGCGATCGGCGACCGGATCCGCATTCATCTCGGACTGGCCGATCTGGCCCACACCGCCGCCACCGAGCGCCTCGCCGACGCCCTCGCGGCCGATCCCTCGCTGCGCGTGACGCGCCTGCCCGCCACCGACATTGCCGCCGTGGCGCAGGCGGTTCGTGCGGGCGAGGTCGACGTGGCGCTGGTCCTGCGCGGCGACCTGATCGCCGCGCCTGCGGAAGCCGCATCCGGGTCTGTCGATCAACCGGTGGTGCTGGTGGAGAACCCCGCCAAGGCGTTGGCGACGCCGATTGCCCTGGGCCAGCTCCAGCGGGTCCTGAACGAGGCGCTGCCCGACGTGGTCCTGTCGCGGATCGTCGCCGACGTCGAGCGCACGGGCAAGATCGGCCCCGACGAGCGCCGCTTCCTCGACGAGGCCTTCGCGGAGCAGCGGGCCAAGAAGGAGCCGTTCAGCTTCGCCGCCCTGGTGGAGCGGCGCAGCACCGCCGCTGGCAGCGCCAATGCGCGGGTGAGCTACTATGCCGGGGCGATCACAGCGGTGTTCCTGCTCTTCGCCGCGATGCAGGGCGCGATGTCCCTGGTCGAGGAGCGCGAGACGGGCCTCGCCGAACGGCTGATGGCCGGTCCGGGCGGCCTGCCGGTGGTCGTGCTCGGCAAGTTCGCCTTCCTGACGCTGCAGGGTCTCGTCCAGGCCGGGCTGATCTTCCTGGCCGCCGCGCTGCTCTACGGAGTCGAGATCGGGCCGCACTGGCCGGCCTTCCTGGCCACCTGCCTGCTGGTCTCGGCGATGGCCGCCGGCCTCGCGCTCGCTGCCTGCGCGCTGGCTGGCTCGCGCCAGCAGGCGCACCTCGCCTCGACCTTCGGAGTGCTGCTGCTCTCGGCGGTGGGAGGCTCCATGGTTCCGCGCTTCCTGATGCCGCCCTGGCTGCAGCAGGCCGGCTGGCTCACCCCCAATGCCTGGGCGATCGAGGCGTATCAGAGCGCGCTCGGCGAAGGGTTCTCCGCCGCAGCGCCGTCGCTCGCGGTGCTGGGCGCGCTGACGCTCTGCGGGCTCGGCCTCGCCCTCACCCTGGCGGCGCGGCGGACCGTGTAGGGCAGCCATCGGGCGCGCGGATCGGACCCGCGTTACTCGACGTAGACGCCCGCACCGATGACCGCGTCCGAACCGGCGACGTGCGTCGCGCAGACGTAGCTCCATTTCACGGTCGGGACGGACTGACCGGGCTTCGGGAACATGTAATCGACCCAGCCGGAACCGAAGCGGTCCACAACCTCGATGAAGTCCCTGTGGAACTGCTTCCGGTCGGCGTCGCGCTCGTCGAGAAGATCATGCCCCTCGCGGTTCGGATGCGCGGCATTGAACAGCACGATCCCCTTCATGTCGATGACGAACAGATAGACGTCCCCGTAGCGCCAGACGCTACCTTTCCGTCTGAACTCTCCGAACGCCCCGGCGCCGCGGTCTTCCAACGCCTCGGCCGCCCGGTTCACCAGGGCCTCGATCTCGGCCGCCTGATGGACGGGCGGAGTCGAGCGTGTCCGGAATGCGGGAAGCGTTAGGCCGATCACGAGCAACACCGGCCATATCAGCAGGGCTCTCCACATGTGGTCGCCTCACCGATTGAATCTGAGACGTCCCAGGCGATCCCGAGACGATCACGGCGCGCTGCGCCACGGCGATCCGCCCAAGGCGGCAGGCACGCCGAACTGCAGGTGCGGCCGCAGCACCGTCTCCAGCCCCGCATGCCCGGAGAGGGGATGGCTGCGGGAGTCCGGCCGAACGGATATCGGAGGGTCCGCGCTCGACCCGTCAGGATCTTGCCGGGAGCCCTCCGAGGTCATCGGATAATCCCGCCCCGTGCGCGTTGCCGAGGCGCGGACTTCGCCGACATGGCCGTGCCCCCTGAGAGCACAGCCGGTCCGCCTTCCGGAAACCGGCCGGCCCACGGCATCGGGCAGCGTCGCGAAGGCGAGGCAATTGCCGTTCAGCTCGATCATCGGATGACGGTCGTCGATCGCGGCACGCCTCGGCACGACCGTCCTGCGAGACCCCGCGCAGGCGCCCGCCTGCGCCGCGCGACGGACGGCCTCCGTGTCACGGACGAGGAGACCCCACCCCTCTCGGACACAGAGTTCGATCCCTGTGAAATCCGGCATTTCGCCCTCCAGCATAGCCCGATTTCAGTAATGATCTGATCGAAGATAAATCGTATGCGGGATTCTGCGCATCATTCATTTGGATGCGCCAACGAATAAATAATATTCGACAGCCCGAGGGATGGGCGGGAGCTCCGTCCCTTGGCCCGACCCTTGGCCCGTGCCGAGACCCGCGCCAAGACCCGTGCGCTCGGCATCCGTTACACCGTGGTCGTTGCCCTGTGCGTCCGGCCGGGGCGCTTCGACCCGGTCGCCTGCGACGGGCTCCGGGAGCCGCTCCGGGCTGCGGCATGCTCGGCCCGCGACGATCCGCGCCGTTTCCCCGCGGCTCCGCGAGCGCACATGCAGCTTCCCCGCCGCACGGCCCCGCTCAACGGAACTCCCATGCTCCGCCTGCTCATCGCCGACGGCAACGACCGCGCGGCCCGGGACCGGCACGTCGCGGCCACCGGCCGAACCTCGGCCGAGTCCTACGCGGCCGTGGTCCGGGATCTTCGACCGGAAATCAGCTGCCATCTCGTCAGCCCCGCCGATGCCGACGCCACCCTCCCGGCGACCCTCGCGGATGTCGACGGCATGATCTTCACCGGCTCGACGCTCAGAGTTTCCGAGGGCACGCCCGAGGTGAGGCGGCAGCTCGTGCTGATGCGGGCCGCCCTGGACGCGGGGCTGGCGATCTTCGGATCGTGCTGGGGCGTGCAGGTCGCCGCCACGGTGGCGGGCGGGCGGGCCGCCGAGAACCCGCGCGGGCCGGAATACGGCTTCGCCCGCTCCATTACCCCGACCGAGGAGGGCCGGACCCATCCGCTCCTCGCCGGCCGGCCCGCCACGTGGGACGCCCCCGCGATCCACGCGGATGCGGTGCTGCAACCGCCGCCGGGCGCCCGCGTGCTTGCCGGGAACCGGATCCTCGGCATCCAGGCGATCGAGATCCGCCAGGGGGACGGATGGTTCTGGGGGACGCAGTATCATCCCGAGCTCGACCTGGACGAAGTCGCCGCGATGCTCCGCCTGTGCGACACGGCCATCGTCGCGGCGGGCCTGGCGAAGGATCCGGAGACGGTGGCGGCCTATGCCGACGAGATCGCAGGCCTTCAGACAGGCGAGCCCGCAGCCGTGCGCCGGCTCGCATGGCGCCACGGATTGGGGCCGGAAGTGCTGGAGGCGGATCGCCGCCGCCGCGAGATCGGCAACTTTCTGACCCGGCTGTCCACAGGTGAGGATTGACCGAATGCGGCCGCGACCGGGTGGCGCGTTGACCCGCACGACCCCGGGGCTAGCTTCGCTGTCGCGGGTCACGTTCGTGGAAGGCCCGGGGAGCGACCCATCAGGATGAGCCAGGATTCAACGGTGGCCGTTATCGGCAGCGGACTCGGCGGTCTGGCGGCCGCGTGTGTCGCTTCCGCGCGGGGACACCGCGTGACGGTCTACGACAAGAACGGCTGGCTCGGCGGAAAGGCGGCGGTGCTCCACGAGGGCGGCTTCCGCTTCGACATGGGCCCGACCATCCTCACCGTGCCGCGGGTGCTGCAACGGATCTTCGCTGAAGCCGGCCGCTCGGTCCACGACTACATGGATCTGCGCCGCCTCGACCCGCAATGGCGGTGCTTCTTCGATGACGGCACCCAGATCGACCTGATGCAGGACGTCGAGCGGATGGCCGGCGACATGGAGCGCTTCGCGCCCGGCACCGGCGAGGGCTACAAGAAGTTCCTCTCGATCTCGGAACACCTGCACGGCGTTTCGGAAAAGTTCTTCTTCTGGAAGCCGGTCGAAGACCTGTTCGACACGATCAACATCCGCGCCAACATGAATCCGGGCACGCTGCGCGACGTGCTCTCCCTGCGCATGCACGCCTCCGTCGCCTCGACGATCCGCGGCAAGGTCAAGGACGCCCGGCTCGCGCAGATGCTAGACCACTTCGTGCAATATGTCGGCTCCTCGCCCTATGGCGCGCCGGCGGTGCTCTGCGCCATCGCGCACATGCAGACCGCCGACGGCGTCTGGTACCCGATGGGCGGCACCCGCGCCGTGGCGGAGGGGCTGGCGAAGCTCGCCCAGGAACTCGGCGCCACCTGCAAGACCGACACCGAGGTGACCGGAATCGAGACCGCGAACGGCGCCGTCCGGGGCGTGCGGACCGCCCACGGCGTCACGCCCTTCGACGCGGTGATCTCCAACATGGATTCGGTCCGCACCTACCGCGAACTCGTCGGCGGCGAAGCGGCCAAGGTCTACGCCAAGAAGAACCCCGAGCCGGCCTGCTCGGGCGTGGTGCTCTATCTCGGCCTGAACAAGCGCTACGAGCACCTGAACCACCATGACTTCGTCTTCTCCCGGGATCCGGAAGAGGAGTTCGACTACATCTACAACAAGGGCGAGCCGGCCCCGGACCCGACCGCCTATCTGGCGGCGCCCTCCTCCACCGATCCGAGCGTGGCGCCGGAGGGTGGCGAGGCGCTCTACGTCCTCGTGCATACGCCGTATCTGCGCCCGCACCACGACTGGCGTCCGGACGGACCGCTGTTCCAGAATTACCGCCGGACGATCCTCGACAAGCTCAAGCGCACCGGCGGCATGCCGGACCTGGAGGAGCGCATCGTCGTCGAGCGCCACCTGACGCCGCAGGACATCCACGAGCGTTACAAGGTGCTGAACGGCGCGATCTACGGTCTCGCATCCCACGGGCGGGTGATGGGCGCATTCAAGCCTGGAAACCGTTCGCGGCAGGTGCGCGGCCTCTACCTCGCGGGGGGCGCCGCCCATCCGGGGCCCGGCATGCCGATGGTGATGATGTCGGGCTGGATCGCCGCCGACGCGCACGACCAGGACGCCCGCGGCGCCCTGCGCGCCTCGGCGTGACGGCGACGCCGCCACCTCCCGCCTCCGTCCCGGGGGGCGAGAGAGGTACGCGCGGCGCCCCCTTGCCCCCGATCTCGCCCGGAATCCGCGCCTTCATGGTGGCGTGGTTCGAGCGCTATATGCACCGCCACCTCGACGCCGTGCGGCTGCCGCTCTGGAGCACACCGCCGGCGGCGAGCCATCCGGGCGCGATCGTGGTCTATTGCAACCACCCGGCGTGGTGGGACGCCGCGCTGATCGTCGTGCTGGCCGGCCGCCTCTATCCGGAGCGATGGAGCCGCGCCCCGTTCGACGCCGCGATGCTGGCGCGCTACCGGATCTTCGAGCGGATCGGCGCCTTCGGGGTCGACCTGGAGAGCCCGCGCGGGGCGGCGCAGTTCCTCACGGCCGCCCGGTCGATCCTGGCGTCCTCCGACGGCATGCTCTGGATCACCGCACAGGGCCGTTTCGCGGATGCCCGCGCACGGCCGCTGGCCCTGAGGCCCGGCGTGGCACGGCTCGCCGAGATCGCCCCCGACGCCCTGTTCGTTCCCCTCGCCGTGGAATACACCTTCTGGGACGAGCGCGGCGCCGGCGCCTTCGTGGCCTTCGGTCCCGGGATCGGCGGATCCGAACTCGCCGCGCTTCCGCGAGACCAGCGGCTCGCGCGCCTGGAATCCGATCTGACCGCGACCCTCGACCGTCTGAGCGCCGATGTGATCAGCCGGGAACCCGGACGCTTCCGTACCCTGGTCTCCGGCCGAAAGGGCGTCGGCGGCCTCTACGATCTGTGGCGACGCGTGGCGGCCCGGCTCTCCGGGCGACGCTTCGATCCGGCGCATCGCGCCGCGGGCGGCCAGGATCGCGCCGGATGACCCCTTCCGCTCGCGCCCGGCCCCGTACGATCCCTGGTCGAGACCCGACACCAGCGCGGCGCGGACGATGACCGATTCGATCCTCACGGCCCTGGCCCTGCTCTGCCTGGTCACCGCCCTCCTGCCGGCCGTGCTGGCGGCGGTGAATCTCGCGGCTCTGCGCCGGCCCATGCCGGAGACCGGGACGGGCCTGGTCTCGATCCTGATCCCGGCACGCAACGAGGCCGGCAACATCGACGCCACCGTGCGGGCGGCGCTCGCCAGCACATCGGTTCCGGTGGAGGTGATCGTCGGTGACGATCATTCCACGGACGCGACCGCGGAGATCGTGCGCGCCGTCGGCGATCCGCGTCTGCGCCTCGTCTCGGTGCCGGCCCTTCCCGAAGGCTGGACGGGCAAGAACCACGCCTGCAGCCATATGGCCGGCCTCGCCCGCGGCGACCACCTGCTGTTCCTGGACGCCGACGTGCGCCTCGAGGCCGAGGCCGCGGCTGCCGTGGCGGCCCAGGCCCGCCGCACCGGCGCGGCGCTCGTCAGCGGCGTACCCCGGCAGCGCACGGACACGCTCGGCGAGATGCTGACCGTCCCGATGATCGACTTCCTGCTCCTCGGCTTCCTGCCGGTGCCGCTGATGCGTCGGCTGCCGGACCCGTCGCTCGGCGCGGCCTGCGGTCAGCTGATCTTGGTCGATCGTGCGGCCTACACGGCCGTCGGCGGACACGCTGCGATCCGCAAATCCCTCCATGACGGCGTCCGCCTGGCCCGCCTCTTCCGTGCCGCGGGCTACCGGACGGATCTCGTGGCCGCCGCCGCGCTGGCGACATGCCGGATGTACGATGGCTTCACCCAAGCCTGGGCCGGCTTCTCCAAGAACGCCCACGAGGGCATGGCCACGCCCCGCGCCCTTCCGGTCTGGACGCTCCTGCTCGGCTGCGGCCAGGTCCTGCCGCCGCTCCTCATCCTGGCCGGCCTGCTCGGGCTGGTGCCCGCCTCAGCCCTGGCCCTGGGCGGCCTGGCCTTGGCCCTGTCGCTGGCGACCCGGACGGCCGTCACGGTGGCGGTCCGGGCACCCTGGGCGACGATCCCGCTCCACCCGGCGGCGGTCGCGGTGGCCTTGGCGATCCAGTGGAACGTGCTCCTGCGCCGCGAGCGAGCCGGCGCGGCCACTTGGAAGGGGCGCAGCTATCCCGTGAGCGGCGGCTGACCCGCGCAGGCCGACGGAAGGCCACCGCCGGCCCGGATCACGCGTTCAGGGCTGGCACGGGTTGGTGTTGCGGGCCTTTCCGGAAGACGGCTTCAGCGAGACGATGAGCTGAACGTTCGGCACATCGCCGACCTGCCGGGTCAGGTGCCCGACATGGCCCTCCGCCCCCTGCGGCGTCGATCCCATGTCGGCGTTGAACTCCACCTCGCCGGGTCCCTGCTCGAGCACGCTCCCGTCGGTGGCCTCCACCGACCAGCGGCCCGACAGGGTGATCACCCATTGCGGCCCCGGCGCCGTGTGCCACGTGCCGACATAGCCGACGGGCAGGACCGCATACTTGATCGACGCCACCTCCCCCGGCGGAAAGCCGACGTATTGCGGTGCTGCCGGGGGCGCGTAGCTCTTGAAGATGAAATTCTTCAGGTCACAGTATTGGACATGGCTGTGACCCTTGTCGTCGGCATAGAGAACCCCGTACCGCAAGGCGGGCGGATCGGCTGAGGCGAGACCGGCCGGACCGGACGGCGCCGCCTCGATGGTCATCAACGGTTCCTTCTTCGGATCGCCGGCCGCCTGAACATTCAGGGCGCCCATGACCGACATCAGCAGAGCCGCAGCGGCGCGGTCTGCCATCCTGAACCATCCCATGGTTTCCCCTCGGCTTTGTCTCGGGCGCGACGCGCGCCGCAGCCCATTAAAATCGGCCGCCAGATTTTCTCAATCTCTTTCCCGTGCAACGACCTTCCGATGCTTTTCTTTATCTGAAACATCGATCTTTAATCTCGAACCTTTGCATGCAAATTTAGCGCTGTTCACGACGCCGAGAAGCAAGGCAAAGGAAATACCCGGATGCACGCGCTCCATGCGGCGTCCGACGGCGCAGGGGTCTTGTCCACAGACGCCCGACAGCGAGGCCGGCAACCTGACGGGTTCGGCTCCGATCCGCGGCCGCAGATCGGGGCGAGGATCGCTCATCGCCCACAGACCGCCAGATGCAGGATCCGGTCGGAGGCGCAGATGGATCCGACGGCTTCGGATGCCGGGCTCCCCATCGCGGGATACGCCGCCTCGTGGCTCGCAGCGCACGACCGCGCGCGCCCGGCTTTCACCGCAGCGGCAGCCGTCCTGTTCGCGGGAGCGCCGGCGGCTCTTGTCACCTTCGCCGGCAACAGCCTGCTCGGTGCCGGCATGGTCCATCGCCGCAACGCGGCGCCGGACCGCCCGGTCGTCCTGGCGCCGGTGGGCCGGCGCGTTCGTCCGGATCGGTGCCAAAGCGGTGTTCGCCCGGGTGCGGTGATCGCACAGCGGTTTGTCGTGCCGCGGCTCGGCCTATTGGATCAGGCCGACTGGGGCTCCGCTCCAGCCGAGCCGTCCGGCTGCGTTTCCGCCAGGATCCAGGCGGCGGTGTCGGCGTCCGCGCCGGCGACCGGCAGATGCAGGATGATCGGCGTGTCGTAGGGATGTCGCGCCTTCAGGGCGACCGTCAGGGCGTCGGCGAGACCCTCGCGGCTCTTGAGAAGGGCCGCGACCTCCGCGCCGCGCTCGACGGCGCCCTTCCAGCTGTAGACGGATTGCATGCCCGGCATCACGTTGATGCAGGCGATGAGACGCTCGCGGACCAGGGCCTCGCCGATATTCAGCGCAGAGGCGAGGTCGGGAAAGGTGGTGTAGACGAGGAGCGGACGCTCCATGCTATGCCTCCGATTGCGCATGTGCCGTCAGAGTGAGGCCCATGCCAAGCCAGGACGTCAACCGGGCGGTTCGCTCATCAGACTGGAGCCGTGACGTGAACCCTGAGGCGATTTTGACGCGCCTGCGCGGCTGCGCCTGAGCCATGGCGCTCTTCCAGAAGATCGCCTTCGTGGCGAGTCCGACCGGCCATGCCCGCGAGGCCGCCGCCGCCCTGATGCGTCGCTACGATCACGTCCCGCCCGAGGAGGCGGACGTCGTGGTGGCGCTCGGCGGTGACGGCCTGATGCTGCAGGTGCTCCACCGCTTCATGGACAACCCGAAGCCGATCTACGGGATGAACCGCGGCACGGTCGGCTTCCTGATGAACGAGTTTCGCGACGACGACCTTCTGGAGCATCTGGAGACGGCGCATCGCAGCGTCATCCACCCGCTGGTGATGGACGTCCTCGACACCGAAGGCCGCTCCCACCGGGCGCGGGCGATCAACGAGGTCTATCTGCTGCGCCAGACCCACCAGACCGCCAAGCTGAAGATCGCCGTCGACGGCAACGTCCGGCTCGACCTGCTGATCGCCGACGGCGTACTCGTCGCCACCGCGGCGGGCTCGACCGCCTACAACCTGTCGGTCGGCGGCCCGATCCTGCCTCTGGACGCCAAGCTGCTGGCACTGACGCCGATCTCGGCCTTCCGCCCCCGGCGCTGGCGCGGCGCGCTCCTGCCGGATTACGCCCGCATCCGGATCGACGTGCTCGACGCGCCCCACCGCCCGGTGGCGGCGGTCGCCGATCACACCGAGTTCCGCCGCGTCTGCACCGTGGAGACATCCCTCGACCGCGCCACCGAACTCGTGCTGCTCCACGATCCCGGCCACAGCCTCGACGAGCGCATCCTGCGAGAGCAATTCGGGTGAGCCTGGACATCAGACCCGCGCGGGCGACCGATCACGCGGCGATCACCCGCATCATCGTGCCGACCATCCGGGCGGCAGAGACCTATGCCCTCGACCGCGACCTCGGCGAGGCCGAAGCCCTCGCCTACTGGACCGGACCGGACCGCGAGACCTTCGTGGCGGAGGAAGCGGGGACGGTGGTCGGCACGTATTACCTGCGCGCCAATCAGGCGGGCGGAGGCGCCCACGTCGCCAATTGCGGATTCATGACGGGGGAGGCCGCGATCGGCCGCGGAATCGCCCGCGCCCTGTGTGCGCATGCCCTTGATCGGGCGCGGACGCGCGGTTTCACGGCGATGCAGTTCAACTTCGTGGTCAGCACCAACGTCCGAGCCGTCCGGCTATGGGAAAGCTTCGGCTTCGCCGTGGTCGGACGGCTGCCGGGCGCCTTTCGACACCCGGACCTCGGGCCGGTCGATGCGCTGGTGATGTTCCGGACGCTCTGAGGTGCGCCCGGATCAGGGCTGCGCAGCCGCGACGAGGTCGCCTTCGCGGATCGCCCGCTCGCCGGCCTTCGTGCGGATCCGGTAGCTCGGCTCGCCGGTCTGATCCTGCGGCATGAGCCGCAGGACCTCGAACACCTCGACCTCGCCCGCTTCGCCGGGGGTCCCGAGCCGGGGCCGGCAGACACGCTGGCCGATCTTGAACTTGTGGGACATGCCGGGCTCCTGGAGGGTGTTGCCGCTGCCGCGCCTCAGCGCTTCTTCTGCGCTTTCGCCTTGCGGGCGAGATAGCGAGCGTCGCGCTGGGCCTTCTGTTCGGCCTGGAGAGCCTTGGCGCGCTCCTGCGCGGCCAGCTGCTCGGCGTGCTTGCGCTCGATTTCCGCGAGACGCTCGGCCTCGGCCAGGGCAGCGGCGCGCTCGAGCTCGGCCTGACGCTGGGCGGCGCGTTCGGCCGCACGGGCCTCGCGGGCATCGACCACGGCGCGGCGGGCGGATTGGCGAGCCAGGACCGTGGGATCATCGGCAGACGGGCGCGCCCGGAACCGGGCCAGCATCTCGGACCGCGCCTTCGCGGCGGTCTCCAGACGATCGACGACACCCTGATTCTTCAAAAAGCTCACAGACACTCCTGGATCGGGCGCGGCGAAGGCCGTCGCCCACGAGAGAAAGGCAAGGAAAGAGAATGCAGATACGAAGAAGCCGCTCCAAGGGAGCGGCTTCGACAGAAACGCCTAGGACGGCGATCAGGCCGTCTGGAGCTGACCGGCGGACTGCTTGCCGCTGCGACGGTCGGTCTCCAGCTCGTAGGAAACCTTCTGGCCTTCGTTCAGGCTGCGCAGGCCGGCGCGCTCGACGGCCGAGATGTGAACGAACACGTCCTTGCCGCCGTCATCCGGCTGGATGAAGCCGTAGCCCTTGGTCTCGTTGAACCACTTGACGGTTCCGGTGCTCATGGAAGTCCTTGATCTTCGCAGGCATAGTGAGGAATGGCACCCGCTCATGCGAGAAGGCGCCGGCATCGACCGATAGCGATAGGAAAGTCAGAACCGCCCTGCGAAGGCGTAACGGTCCAAGATATCCGGACACGTGCCGATACGGCTTAAATAAACCGCCGGCGGTTTTTTGGCAAGCGCAGGGAAATATTTCACCCGGCAACAGGCCCGCCGATGCGGGAAATTCTCAGCGGAAAATGCGGTTGACCAACGCCAGAACGGCCGCGAGAACAACGAGATAAGGGAGTTCAATGCGGCGTGGGCGCATGAAGTCTGTGGTTACGGCCGCACGAACTAGCGCCGTCGGCACGCAGGCACCGGACGGGCTTGCTCAGGCCGGAACGAGGCGCAGAACACCCTCGCCGCGCCGATGGCCGACGGCGGTCACCGCGACCTCGCGGGCGCTGCCGCCGGCGACGAGGGCGGCCCCGAGCGCCGTTCCGAAGGGTGCCGCCACTTCGAGCCCGTGCCCGATCACGTCCCCGAGGGCGCGCAGCCGCGCGCCGGGCGCGAGACGGGCCAGCGCATCGTGCTCTTCCGCGGTGATCGGCGCGACTCCGGTGGCACCGGACAGGACGTGATCGGGGCCCGAGAGGCCGGCCTGTCGCCAGAGGGCCTCGAGGCTGTCGGCGACGCTGCCAGGCGTGCGCCGGGTCCGGTCGCTCGCCACCGTCTCAAGCCGCGCCAGGGCACGGGCACCGCGGGCGGCCGCATGCGCAGCCGATTCCAGCATCAAGAACGCTGCGCAGCTACCGAGGATGAAGCCGCCCGCCTCGCCGCGCGCGAAGACCGGGCGGTAGGCGTCGCGGGCGAGGTAGCCGCCCATCTCGTGGATGACCAGAACGTCCGGCCGCTCGGCGCTGTAGGAGCCGCCGACCAGGATCGCATCGATCTGGCCCGAAGCCACCCGCGCCTGGGCGATCCGCAGGGCGTCGACCCCGGCGGATTCCTCGCCCATGAAGGTGCGCGAGGCGCCCGTCACCCCGTGCACGATGGCGATGTTGCCGGCGAGCAGGTTCGAGAGCTGAGCGAGGAACAGGGTCGGCCGGAGGTCGTTCTGCAGCCGCTCGTTCAGGTAGGCGCCCGGATCGGCGGCGTCCCGCAGGCCCGTGAGGATCGCCCCGTCCGCCGCGTAATCGCGCTCGCCGCCGCCCGCCGCCACGACGAGATGGAGCGCCTGCTTGAAGGCGGCCTCATCCTTCACGCCCGCGGCGTCGAGGGCGAGGCCGGCGGCGTAGACGCCGAGCCGCTGCCAGGCCTCCATCTGCCGCTGGTCGCTGCGCTTGGGAATCTGGCCGTCCCAGGCGATCGCCGGCGCCGGATGCACCGGGTAGGGCGCAAAGGTCTCGCTGTCCGTGCGCGGAGCCGCCTCCCCGGCGAGGGCGGCCAAGTGGGCGTCGACGCCTTCACCCACGCAGGAGACGAGGCCGAGGCCGGTGACGACGACGGGGCGGCTCATGGCTGACTCAGGGCTCGCGTTCGGCCGGCGCCGAATCGGGAAACAGGCCGATCGTCCGCGCCCGCTCGCGCATCGGCGCGTCGAGGCCGTCCGGGAACGGCATGGTGCGGAAGCGCAGCTCCGCGTCGCACAGCGCCTTGCCGTCGTGGCTGATCGCCGCCTTGGTGACCGCGTAGCCCGAGCCGTCATGCTCCAGGTGCGCCGTGACGAGGAGGTTCGCCCCGGGGCCCACGAAGGACCGGAAGCGGGCCTTGTCGACGCCGGTGAGGAACGGCATCCGGGCGAAGTCGAGATGGGCAAGCACGAGGTAGCCGGAGGCCTGCGCCATCGTCTCGGTGAGGAGGACGCCCGGCACCAGGGGATGGCCGGGGAAGTGCCCTTCGAAGACCGGGCTGGCCATGGGCACCCGGGCGAGCGCCTCGATGCGGCCGGCGGCCCGATCGAGGAGCCGCACGGAGTCGATCATCTCGAAATATTCGAGGCGCATGATGGGTCGGATCGGCCTGCGTTCAGACCTTGGCGGCCTTCTCGGCCACGAGGCCGTCGATGCGCGCGCAGAGGTTCTTGAGGACGAAGTACTCCTCGGCCGGGACCTTGCCCTCGTTGACCTCCTGGGTCCAGCGCTCGAGCGGCAGCTTGATCCCGAAGGCCTTGTCCACCGCGAAGGCGATGTCGAGGAAGGCGAGGCTGTCGATGCCGAGGTCGTCGATGGCGTGGCTCTCGGGCGTGATCTTGTCCCGCGGGATGTCGGCGGTCTCGGCTATGATGTCGGCCACGCGCTCGAAGGTGGCGCTGCCGTGGGCGGGCTCGTCGGACATGTCTTCTCGCGGGCTGTTCGAATTCCGGATCGGTCGTGCGGGAGCCCCCTCGCCGCCCGGGCGGCCCGGCGGAAACGCCCCGTGCGGCCACCCTACGCGTATACGGGCCCTCGTACGCGGCCCCGTCGAATGGCGGCGACCTCTACACGAGGGTGTCAGGGGCGGCAACCGCGGCGCTTCCCCGGCGTTTCAGCGCCTGTCCACAAGCGTGCGCCGCCGGGTGCGCGGACGCGCATGTGCGCCGATTGCGCCGACCCTAGCTTGACGGCGAGAGGACCGCGCGTCCTCAGGAGAACAGACGGATGCCACCGATCACCAAGCCCGCCGCTCCGCCGGCGCGGATCGAGACGCCACCCCTCCCGCCACAGGAGCGGGCGCGCTCCCAGGGTGCGGCTCGCGTCCTGCTCGTGCTGACCCTGTCGGCCCTGGGTCTCTGGATCCTGCACGAGTTCCTGCCCGCGCTGGCCTGGGCGGTGGTGCTGGCGATCGCCCTGTGGCCAGTCTACACGCGGCTGGAGCACCGCTTCCCGCCGGGGAAGCACAACATCCTGCTGCCCACGCTGATGACGGCGGCGGTGGCGCTGGTCTTCCTGGCGCCGCTGGCGATCCTCGGCGTCCAGGCCGCCCGCGAGGCCCATGACGTGGCCGAGTTCGTCCGCAATGCCGAGGCGAACGGCATCCCGGCGCCGGAATTCCTCCAGCACCTGCCCTACGGCGCCGCGCAGGCGACTGCGTGGTGGAACGACAATCTCGGCCACGCGCAGGCGGGCTCGGACCTGCTGCGCCGGTTCGAGAACAATTCCGTGCTCGGGGCGTCGCGCAATGTCGGCCGCGAGGTGGTGCACCGGATCGTGCTGTTCGGCTTCAGCCTCGTGGCCCTGTTCTTCCTGTTCCGCGACTGGCGGACGGTGCGGGACCAGTCGCTGACCGCCTGCCACCGGCTGTTCGGCCCGCGCGGCGAGCGCGTCGCCCGCCAGATGGTGGCCTCCGTGCACGGCACCGTCGACGGGCTCGTGCTGGTGGGCCTCGGCGAGGGCTTCGTGCTGGGGATCGTGTACCACTTCGCGGGGGTACCCCACCCCGTGCTGCTCGGCGCCTTCACGGCGGTCGCGGCGATGATCCCGTTCGGAGCCGCCGTGGCCATCGCCATCGCGGCGCTTCTTCTGGTTGCGGCGGGTTCGGTGACGGCGGCTTTGGTGGTGGCTGCGGCGGGTTTCGTCGTGACCTTCGTCGCCGACCATTTCATCCGGCCGGCTCTGATCGGCGGCACGACGAAACTGCCCTTCCTGTGGGTGCTCCTCGGCATCCTCGGCGGCGTCGAGACCTTCGGGCTGCTCGGCCTGTTCGTCGGCCCGGCGGTGATGGCCGCCCTGGTCCTGCTGTGGCGGGAATTCACCGAGGGGCAGGACGCGACGGCCTGAGCCGCCGGACCCGCTAGTCGGCCGCGCTCGCCCCGGCCGTGGCCTCGACCCGGCGCCGATCCTGGCGCCAATCGGCCGGCTTCTCGAAGGTGCCGGCCCAGATGCCGCGGCGGGTCGCCCAGGCGTGCCCCTCGTGGCGGACATAGGTGGGCGTCACGTGGCGGCTGGCCAGCGCCAGGCCCTGGCCGACCATCCAGGCGGACAGATCCTCGCCATGGACATGGCAGATCCCGGTGACACGCCCGGCGACGGCTCCCTCCCGCCGCTCGCAGGTGACGACGCCGCCGTCGATCCGCGCGCGCAGGGCCTGCGCGGCCTCGCGGCCGCAGCGATATTCCAGGCCCTTGGCGCTCTCGCAGCTCTGCGCGGTCTCGGGGGCGTCGATGCCGTATAGGTGGATGCGCGTCCCCTGCACCTCGATCGTGTCGCCGTCGATCACGGTCGCCGGACCGCTGATCGTCCCGGCCGCGGCCGCAGGGCCGCACAGGAGGAGCAGGGCAAGCATCGGTCTGATCATCACGGAACTGTCCACGCGGGAGGCAAGGCGTCGAAGAAAAGCGGTGTGAGGGCCGTCACGCTGCACGACCAATGTGGCGAATTTGTCGGGCGACCGGAGGGACGGCGCTTCCCCGGCTCCGACTTTCTCCCGTCGTGGTTGCGAAAGCGTTCCGACCCTGCGTGCGGGCTGCGCCAAGGAACGGCGCCCCGGAGCCGTCGTTGTATCGCATGAGCTTTCTCAAGACCCTGCTCGCCGGCTTGGCCCTGAGCGCGGCCCTTCTCACCTGGATCGGCCTCGCGATCGGGCCGGAAGGACCGGCCGCCCGTACGAGCCCGGGGCTGACCACGGCCGCGGTCCTGGCGAGCGACGGCATGGTACGGGACGGCGCCCCGCGTGACCCGGCGCTGGATCGTGAGGGTCTCGGCCGTCTCGCGCGCCACGCCTCCGAAGAGGCGCGCGACGCCGCCTCTGTGAGGCCGGCCGGCTGACCGCCGCCTTTGCGCGTCGCAGCCGACGTCGGGGGAGCCAGACCGATCAGGTCCGGTATTGGCCGTTGCGCTTGACGAGAACGCGGGTTCCCACCGGCACGCGCTCGTAGAGGTCCGCGATGTCTTCGTTCAGCATCCGGACGCAGCCCGACGACATCTGCTCACCGATGCTCCAGGGCTCGTTGGTGCCGTGGATCCTGAACAGGATGTCGCGGTTGCCCTGGTACAGGTAGAGCGCGCGGGCACCGAGCGGGTTGTCGACGCCGCCCTTACGGGTCCGTGGCAAGTCGGGATGGAGCGAGACCATCGTGGCCGTCGGGCTCCAATCCGGCCAGACACCCTTGCGTCCGACCCGGGCCTCGCCCTTCCAGGAGAAGCCTGCCTTGCCGACGCCGACGCCGTACTGCATCGCCGTGCCATCGGCCTGAACAAGGACAAGCTGGCGCTTGTCGATGTCGACGACGATGGTGCCGGGTTGCTCGGGGCCGTTGTAGCTGACCTGCTGCCGGCGATATTTGGGGTCGAGCCGCTGGGTATCGACGAGGGGAATGTCGAAGGGCTTGTCGGGCTTTGCGCCGATGTACCAAGCGGATTCGTCGTCCTGCGCGACCTGGACCGGACGGGTCTGACAGGCCGCCAGCGGCGCGATCGCCACCACGGCGAGGAGGATCCGCGAGAGGGCGATCCGGCGCAGGCGGCTCCAGGCCGATGGAAGCGTGGCGATCATAGGTCCTGTCGTGCGGGATACGGTCGTCGCGCCATGCCTACCGCCTCAGCGCCCGTGACGATGTAGCTTTTCCGCCGCAGCGGATCGCGTGCGGGCGGCTCGCGCGGCCACGGTTGCGCCCTAATTCAGAATCGCGGCAACGCTCTATTGCGGCCGGCGCGGAGGTGAAGGATGCCCGAGACCCAAACTCTTCCGACCGAGGCGACGACCGCACCCGAGGTCCCGCTCAGCCCGGCGATACACCTCGACCACTGTGTGATCCACGTCAGCGACTGGGCCCGATCCAATGCCTTCTACCGGGATGTGGTGGGCGCCGAGATCATCGAGCGCGGCCCAGGCTTCGCCTACCGGTTCGGCGGCGTCCAGCTCAACTGCCATGGCCCTGGCGTCGAGGCGGTGCCCGTGGCGGCCAAACCCGTCCAGCCCGGCAACAGCGATCTGTGCTTCCGCTGGTCGGGTCCGATCGAGGCGGCGATCGCGCATCTCGAGGCAGCCGGCATCGTGGTGGAACTCGGGCCGGTGGAGCGGCACGGCGCCGCGGGTCCCGGCCAGAGCGTCTATTTCCGGGATCCGGACGGGTCGCTCCTGGAATTCATCACTTACGCAGCGTGATCAGCCGCGGCTCTCGGCCAGCGCCTGATTGGTCTGCTCCAGCCGCAAGGCCAGGACGCGCATCAGGGCGATGCTGATCTGGGGAAACTGTGCGAGCAGTTCCAGGAAGACGCCCCGGTCGATGCGCAGGGCGGTCACCGCGGATTGCGCCGTCACGGTGGCGGACCGGGGCTGCTCGGCCAGGATGCCCATCTCGCCGACCAGGGCATCCTGGCCGAGCAACGCCAGCCGCACCGGGCCGGCGGGGCCATCGATGCTGACCTCCGCGGTGCCCGAGAGGATCACGTAGGCTGCATCCGCCACATCGCCGCGGGCGAAGAAGCGTTGCCCCGGCTCGAAATGCACCCGCTCGCTGGTGAAGGCCAGAAGCTTCAGGCGCGACGGTTCCACCTCGCGGAACAGCGGCACCTGCTTCAGGGAGGAAACCTCGGTGTCGAGGGTCATTCGGGGGCTCCGCGACGGGTCTCACGCCCAGGACGGCGGGGCCGGACGGGCCCGTATATCCATGCGGTTCGTCAGGCACTTGTCCAGCCCTGCACTGGACGCAACTTGGCGGTGTGGTCTCGGCGCCCTGCTGGCACTCGGCCTCATCCTGGGGTCGAGGCCGGCCGCAGCCCGGCTGGTCCAGGCCGATCTCGCCCGTGTCGCGGTCACGCCGCCCCCGGGGGCCCGCGTCCCGCTCGACCTTGCGGTCACCGATGCGCGCACCGGGCAGCCCACCACCCTGGGCAAGGCCCTCGACGGTCGGGCCGCCCTGCTGCTGCCCGTCGATTACACCTGCGGCAATGTATGCGACCCGATGGTGTCGATGTCGGTGGAGGCCCTCGCGGCGACAGGACTCCCGCGGGACGATTACGGGCTCGTCCTGGTCGGGATCGACCCGCGCGACGATCCCGCGGCCGCGCGCCGCATGCTCGCGGATACGCTGGGAGACAGGGATGCATCGGCCCGCCCCCGGGCGCTGATCGCCTCGGACACGGCCCTCTCGCGCCTCACCGGCGCCCTGGGCTATCAGGCCGTCTATGATGCCGGTACCGACAGCTTCGCCCATCCGGCGGCGGCCATTCTTCTCGCCGCCGACGGCCGGGTGGCACGGGTGCTGTCGCCCCTCGCCCTAACCGGGCGGGATCTCCGCCTCGCCCTGACCGAGGCCGGCGAAGGCCGGGTCGGCAGCCTCGCCGACCGGCTCACCCTGCTCTGCTACGGTTACGATGCCGCACGGGGTCTCTATACGCCGCTCATCCAGCGGATCCTGACGGGGGCCGGGATCGTCACCATCCTGGCGATCGCCCTTCTGATCGCCGCCCTGACCCGCCTCACGCACCGGCGGCAGGCTTGAAGGCGGCTTCGGCCTGGATCAGCGCTCGGTCGAGAGGCCCTGGCGCCCGGGAGCGGGCGCTTCGCGCTTGAGGCTGGCATTCAGATGGGCTGAGTCGGTGGGCTCCTCACGGGTGGTCGGCGTGGCGGAATCTTCCGGGGCCGGCATCGGCGGCATCGGCGGCGTGTTCGGCCGCTCCGTCGCCGTGCCCGGGACAGGATCCTTGACCATGTTGCGGTTCGTCATGCGCGATACCCCATCTCATTCCGCGGTCGCACTGTCGCACCGCCTCCCGGACCAAGTCGCCGTGGCTCCGGTCATGCCGACACGGCCGCGGATGTCGACCAAGGTCGAACGTCGACCAACGCCCGACACAAGTCCGGGTTGCTGCCAAGCTTAGCTGGCGGAAGCTTGAGCAGGTCTCGGGATAGGAACCTTGGTTATTGCTGAAGGTTGTTGCGGGGTGAAGCGAAGCCTGAGGAGGAACTGATGGCATCCGGAAATTCGACCTCGAAGCGGGGCTTTGCCTCGATGAACCTCGAGCGGCAGCGCGAGATCGCCAGCAAGGGCGGCCGCAGCGTGCCGGCAGAGAAGCGTTCCTTTTCGCAGGATCGCGAATTGGCTTCGTCCGCCGGTCGCAAGGGCGGTCAGTCCACGGGGACAGGCCGGGCCGAGTGAGGCATCGGCTCACGCGTATCGCGTAGCGGCGCCGCGTCTTCGGACCGGCGCCGTTTTCGTTTCAGCAATGCCAACACGGCACACCAACGCAAAAGGCCCCGCCATGGTGACGGGGCCTTTTGCGTTACGGGATCCGGGGGGCAACGATCAGGAAATGCAACGCCCGGGGCTCATGCGGCGCGCCTCGGGCCCGACCAGGGAGCTCAGAGCCGTCTCGCAGCCTTCGCGGACCATACGCCGGGGCGGCTGACGCAGGATCGGCTTGATCTCCAGATCCTGAGCTTCCCCTGCGACCGGGGCAATCCGACCGTCGGCCTTCTGAACGCCCGCGACCCGCGTCGGGCTGAGCGCGATGGAGACTGGCCGCATCCCCGGCAGCGGAATCTGCGCCGTCTGGGCGGTGGGCACCGGGGGCACCCAACGATCCGCCGTGTCGCGCACGACCGGCTGGACGAGGACGGTGAGAAGAGCGGCAGGAGCACTCACGCCCAGGAGGAAACCAGACCGCAGCATTGCCCCGACCTCATGCGAGAGCTTGACAGGATGTTCGTATAACGCGCCCTGCAATCGCAGGTTCCTAGACTGTGACGCGCCTACGTATCCTGAGTATTCGATGACAGCCCGGCCGTTGGTGCGGCGGCGCACGCCCACAATCCACACCATCCACATGTGGCCAAAAGGCCACCGCATCAGAAAACGTGCGTTTGCTGGAACCTCCCGGTCCGGCATCCGTTTTCTCTGCACCCGGCCACCTGGTCCTCCCCGCATTCCCCTTGTGCATCGGCCGGAACCTTCGCGACGGGCTGGAGACTTCTCCGGCCCGTTTTTTTGCGCCTGCATCCGGGATGTCCGGGTCTCCGGCACGGACAACAAAAAACCCCGGCGCAAGCCGGGGTTTTTGTCGTCATCGAGGCTCGGAGGCGGCCTGGGACCGGTTCAGCCCGGCGAGAACCGCCGAGCCCGGCTCAGGCCGTCCTCTCAGGCCGTCTTGGCTTCGCGCCGACGGGCCGTCTGCTGGAAGAACAGCGCCTGGCTGATCACCGCCGAGACATTCGCCGGCTGGAAGGGCTTCGCGATGAGGAAGGCGGGCTCGGGACGCTCGCCGGTGAGGAACCGCTCCGGATAGGCCGTGATGAAGATCACCGGGACCTCGAAGGTCTTCAGGAGATCGTTCACGGCATCAAGACCCGAGGAGCCGTCGGCGAGCTGGATGTCCGCCAGGATCAGGCCGGGACGCTTACCCTCGCCGGCGATCTTGATCGCCTCGGTGCGGGTGCGGGCGACGCCGATGACATTGTGACCCAGACCCTCCACGAGGGCCTCGAGATCCATCGCGATCAGCGGCTCGTCCTCGATGATGAGGATCTCGGTCGCCATGTCGGCGGCCAGCTCGCGGCCGGCCTCGTCCACGAGGTCACGGACCTCGGAGACGTCGACGCCCAGGATGATGGCCGCATCTTCCTCGGAGAAGCCTTCGAGGCAGGAGAGCAGGAACGCCTGCCGCGGCAGCGGCGTGATCTGGCCGAGACGGACCTCCGCCGGCAGATCGTGCTGAACCTGCTCGCTGCGGCCGTTCACCGAGAGCGAATTCCAGATCCGCGTGAAGACACGGAACAGATCGGCCTTGATGTTGGTGCTCCGGCCGAGCGTGTCCGGTTCGTTGACGAGGGTCTCCAGGGTGGCGGCGACATACGCGTCGCCCGCCACTTGGCTACCCGTGAGCGCCCGCGCGTAGCGGCGCAGGTACGGCAGGTGCTGTACCACGAGTTGCGATGTCGACATTCGATCCCCTGTGCCTCGCCGTGTTGCCCGGCCGCGAACGCCTCGGTCCTTTACCGAAGTCCTGCCGGGGCCGGCTTGTGTCCTGCGCAGCCTACCGCCCAACGCGGAGGCCCGCACTCCGTTCCACCCCCCGGCGGAACCGATCCCGGCGGGCAGGCGTTGCCGCCGCAGCCATGGCGTATGTCGAGCCGCAGCACAATGCGGCCGAGCCGACTTCGGCAACAAGGGGCCTATTGATGGTGGACCAGGGAAAGGAGGGAGGTCTTCGCGCGCGCTATTCGCATGCCGAGACTGTCTCGAATCGCTCGTCGGAGGGCCAGGACGGCGCCGTCGATCAGCAACCTTTCGACACCCCTGACCAGACCACCGGCCACCGGACCAAGAACGGCCTGAGCGACCAGACCCGCAATCGTATCGCGACGCAGCTGCGCGCGATGTACGACACGGTCACGCAGCAACCGGTGCCCGACCGCTTTGCCGAACTGATCGCGAAGCTGGACAGCGCCGACCGCAAAGCCTGACGGTCGAGAGCCCTCGACCCCGGATCCAGCGGACGCCCATCCCTATACCCCCGCCTCGGCCAGACGGAACCGTCTCGAGCCCAGTATGCGGACCGACACGACGGAAAAAGCCGCCGCACGGGGCGGCGGCTTTTCATCGCGCCGTGCGCCGGCCCGGGATCGGGGCCGGCGTCTCCGGTCGTTCCTCAAAGTGTCGGCGAGCGGCCCCGCATCAGTCCCACGACCGCCGAGATCGCAAAGAGGACGATGGCCACGAAGAATACCAGCTTGGCAGCTTCCATCGCCGTGCCGGCGATGCCGCCGAAGCCAAGCAGAGCGGCCACGAGGGCGACGACGAGAAAAGTTACGGCCCAACCGAGCATCGTTCAGATCCTTCGAAAGTCTCAACGCGGGCGGGCCGCGTCGTTCTGAACACGAAAACGCCAAGGTTTCGCTCCGGTTCCGCCCCGATCGCGAAGTCCCCTGGGGAGCGGGGGGTTCGTGCGCTGTCCGCGTCAAGGGGTGACGGAACGAGACAGGGGCGCTAGCGTTCGAAGAGAGGTCTCCAGGCTCGATCCGGGATTTGCGATGCTGCAATCTGCCAAGAGTGCCGTTCGATCGAAGGCCGCCGCGCTGGCGGTGCGCCTCGCCGATCTCGTCGATAGAACCGGCGATGCCTTGCGCGCGGCAGCGCTCGGTCTCCTGCCGGCACCGGCGCCCGTACCGGTCCGCGTGCGCGCTCGACAGACCCGCCGCCAGGGCTGACGTCCTTCGTCGCGGTCTGGCCCGTAAGCGTCACGCCCAGACCGACGGCCGCCTCCAGGGGGCGAGGTCGGTGCAGGGGCGGTCATCCGGTCTCAGAGCGCGTCTGCGACATCGGAACTTGCCGGACGCGCGGGGAATGCCCGGAACGTCGGATCGCGGTCTCCGGGCCGATTGCCACGCGGCGTCGAACCGTCCAAGGAAGCGCCGTGTCGATCGCATGGGATCGCGATGGCGGACGCCGACGAGAACAGCCTGACCTTCGATCGTTCGATGCCCCCAGCCGGGCGGCTGGAGCCGGTCGCCCCGTTGATCCGCCGCCGGGTCGCGCCGAACGGCGGCCCCTTCACGGCGAGCGGCACCTGCACCTACGTGGTGGGCCAGGATCGCGTCGCGGTGCTCGATCCGGGCCCGGATGATCCGGTGCATATCGAGGCGCTGCTTCAGGACCTCGCTGGGGAGCGTGTGGAGGCCATCGTGGTCACCCACACCCACCGTGATCATTCTCCGGGCGCGCGGCTCCTCGCTGCCCGCACCGGCGCGCCAATCGTCGGATGCGGGCCACACAGGGCCGCACGCGCGCTCTCGGAGGCGGAAGCGCCGATGCTCGACGCCAGCGCAGACCGGGCTCACGCTCCCGAGCGGATCATGGCGGAGGGCGATTCCGTGTCCGGTCGAGGCTGGACCCTCGTGGCCGTCGAGACCCCCGGCCACACGATGAACCATCTCGCCTTCGCGCTGCCGGAAGCGCAGGCGCTGTTCTCGGGGGACCACGTCATGGCGTGGTCGACCACGATCGTGGCCCCGCCGGACGGCGCGATGCGGGCCTACATGGACTCCCTCGACAAGCTGCGCGGGCGCGACGAGACCGTGTACTGGCCGGGCCATGGCGGACCCGTATGCGAGCCCGCCCGGTTCCTGCGCGGGCTGGCCGGGCACCGCCGCCAGCGCGAAGCGGCGATCCGCGCGCGTCTGGCGGCCGGGGACAGGCGGATCGCCGACATCGTCGCGGCGATCTACCAGGGGCTCGATCCCCGTCTCCGCGGCGCCGCGGCGCTGTCGGTCTTCGCCCATCTGGAGGATCTTGTCGGACGCGGCCGCGCGACCTGCGACGGCGCCCCCCGGCTGGACGGCACCTACGCGCCGGCCTGAGGGACGCGACGGGTCACTTCACCGCGAGGGCGAGGTTGGCGACGTCGTCGAGATAGGCCCGGATCCGGTCCGCGTTGCTGCCGAAATCGCGGCCGCTGAGGCGCGAGGCCGAGCGCACGTCGATCCGCGCCCCGTCCGCGCGGGGGCGGATGCGCACGGTGACGTCGCCGGGAAGGTTGAGGATCAGACCGCGGGCCACGGCCTCGATCCGACCGTTCCCGGTGCGTCCCCCCGGCCGGATCGCCTCGACGATCTGCCAGTGCCGCTTCAGCGCCGCCTGCCGGGCGAGTTCGAAGGCCTCGTCGGCGCCGATATCGAGGGTCAGGGGCGCGATCTGCGGATAGGCGCCGCGCTGGCGCTCGCGGATCGCGGGGCCGGGATCCGCCGGGTAGCGGCCGCCGCGCGCCGCGAAGGCCGCCCGCGAGCGCGAGAAGGCGGGTGGGTTGTCGATGTCGGTGGTGATGTCGGACAGCGCCGGCAGCCGCAGGCTGCGCAAGCCCAGGAAAGCGGGATAGCCGAGGACCGCCAGCGCGAGGATCAGCCCTGCGAGGGCGGCCCCGAGACCGCGAGCCCCCTCGCGCCAGACCCGCACGAAGGCGAAGACCGCAGCCGCCGCGGCGAGCACCGCGACCCCGAACCCGGCCACCAGGGCCGCGAGCGCCGCGTCGGTGTCGGCACGCGGGTCCCGGACCAAGATCAGGGCGATGCCGGTGGCGATGACGGAGAACACGGCGAGCCGCCGGGCCAGAGGCCCTGCGCGGGTGACGGGTTCCTCGATGAGCAGGCGGCGCATGGGGATCATGACGGCGATCGGGATCCGATCTTAGAGCTTGGCCGGGGCCGGCGCCAACGCGCGACCGTCACGGCGCGAAGGCACGGACACTGCCGGGCAGGCCGAGGGTGGCGGGCAATTTGAGAGGATCGGGCAGCATCGCATCCCCGATCCGGCCGGCCGGATCGGACGGCTCGCTGTGGGCGGCCGTCTGAGCCGTCAGGGCGTTCCAGGGGCCCGTCACCGCGAACAGGATCCCGCGGGCGGAATCGCCGGGCGGCCGCAGGACGAGATCGCCCCTGGCGTCGAGTCGCCGTTCCGGCAGCGACACCTGGCCGTGAAGGGTGGCGCCGACACTCGGCCCCAGAAGACCCGACTCGGCGATCTCGCCGACACCGTCGACGAAGCGCAGCGTCACCACGGCCCGCTCGAACGCGGTCCGGCCGTTCCGGCGCGCCAGAGCTCCGGACGCCACGGCACCGTTGCGGTGGACGACGTCGGCGAGATCGAGGCCCGCGATGGCGCCGCCATCCATGGCGAGCGTGGCCCGTCCGCCGAGATGCGCCAGGAGGCCGACCGTGTCACGCGCCCTGGATTCGAGGGCGAAATGCCCCTGGACGGGCCCGACCACCCAGCGGGCCGCGCCGATCTCGCCGAGGAGCGCACCGAGATCGACGCGGTCGAGGCTCCCCTGGGTGCGCAGCTCCGTCGCGGCCGGATCGGTCCCGCTCGTCAGGTTCACGCGCCCCTTGAACGTGCCGTCCTGGATCCGGGCCCGGTTCACCGCGACCTCAAGGGCGGTATCCCGCACCAGGATGCTCGCCGCCAGATCCTGCACCCGAACGGCGCCGGCGCGGCCCTCCGCCGCCGACAGGCGGAGGTCGAGGTCGCCCTGCGTGAGCGGCGCCAGGGCGACGGATACCGGGGCGGGATCGAGGAGCCGGGTCAGATCCTCGACGAGCGGCGTGAAGTCGAGGGTCTCGGCCGCCAGGGTCGCCTGCACCGAGAGGCGCGGCGCCTTGCCGGGTCCGAAGGCGACGGCGCCGGCGCCTTCCAGCACGTTCTGACCGAGGCCGATGCGCAGGCTCGGCCACGAGATGGACCGCTCCGCCGTCTCGAACCGGCCGTCGATCGAGAAGGCGCCGGCGAGCGGCGCCAGCGGCACATCACGGCCGATCCAGGCCAGGCTCTCCGGCAGGGATCGCGTCTCGAACCGGACCTGCCCGGACAGGACGGGCAGCGCGTTCCCCTCCGCGGGCGGCGCCACCGTTCCGTCCGCCGCGAGGCTGCCGTCCGGCCACGTGACCTCCGCGGTGAACGGGCTGCGGCGGCGCTGGGCCAGCTCGGCCGGACGCAGGTGGGTCAGGGTGATCCGGGTCGGCACGCCCCGCCACGTGAAGCTGGCGCGGCCCTCGGCGGTCTTGCCCCAGAGCGGCCACGCGATGTCCAGGTCGATGTCCCGGGCCGTGTCGCCGGCGGCGAGGCGCGCGTCGCGCACGACGATGCGGCGTGGCCGAGCCGTCTCGCCGGACCGGGCCTGCTCGGCGAGGCGCGCGAGGGGGGCGTCCCAGCCGGCGGGGTCATCCGACAACCGCGCGCCCTCCAGGCGAAGCCCGCTCACGGCCGCGCGCCCGCCGAGGAGGCTCAGCGGGTCGAGGTCGATAGTCAGGCGGCCCGCATCCGCCAGGACCGGGCCGTCGGAACCGGCGGCGAGCCGGACGCGGTCGAGGGTCAGGCGCGGCCAAGGCAGCACCGCGACGCTCGCGGGGCCCTGCAGCGTCAGGCCCAGGCCGTAGGCGTCGAAGGCGCGGCGCGCGTAGGCCGTGACCCGGCCGTCCTCCAGGGGCCAATCGCGCAGGCCGAGGCCGGCCGCGATCAGGCTCCCGAGAGCGAGGACGAAGATCGGGCGGCGCAGCGACATCATGCTCCGAAGGGGCGGCGGCTGTAACCGGAAGCCGGGCGCCGCGCCGGCCCCTCGGGCTGCCGCGGCCCGGCAGGGTCTGCACGTCGAGTGGGCAATTTAGCGTCCTTGGCCGGCTTTGTCTGCCGCGCCCGCGCAGGGCCGCCCTGCCCTCCCCAACGCAGTGCCGGTTACGGATCGCCCGCGTCCGCGCGGACCGGTGCGGCGCACCACTGGATTTCACGCGCGGAATCGGGGAGAGCAGGCGCGAGGACACGCACTTCCCAAGGTTTCGGCCGGTCGGGTCCGGCGGGAAAAGGACGGTTCGATGAAGAAGGTCTACACGGATGCCGCCGCGGCCCTGGCCGGCCTCCTGCACGACGACATGATGGTGATGTGCGGCGGCTTCGGCCTCTGCGGCATCCCGGACGAGCTGATCGAGGCGGTGCGCCTCTCGGGCGTCAAAGGTCTCACCGTCGTCTCGAACAATGCCGGCATCGACGGGGTCGGCCTCGGCAAGCTTCTGGACACCCGTCAGGTCCGGAAGATGATCTCGTCCTACGTGGGCGAGAACAAGGAATTCGCCCGCCAGTATCTCGGCGGCGAGCTGGAGATCGAGTTCAACCCGCAGGGCACGCTCGCCGAGCGGATTCGCGCCGGCGGCGCCGGCATCCCGGCCTTCTTTACCAAGACCGGCGTCGGCACCAAGGTCGCCGAGGGCAAGGAGGTCCGCGAGTTTGATGGCGAGCACTACGTCATGGAGCGCGGCCTGTTCGCCGACCTCGCCCTGGTCCACGCCCATACGGGCGACACCGAGGGGAACCTGCGCTACCGGATGACCGCGCGCAACTTCAACCCGATGATGGCCACCGCCGCCAAGATGACGGTGGCGCAGGTCGAGCATCTCGTGAAGCCGGGCGAGATCGATCCGGACACGATCCACACGCCCGGCATCTTCGTGAAGCGCATCGTCGACGTGGGCGTGCGCGACAAGCGCATCGAGCAGCGCACGACGCGCAAGCGCAACGATGCGACCCCGGCCGCCGCGGCCGGCGGCGGCACGCACTGACCGGACGGGAAGGGAGCGAGAACGATGGCCTGGACCCGCGAGCAGATGGCGGCGCGCGCCGCCAAGGAGCTGGAGGACGGCTTCTACGTGAACCTCGGCATCGGCATCCCGACGCTGGTGTCGAACTACATCCCCGAGGGCATGTCGGTGCAGCTCCAGTCGGAGAACGGCATGCTGGGCATGGGCCCCTTCCCCTACGAGGGTGAGGAGAATCCGGACCTGATCAACGCCGGCAAGCAGACGATCACCGCGCTTCCGACGACGAGCTACTTCTCCTCGGCGGATTCCTTCGGGATGATCCGCGGCGGGCACATCAACCTGTCGATCCTCGGCGCCATGCAGGTGGCCGGCAACGGCGACCTCGCCAACTGGATGATCCCCGGCAAGATGGTGAAGGGGATGGGCGGCGCCATGGACCTCGTGGCCGGGGTGAAGCGCGTGGTCGTGGTGATGGAGCACGTCGCCAAGAACAAGGACGGCACCGAGAGCCCGAAGCTGCTCAAGGCCTGCGACCTGCCGCTCACCGGAACCCAGGTGGTCGATCTGGTGATCACCGATCTCGGCGTGTTCGCCATCGACAAGAAGGGCGACGGCGGCATGACGCTGATCGAACTCGCCGACGGCGTCACCGAGGACGAGATCCGCAAGAAGACCGAGGCCGACTTCACGGTCGCCCTCAAGAACTGACATCCGCAGGCCCGGCGACCGACGTCGCCGGGTCCAACGGGGCGATGGCCGCCCAGATTGGGCGGCCATCGCATGACGGCGCGGGCGCCCTTCAGACGCGCCCGATGTCGGCGCACCTCGTCAGCGCCAGCCCCCCTTCACGCATCGGCACAGGCCAGACGCGAAACGCCCCCCTCTCCCGGTCGGAAGAGGGGGGCGTTTCGCGTGATCCTTTGCCGCTCCGCTCCGGCCGGGTCAGAGCCCGAACCCTCCGACCTGTGCCGATCGGTCAGCCCGCGTCGCTGGCGCCCGCGCCCGCGAGTTGCGGATCCCGGGTCGCGGGCCGCACCGGGCTGTCGGCCGCCGGCTCCTCGCCCTGCAACGCCCGCCGCACGTAGCTGTCGACCCGGTCGCCCTGCTCCGGGAGGGCGGCCTCGAGATGCGCGATCATCTTGGGCGTCCAGAACGCCTTGATGTGCTTCTGGACCCCGGCGACCGCCTCCTCCTCCGGGTAGGACCGGAAGAAGGTGGCGATCTGGTTGGCCATGCGGACGAGCTTGTCCGCCTGCGTCACGGCACTCATCGGATACTCTTACTCCGCCGCGTCGAGCGCAGTGCCCTGGGAATTGGCGATCCGGGTCAGGGAGAAGTCCTCCTCGTAGAACTTCGCCTGCCAGTCGGACGGCCGGTTGGTCCGCCGGACCTGCACCGCCGTCACCTTGTACTCGGGGCAGTTGGTCGCCCAGTCCGAGTAGTCGGTGGTGATGACGTTGGCGCCGGTCTTGGCGTGGTGGAAGGTCGTGTAGACCACGCCCGGCTGCATCCGCTCGGAGATCTTGGCCTTGAGGGCGATGTCGCCCGAGCGGCTCTCCAGAGCGACGAGATCGCCGTCGACGATGCCGCGCAGCTCCGCGTCGAACGGGTGGATCTCCAGCACGTCCTCCTCGTGCCAGCGCGAGTTCTCGGTGCGCCGGGTCTGCGCGCCGACATTGTACTGGGACAGGATCCGGCCCGTGGTGAGGATCAGCGGGAACTTCGCCCCCGTCCGCTCCTCGGTGGCCACGAACTCGGTGATCATGAACCGACCCTTGCCGCGGACGAACCGGTCCACGTGCATCATCGGCGTCCCGAGCGGCGCCTTCTCGTTGCAGGGCCACTGCACCGAGCCGAGCTCGTCGAGCTTGGCGTAGGACACGCCGGTGAAGCTCGGGGTGAGCGAGGCGATCTCGTCCATGATCTCGGACGGGTGGCTGTACTCCATCTTGTAGCCCAGCGCGTTGGAGAGCAGCACCGTGCCCTCCCAGTCGCCGTAGCCGCCCATCGGGGCCATCACCTTGCGGACCCGCGAGATGCGGCGCTCGGCGTTGGTGAAGGTGCCGTCCTTCTCCAGGAACGAGGCACCCGGCAGGAAGACGTGGGCGTATTTGGCGGTCTCGTTCAGGAACAGATCCTGGACGACGATGCACTC
This sequence comes from Methylobacterium sp. UNCCL125, assembly GCF_900116795.1. Taxonomy (NCBI): domain Bacteria; kingdom Pseudomonadati; phylum Pseudomonadota; class Alphaproteobacteria; order Hyphomicrobiales; family Methylobacteriaceae; genus Methylobacterium; species Methylobacterium sp. UNCCL125. The sequence goes on along the minus strand of NZ_FPBW01000025.1, from coordinate 38,183 downwards.
CATCGCCATCAGGCCCGAGGTGACGTGGTGCGTGTCCGGGTCGGACTGCGCGATGTCCTCACCCTGGATGTACATGCCCTTGAACGAGCCCTCGACGGCCTCGTCGAGCATGTTGGTGATGCGCAGGCCCGGCGCGTTGTCGAGCTTGGCGCCCCAGAGGGCCTCGAAGCTCTCGCGGGTGGCGTCGTCCGAGACGTGGCGGTAGCCGGTGAGCTCGTGCGGGAACGAGCCCATGTCGCAGGAGCCCTGCACGTTGTTCTGGCCGCGCAGCGGGTTCACGCCGGCGCCGAGCTTGCCGATGTTGCCGGTGGCCATGGCGATGTTGGCCATGCCCATCACCATGGTCGAGCCCTGGCTGTGCTCGGTGACGCCCAGACCGTAGTAGATGCCGGCCGCGCCGCCCTTGGCGTAGAGCCGGGCCGCCCCGCGGACTTCCGCCGGGTCGAGACCGGTGAAGGGCTGCTGGCTCTCCGGGGAGTGCCGCTCATCGGCGATGAACCGGGCCCAGGACTCGAACTCGGCGAGGTCGCAGCGCTCGCGGACATAGGCCTCGTCGATCAGCCCCTCGGTGACGATCACGTGCGCCAGCGAGTTGATGAAGGCGACGTTGGAGCCGGGCTTCAGCGGCAGGTGATAGTCGGCCTTGATGTGGGGCGACTTCACGAGGTCGATCTTGCGCGGATCGGCGACGATCAGCTTGGCGCCCTGACGCAGGCGCTTCTTCATCCGCGAGCCGAAGACCGGGTGGCCGTCGGTGGGATTGGCGCCGATCACCAGGATCACGTCGGAATGCTCCACCGACTTGAAGTCCTGTGTGCCGGCCGAGGTGCCCAGCGTCGACATCAGGCCGTAGCCGGTCGGCGAGTGGCAGACGCGGGCGCAGGTATCGACGTTGTTGTTGCCGAAGGCGGCGCGCACGAGCTTCTGGACGAGGTAGGCCTCCTCGTTGGTGCAGCGCGACGAGGTGATGCCGCCGACCGAATCCTTGCCGTACTTGGCCTGGATCCGCTTGAACTCGGAGGCCGCCCGGTCGATGGCCTCCTCCCAGGAGACCTCGCGCCACGGATCCGTGATCTTCTCGCGGATCATCGGCTTGGTGATGCGGTCCTTGTGGGTGGCGTAGCCGTAGGCGAAGCGGCCCTTCACGCAGCTATGGCCCTCATTGGCCTTGCCGCCCTTGTAGGGGACCATGCGGACGACGCGCTCGCCCTGCATCTCGGCCTTGAACGAGCAGCCGACGCCGCAATAGGCGCAGGTCGTCACCTCGGCGTGCTCGGGCTGGCCGTACTCGTGGATCGACTTCTCCTGAAGGGTCGCGGTCGGGCAGGCCTGCACGCAGGCGCCGCAGGAGACGCATTCCGACTCGAAGAAGTTGGTCGGGCCGGCGGCCACGCGGCTGTCGAAGCCGCGGCCCGCGATGGTCAGCGCGAAGGTGCCCTGCACCTCTTCGCAGGCGCGCACGCAGCGGTTGCAGACGATGCACTTCGACGGGTCGTAGGTGAAGTACGGGTTCGACTCGTCCTTCGGCAGATACTTCTCGGCGCTCGGCTTGACGTGGTTGTCGCCGTCATAGCCATAGCGGACGTCCCGCAGGCCGACGACGCCGGCCTGCGTCTGCAGCTCGCAATCGCCGTTGGCCGCGCAGGTCAGGCAGTCCAGCGGGTGATCGGAGATGTAGAGCTCCATCACGCCCTTGCGGAGCTTGGCGAGCTTCTCGTTCTGCGTGTGGACGACCATGCCGTTCTCGGCCGGGGTCGTGCAGGAGGCCGGGGTGCCGCGCCGGCCCTCGATCTCCACGAGGCAGAGGCGGCAGGAGCCGAACGGCTCCAGGCTATCGGTGGCGCAGAGCTTCGGGATCTGCGTCCCGGCATGCATCGCCGCCGCCATCACCGAGGTGCCCGCCGGCACCGTCACAGACATGCCGTCGATCGTCAGCGTGACGGTCTGTTCCGCCACGCGGATCGGCGTGCCGTAGTCGATCTCCTTGATCAGGCCCATCGACGCCTCCTTACTCGGCCGCGGCCGGCAGATCGCCGGCGCGCCTGAAATCCTCGGGGAAATGGGTGATCGCGCTCATGACGGGCATCGGGGTGAGCCCGCCCATGGCGCAGAGCGACCCGTCGGTCATGACCTCGCAGAGGTCCTCGACCAGCTTGAGATTCGCATCCGGCCGGATGCCGGCGATGACCTTGTCCATGGTCTCGACGCCGCGGGTGGCGCCGATGCGGCAGGGGGTGCACTTGCCGCAGGACTCGGTGGCGCAGAACTCGAAGGCGAAGCGGGCCTGGGCGGCCATGTCGACGGTGTCGTCGAACACCACGATGCCGCCGTGGCCGACGAGGCCCTTCTTGGCCGCCATTGCCTCGTAGTCGAGGGGCGTGTCGAGGAGATGGTCGGGGAAGTAGGCCCCGAGCGGCCCGCCGACCTGCACGGCCCGGACCGGCCGACCCGAACGGGTGCCGCCGCCGAAATCCTCGATCACCTGCCGGAGTGTGATGCCGAAGGCCATCTCGATCAGGCCGCCGTGCTTGATGTTGCCGGCGAGCTGGATCGGCAGGGTGCCCAGCGAGCGGCCCATGCCGTAATCGGCATAGGCCTTGGCGCCGTTCTCCAGGATCCACGGCACGGCCGTGAAGGTCATGACGTTGTTGACCAGCGTCGGCTTGCCAAGGAAGCCCTTCAGCGCCGGGATCGGCGGCTTGGCGCGGACGATGCCGCGCTTGCCCTCGAGGCTCTCCAGCAGCGAGGTCTCCTCGCCGCAGATATAGGCGCCGGCGCCGAGGCGCACTTCCAGATGGAAGGTCTTGCCCGAGCCCAGGATGTTCTCGCCGAGCACGCCGGCGGTCACGCCGTTGGCGATGGCCTCCTTCAGGGTGGCAAACGCCTGCGGGTACTCGGAGCGCAGGTAGATGTAACCGCGGGTGGCACCAGTCGCGACGGCCGCGATGGTCATGCCCTCGATGAGGTTGAAGGGGTCGCCCTCCACCATCATCCGGTCGGCGAAGGTGCCGGAATCGCCCTCGTCGGCGTTGCAGACCACATACTTCTGGTCCGCCTTGGCGAGCATCACGGTGTTCCACTTGATGCCGGCCGGGAAGCCGGCACCACCCCGGCCGCGCAAGCCGGAATCGCGCACCGCCGCGACGATGCCCTCGGCATCGAGCTTCAGCGCGGCTTCGAGGCCGCGATAGCCGCCATGAGCCCGGTAATCGTCCACGGAGACCGGATCGATCACGCCGCAGCGGTGGAAAGTCAGCCGCTGCTGCCGGGCGAGGTAGGGGATTTTTTCAGGATCACCGAGGCGCAGGGTATGGTCACCGCCGGTGGCGAGGCCGGCATCCAGAAGGGCGTCGATATCCGCCAGCTTGACCGGGCCGTAGGCGACGCGCCCCTCGGGCGTGCCGACCTCGACCATCGGCTCCAGCCAGAACAGGCCGCGGGAACCGGTGCGCACGATGGTGACGTCGAGACCGCGGCGTTCGGCGCCGGCGAAGAGGGCGCGGGCGACCTTGTTGGCGCCGAGGCCGAGGGCGACGGCATCGCGGGGAATGTAGAGGGTCACGCTCACTGGCGCACCTCCGTCAGTGCAGCTTCGAGGGCGTCGGCGGTCAGGTGCGCGACGGGCTCACCGTCCACCAGCGCGGCGGGACCGTTGGCGCAGAGGCCGAGGCAGTAGACCGGCTCCACCGTGGCGCTGCCGTCGGCGGTGGTCTCGTGCCAGCCGCAGCCGAGGCGGCCGAGGATCTCGCGATGGAGCTTGTCGGAGCCCATGGCCTGACAGGCCTCGGCCCGGCACAGCTTCACCTCGTGGCGGCCGGCGGGGTGGGCGCGGAAATCGTGGTAGAAGGTGATGCAGCCGTGCACCTCGGCGCGCGACAGGTTCAGCGCGTCCGCGATCAGCGGCACAGCGCCGGAATCCACGTAGCCGAACGTCTCCTGCAGCGCGTGCAGGATCGGCAGCGTGGCCCCTTCGAGATGGGTGTGTTCGGCGATGATCCCGGATGCGCGCTCCGCGCTCCAGGGCTCGTGACGCGCCATGGTTTCCAGCCCAGTCTGTTCCTGTTCTAATGCGAAGAGGAACAGAAATGCCGGTTGGCTTCAATCGCGCAGTCCGGTCGCTCGACAAAGGACGTTTGTCGAGCTGTAACCCGGCCGACCGCGCCCCGGCCGATTCCGGCTAATTCTTTGTCAGAAATTCATTTTTTGAATCGGAGCGGTGACGGACTACATCTGCGTGCGGCGCAACATGAATTTGTGCCCTGCAATAAATTGCATCCACACGGTGAATCTGCTCGATCGTCCGCCTCTGCCTTTCCGAGCGGCGCGAGCCATGCACCTCCGCGACGCTGGCCCGTGTCCCGTCACCTGGATCGTTGGGTGCGTGAGTCGCCGTCGTACGGCGGCGACTGGGAGCGACCGAAGGAGGGCGTCCGGGTTGCCTGCGCGCCCCGCTCGCAGGGACGACCTGCGCAGGCCGGACGCCAAGCAGGCGGCTCGTCAGAACTCCATCTCCAGTTCTTCGATCTCGTCCGGCTCGTCGGCAGCGGCTTCCGCCCATTCCACCATCAGCGGCCAGTGCAGGATCGTGTCGCGGTAGGCGGCGGCGCGGGGCGGCAGGGCGACGTCGTAGGTGCGGAAGCGGGTGCAGACCGGGGCATACATGGCGTCCGCCAGGCACGGTCGCGCTCCGAACAGGTACGGCCCGTCGTAGCGGTCCAGGCAATCGTCGAAGATCGTCACGATACGCTCGATGTCGGCCTTCGCGCCGTTGAACACCCGGAAGTCAGGGTGGAAGGCACGCAGGTTCATCGGCAGGGCCGAGCGGAGATTGACGAAGCCGGAATGCATCTCGCCGGAGATGGACCGGCAATGGGCGCGCTCCGCCGCGTTGCCGGGAAGGAAACCGGCCGCGGGAAAAGTCTCGGCGAGGTATTCGGCGATGGCCAGGGTGTCCCAGACGACCACGTCGCCGTGGCGCAGGCGCGGCACCAGGAACGACGGCGACAGGTGCAGCAGCTCCGCCCGGCTGGTGGCATCCGTGCCGGACAGGACCTCGGTCTGGAAGTCGAGACCGGCCATCCGGCAGATCAGCCAGCCCCGCAGCGACCACGAGGAATAATTGCGGCTCGAGATGGTGAGCGTAGCGGCCGTCATCGTCCTGCCCCGGGGCGCGTCGCCGATCATGCGGTCTGCGAAGCCCGATCCAAGACTCGTGCCGAATGGGGCGGGCGAATCGCTACCGCCCCCAATTCTAATCGCGTCGCAGCAGCGCCGCGACCTCCGCCTGCTCGGCGGCCGACAGAGTCCGGACCGGCGCGGGCGGCCGGCGGCGGGCGAGGCGCCAGAGGCCGAAGCCGCCCAGCAGCACCGCCAGAACCGGGGTCAGCCAGAGCAGCAGGGTGTGCAGCGCGAAGACCGGGCGCAGCAGCACGAACTCGCCATAGCGCGCCACGACGTAATCGAGCACCGCCTTGTCGCTGTCCCCCTTCTGCAGCCGCTCGCGCACGATCAGGCGCAGGTCCTTGGCGAGCGGCGCGTCGGAATCGTCGATCGACTGGTTCTGGCAGACGAGACAGCGCAGCTCGGCCGAGATCTCCCGGGCGCGGTGCTCCAGGGTGGGATCCTTCAGCACCTCGTCGGGCTGGACCGCGTGGGCGGGAAGCGACGCCAGCAGGGCCAGCGCCGCCAGGGCCGGTCGGAGGGAGCGGCGCGCCATCATTCGGCCGGCACCGCGACGGGGAGCGGCCGCGCCTTCGCCTTGGCGGGGACGCCCACGCGCATCCGCCGGTCCGTCAGCGACAGGCCGCCGCCGACCGCCATCACCACCGCCCCGAGCCAGATCAGCAGGACCAGCGGCTTGTAGTAGAGGCGCAGGCCGACGCCACCGTCCTGGCCGATCTCGCCGAGGCTCGCATAGACCTGGCTGGCGCCGATCGTCAGCAGCCCGGACTCCGTCACCGCCATCTTGCGGCTCGGGTAGAAGCGCTTGCCGGTCTCGACCTGGCCGACCTCGTCGCCGGCCCGGGTGCGGATCGTCAGGTAGGCGGCGGCCTCCTCGTAGTTCGGTCCCTTGCGCGGCGCGACCCGGTCCAGGGTGGCCGTGTACGGCCCCGTCGCCAGAGTCTGGCCGGGCTTGAGGGTCGCCAAGCCCTCGGTGGCCCAGCCCTGCGCGGCGATGCCCAGCACCACCACGCCGACCCCGGCATGGGCGATGGCGGTGCCCCAGGCCGAGCGCGGCAGGCCGAAGGCGCGGCGCCCGATCTGGCCGAGCGAGCGGGCCCGGCTCGCCCCGTAGCCCCGGGCGCGGGTGACGATCTCCAGAACGGAGCCGATCAGCAGATAGGCGCCGAGGCCGATCCCCACCGGCGCCAGGACCGGGCCGCCCCAGGTAAGGGCCAGGACCACGAAGCCGACGACCAGGGCCACCGCCAGCGCGGCGAAAAGGCGCTGGGCGGCGGCGAGCACGTCGCCGCGCTTCCAGGCCAGCGCCTGCCCCACGGGCACGATCAGCAGCAGCGGGATCGCGAGCGGCACGAAGGTGGAATTGAAGAAGGGCGGCCCGACCGTGATCTTCTCGCCGGTCAGCATCTCCAGCACCAGCGGGTAGAGGGTGCCGACCAGCACGGTGGCGCAGGCCGCCACTAGGAAGAGATTGTTGAGGACGAGCGAGCCCTCGCGGGAGATCGGCGCGAACAGACCGCCCTGCCGGAGCAGCGGCGCGCGCCACGCGAACAGCGTCAGCGAGCCGCCGATGAACAGCACCAGGATCGCCAGGATGAAGACGCCGCGGGTCGGGTCGGTGGCGAAGGAATGCACCGAGGTGATGACCCCGGAGCGGACCAGGAAGGTGCCGATCAGCGAGAGCGAGAAGGTCAGGATGGCGAGCAGCACCGTCCAGACCTTCAGGGCGTCGCGCTTCTCCATCACCACCGTGGAGTGGAGCAGCGCCGTGCCGGCGATCCACGGCATCAGCGAGGCGTTCTCGACCGGATCCCAGAACCACCAGCCGCCCCAGCCGAGTTCGTAATAGGCCCAATAGGAGCCCATCGCGATTCCGAGGGTCAGGAAGCACCACGCGGTCAGCGTCCAGGGTCGCACCGCCCGCGCCCAGACGGCGTCGATCCGCCCGTCGATCAGCGCGGCCACCGCGAAGGCGAAGCTGATCGAGAAGCCGACATAGCCGACATAGAGGAGCGGCGGATGGATCGCGAGGCCGGGATCCTGCAGCAGCGGGTTGAGGTCGTTGCCCTCGAGCGGCGCCGGGATCACGCGGGTGAACGGGTTCGAGGTCGTGATGATGAACAGCACGAACACGAAGGTGATCAGCCCCTGCACGCCCAGGGTGTTGGCCCGCAGCTGCGGCGGCACCGCGTTCTTGGCGGCGGCCACGCAGGCGCCGAACAGCGTGAGGATCAGCACCCAGAGGAGCATCGAGCCCTCGTGGTTCCCCCAGACGCCGGACAGCTTGTAGATCAGCGGCTTCTGCGTGTGCGAATTCTCGACGACGTTCTGGACCGAGAAATCGGAGGTGACGTGCGCCCAGGTGAGCGCCGCGAAGGCGAACAACACGCAGGCGAAGGCGCCGAGCGCCGCCTGCGAAGCGGTCTGGCGCAGGGCCGGATCGCCCGAACGTGCCGCCCAGATCGGCATCACCATCTGGACGAGGGAGATCGCCAGCGCGAGCGCGAGGGCGAAGTGACCGGTCTCGACGATCATGCGGATTCCCTCACCGCTCGCTGCGGGGGCCGAGGGTGCTGTCCGCCGCCGCCGTAGCGGGTTTCGGCGCCGGGGCCGCCTTGTTCGGCCCCCCCTCCTGCCAGCGCCCCTGCGCCTTCAGCGCGTCGGCCACCTCGCGGGGCATGTAGGATTCGTCGTGCTTGGCGAGCACCGTGTCGGCGCGGAACTCGCCGCCGGGCTCCAGGACCCCCTCGGCGACCACGCCCTGCCCTTCCCGGAACAGGTCCGGCAGCAGCCCCTTGTAGTGGACCGCGACGGTGGCGTTCGTGTCGGTGACGGCGAAGTCGACCGTCTGGTCCGGGCCGCGCCTGAGCGAGCCGTCCTTCACCAGACCGCCGAGCCGCAGGCGCGTACCCGGGGCGATGGCCTGCTGGGCGATGTCGGTGGGCGAGCGGAAGAACACGATCGAGCCGCTCATGGCGTACAGGATCAGCCCCACGGCGAGCGCCAGCACGCTGCCGCAGGCGGCGATCAGGATCAGGCGGCGTTTCTTACGCGTCACGATACTTCCACCCCGCGGTCCGGCGCGCGGAGACCCGCCCCGACCGGAACCGTTCTCATTCTAGTCTTGAGGGTGTCGGCTCCAGGCGCCCGCGGGTCAAGGGCGGGCATCAGGACCGATTGTCGTACGGGCCCCGTTCCGCGCAGGCGGCCTCACGATTTCGCGGTGTCGCGGATCGGGCTTGTCAGGGATTCGGCTTGGCGGCGAGGTCCAGCTCCCGGGCGAGTCCGTCGAGCCGCGCCACCGCGTCGCTGTTGGCGGCCAGCGCCATCCGGGCGCGGTCGAGGGCCTTCACGGCCTGGTCGCGCTCGCCCAGCGCGCTGTAGGAGCGCACGAGGCGCATCCACTCGTCCGGCGTGCCGCCCCGTGCGGCGAGGCGCCGGTCGAGCCCCTCGACCATGCTGCGAATCGCCGCCTGCTGCTCCGCCTGCGGCATGGCGCGCACCGCCGCCATCGCGGCCTCCTTCTCGGCCTGCGCGGTCGGGCCGGCCTCACCCGACCCGGCGGGCCCGGGCGCCGCGCCCTCCGCGCCGAGTCCCACGGCGCGGGCGCCCTGCTCCACCTGGGCGAGCCCCTGCGGGTCACCCGCGAGGGCGGTCCGGGCCCGGGCCAGGGCGGCGGCCGCCTGATCGGGCTCGCCGAGGACCACCCGGGACCGGACGAGCCTCAGCCATTCGTCGGAGGTGCCGCCGCCGGCCTTGAGACGGGCATCGAGACCGTCGACCATGCCGCGGATCGCCGCCTGCTGCTCGGCCGGGATCTTCGGGGCGGCCTGGGGCGTCGTCGGGGGCGGCGGCGGCTCGCCCTTGAGGCGGGCGAGGCTCTGCTTGACGATTCCGAGCCAGGGGGCGGTCGGCGGGCTGCTGGCCTCGAGTTCGGTGAGCTGGCGGATTGCCTCACCGGTATCGCCGGCCTGCTCGGCCGCCCGGGCCAGATAGAAGCGCGGCTTCGGGGCGTTCGGCTCCTTGGCCTGGGCCTTCTCGAACAGGGCCTTGGCCTCGGGCGAGACGGTGCCGTCGCCGGCCGCCGTGAGGGCCTCGGCCTGATCGGCGAGGGTGTCGGCGGTCTCGCCCTTCAGGCGCGCGATGTTGGCGTAGGCGCGGGCGGCATCGTCGAAGCGGCCGGTGCGCATGTAGACCGGGGCGAGCACCGCCCAGCCGCGGGCGTCGTTCGGGTCCCGGGCGAGGCGCGCCTCGATCTGCCCCACAGCCTTCATGAGTTCGTCGGCCCCGCCGCGGGTGGCCTGCCGGTCGGCTTCCGTCTGGGCGGGCAGTTCGGGCGAGCCGTAGAGGCCGTAGGCGATCAGCGCCACGAGGGGAATGGTGGAGAGCGCGAAGGCCGAGGCGGCCCGCCGCCGGCGCAGGCGCGGCTCGGCCGGGCGCGCGGCCTCGACGAGGCCGGCATCCTCGGCCTCACGCTGCGCCTCGCGGCTTGCCCGGAGCAGGCGGCGGGCCGCCTCGGCCTTGGCGGTCTCGGCCTCGTCCGGAGCGATCAGGCCGCGTTCGAGGTCGCGGTCGATCTCGGCGATCTGATCCTCGTAGAAGGCGGTCTCGGTGGCGAGCCCGCTCCCGCCCGCCTCGCCGGTCGGCACGGCGGCGCGCCGCGACATCGGCCAGAGCAGGCCGAGAACGGTCGCCGCGGTCATGGCCGCCAGAATGAACCAGATCGCCGTCATGGACCTTTCCGCCAACGAGCCGGACCGGCCCGCCCCTCCCCACGCCCTGTGGAGCCGGCAGCGTGATGCCACGACGCCTCCCGACGGCGGCACGGTGTCACGCAACTCTCCCACGATGACAAGGGCCTGGGCTGGGCCATGAGGCCGCGTCGGCCTCACACCGCCCCCTCGCGGAACTCGCGGACGGCCTCAGTGGGTCGCGGTGCCGACGGGCAGGTCGCCCGGCACCTCCAGCACCGCCCGCAGGCCGCCGAGTGCTCCCTCCTCCAGGGTGAACCGCCCCCGGTACAGGGCGGCGAGGTCGGCCACGATCGACAGGCCGAGGCCGGATCCGGGCTTCGATTCGTCGAGGCGCCGCCCCCGGCCGAGCACGGCCTGGCGGGCCTCCGGCGGCAGGCCGGGGCCGTCATCCTCGATGGCGACGACGAGGTGGGGATAATCGTCCTTGTCGACCGCCTCGGCCCGGATCGCCACCCGGCCGTGGGCCCATTTCGACGCGTTGTCGACGAGGTTGCCGACCATCTCCTCGAAGTCCTGGCGCTCGCCGCGGAAGCGCAGGCCGGGAGGCACGTGGACGTCGTAGGCGATATCCTTGTCCCGGTAGATCTTCCCGAAGGTGCGCACGAGGCCGGCCAGCGCCGGCTCCACCTCGGTCGAGGTGCCGAGCGTGCCGGCGAGCGCCGCGGCCCGCGCCCGGTCCAGATGGTAATTGACCTGATCGCGCATCACCGCAGCCTGCTCGCGGATCTTGTGCGTCAGCTCCTCGGGGGCATCGGAGGCGCCGACCTCGTTGACGATGATCGAGAGCGGCGTCTTCAAGGCGTGGGCGAGGTTGCCGACCTGGGTGCGGGCGCGCTCCAGGATCTCCCGGTTGGTCTCGATCAGGAGGTTCACCTCGCCGGTGAGCGGCGCGATGTCGCGGGGATAGGTGCCGGTGATGCGGTCGGCCTCGCCCCGGCGCACGGCGCCCAGCGCCGCACGCATCTTCTTGAGCGGCGCGAGGCCGAACCGGATCTGCAGCAGGGTTGTGATCGCCAGCGACAGGCCCAGCAGGCCGAAGGTGATGGTCAGTGAATTGCGGAACCGGTCGACGTCGTTGACGATCTCGTCGGCGGGTCCCGCGACCCGGACCGTGTAGCGGCCCTCCTCGCCGAGGTCGACGTCGCGCTCCATGATGCGCAGGAGGCGCCCGTCCTGCCCCTTGCCGTAGCCCTGGCGGATCTGGCCGACGCCGGCCTTGCCGTCCGAATCGGTGGCCGCCGGCAGCGGCACGCCGACCAGCGAGCGGGAGGTGCGCACGTCCCGCGGCTTCGCGTCGGGCTTGCCGACCTGCCAGTACCAGCCGGACAGGGGCAGGTCGAAGCGCGGATCGCCCAGCGAGAAGGTCCGGCTCTCGGGATCGTTGGGCGAGACGAGATCGGTGGCGAGGTTGTTGGCGAAGACGAGGAGCCGGCTGTCGAAGGAGCGCTCGGTGTTCTCGCGGTAGAGGGTCGTGAGGATCCAGGCCGCGATCAGCAGAATCGCGGAGCTCGACAGGAACGCCGACACGGCGAGCCGCACCGCGATGGAGCGGCGGCGCAGGGAGAAGAGGCCGATGAGGTCGATCATGGATGCGTCGGTCGCTCAGACGGGCGGCGGCGCATCGTCGAACACGGCGCCCCGCATCAGCGGGCGCGCCGTGCGGACGAACGCGCCGCGCGCGACCCGCCAGCCGTCGCCAACCACGACCTGCAAGAAGGTGTCGTCGATGTCGGCATCCGGCCGCGCGGAGCGCTCCACCACACAGGTCTTCGACACCGACGAGACGCCCCCGCCCATGCCGTTGAGCTGCCGCCCGAACGGGTCGGGACTGTCCATGGTGGAGAGGAAGACCGGCTCCCGGGCGGCGACATCTCCCGGTACGTCCCGACGGTGCAGCATCAGCGCCTTGCTGGTGCCGCCGCGCATGAAGACGGCCGGCAGCGTGCCGGAACGTGCGGCCGCGCTCACATCCGCGCCGGCGGCTGGTTGGGATCCACGAGATAGCCGAGGCCGCGCACGGTCTGGATCAGGTCCACCGCGAGCTTCTTGCGCAGGCGGCCCACGAACACCTCGATCGTGTTCGAGTCACGGTCGAAATCCTGATCGTAGAGGTGCTCGGTGAGTTCGGCCCGGGACACGACCCGGCCGGTATGGTGCATCAGGTAGGAGAGCAGCCGGTACTCGTGGCTCGTCAGCTTCACCTGGGCGCCGTCGACGAAGACCTTGCCGGAGCGTGTGTCGAGGGTGACCGGCCCACAGGCGATCTGGCTGGTGGCGTGTCCGGCGGCGCGGCGCAGCAGCGCCCGGACGCGGGCCATCAGCTCCTCCATGTGGAAGGGCTTGGTGACGTAGTCGTCGGCACCGGCATCGAAACCGTCGACCTTGTCGGACCAGCGGTCCCGGGCGGTGAGGATGATCACCGGCGTCTTCACGCCGGCCCGGCGCCACTTCTGGAGCACCGTGACGCCGTCGGCCTTGGGCAGGCCCATGTCGAGGATGATGGCGTCGTAGGGCTCGCTCTCGCCGAGATAGCCGCCCTCCTCGCCGTCATAGGCCTTGTCGGCCACGTAGCCGGCCTCCTCCAGCGCGGCCACGACCTGCCGGTTGATGTCCTTGTCATCCTCGACGACGAGCAGTCGCACGGCTTACTCCCCTCCGACACGGTTGCGGCGCCCGCTCAATACTGTCCCGCCACGGTGCCGGTGCGCGCATCCACGATCACGTGCACGAAATGCCCGTCCCGGCGCAAGGCGGTGAGCATATAGACGAGGCCGCCCTCGTGACGGCAGAGGCTCGCCCGCTGGATCTCGGCCCGGGGGATCACCGTGCGGGCCGCGCGGATCGCCGCCACGGGCGGGATCACCCGCCGCTCGCCGACCTCCTCGCGCAGGTCGGCGGGGGACAGGCAGCTCTCGATGCGCAGCGGCGCCTGGCTGGATACGGCGCCCGTCTGGGGGGCCGGCCCGTCATCCGCCATGGAGCCGAACCCGCCCGCGGCGAGGGCCGCGGCGGTCAGGCTGATGGCGACGAGGGCGATGGCGTAGCGCATTGGCGAACGATGTGCGCCCAGGGCACTGAATGCGTCCTGAATACGTAGCCGTGCGTCAACCCCGGCGGTTGTCGGCGTCGGTCCGGACATTCCCTTCGCGGTTGATCTGGCGGCGGACGGCATCGTGCCGACATGACGGCCGAGGCGGCGCCCGGTTCCACGCCGCGGGCCGCTTCGCACAGGCGCGTCGACCGCTGTCATGGCGACGGAGCCGGGGCGGGCCCGCAGGCCAGGGCGGCGCGGGCCGGCGGGTTGACCCCGCCGGGTCCCGCCGGCGCGGCCAGCGCGCCGCCGCCGGACCCGAGCGTCCAGGCGCGCCGGCCGACCGCACCGCCCTCGTGGACGGCGACCGTCACCGCCGCGGTGGCGGCCAGGGCGAGCCAGGCCCGGTCGAGAACCCTGTCCCAGCGCAGACGCATCTCACGCTCCCGTCAGCAGCTTCCAGAGGGCCCGCAGGGCCGGGACATGCGCGGCGAGCCACGCGACCTGATCGGAGAACCAGTGCGCGGCCGCCGCCGCGGCGACGAAGGCGAACACCGTCGCGTGCTTCAGCCGCCGCAGGTAGCGGCGCAGCGCCCGGCGCTCGACATGCGCGTCGACCAGCTCGTCGAGGGCGGCGAGCCGCGGCTCGGTCTGACGCGCAAACCACGCGTGCCAGAAGGGCGGGAAGCGGATCGTCCGGGGCCGGCCGCCCAGCGCGACGCCGGGACCGGCCCCGTCCTCGGGGGGCTCGACCGCCCGTCCCGAGGCCCTGCGGGTCGTGGTGCGGGCGGTGTTCATGGCGTCGATCCCTGTTCCACGGGCTCCCGGGGCGCCGGCCTCAGCCGGGGCGCTTGTCCGGCTCGCGCAGTTGGGTCAGCGCCGGGGCGAGGACGTTGGCGGCGCTCGCCTGCGGATCGAGGGGCAGCGCCCGGAAGATCCGCGCGGCGACGCCCTCGGGCCCGCCCGCCTTCCGGACGACGTGCGCGGGGGCGGTCGCGAGCACATGACGGGCGCCGGCGGCCACCACTGCGGCGCCGACATCGACGCCGACGGTCCGGCCCCGGGCGGCCCCGGCCACGGCATTCTGCCCGAACTCGGCCCCGGCGCGGATCGCGGCCTCGATCCGATCGCGGGTGAGCACCGAGGCGGCCCAGGGCGCGACCCGGGCGATGCCGGCGGTGACGGCGGCGGCGGCGAGGGGCACGAGGGCGGCGGTCACCGGCTGGAGCAGGCCGACCAGCCAGTCGCCCCACGGGATCGCCAAGTCGGTGGCGGAACGGGCGGCGGCCGGCTCGGCGAGCGCGGCAAGCGACAGGCTCGTGCAGGCCAGGGCGAGGCCCGCCCGGATACGGTGCATCATCGTCGATCTCCGTGGCTATGCGCGCGGCGGACCCGGCCGGCTCGGGATCGGGTGCGACGGGGCCGGTCAGGCCCGTCCGGGCCGCCGGGCCGGTGCCGGAGCGGCGGGGCCGTCGCGAAGGGCGGCGAGCGCCCGGCGGGCCCAGGCGAGGCGGCGCGCGGGGGCGACGACGCCCGGCCGCTCGTAGCGCCGCCAGACCGTCTCGGTGGCGGCCGCGAGGGTCGTCGTGGTTCTCAGGGCGGCGAGGGCCGGCGCCTCGGTCGTGCGCAGCTCGGCGCAGAGATAGCCGTAGCCCGCTTCGGGATCGGCGGGATCGAGGCCGCGCGCCCGGCACCAGGCCTCCAGGGCGACGCGCCGGGGGCCGGTCCACTGGGCGAGCCCCCATCCGCCGCGGGAGCCGGGCACCGCGGGGGCGATCTCCTGGAGGTGGCGGAACCCGCCGGTCTCGTAGCCGAGATTGCCCAGGAGCCCGGCGGCCTGGACGTCACTCAGGCCGAGATCGCGCATCAGCCGCGGCCCGAGGCGGCGGCATGCGGCGGCGAAGGGATCCCGCGCATTCGGGAGGGGGCTCGACATGGGCGTGCTCCGGACGGTGGCGTGCCCGACCCCGCCGGGCTAAGGCGGCGCCGCCCGATCCCGGGCGCGGCGCCGATGGGGGACGTGTGGGACGCGGACAGGACCGGCCGCTCGTGTTCATCGGCGATTCGATCACCGCCGCCTGGGGCGTCGTGCGGGCCGAGACCTTCGCGCGACACGGCTTCGTGGCCCGGGGGGTGCCGGGCGAGACGAGCGCGCAGATCCGGGCGCGCTTCCTCCGGGACACCGCGGATGCGCGCGGCGTCCATCTGCTCTGCGGGATCAACGACATCGCGGAGATCGGCGGCCCGGTCCCGGACCGGGCGATCGCCCAGAACATCATCGCCATGGGGCGGATGGCCTTCGCGGCCGGTCTGCCGCTCACCATCGGCACCGTGATGCCGAGCGACTTCTGGGGCTGGCGCCCCGAGTTGCGCCCGGTGGCGCGGATCCGCGCCCTGAACGGATGGCTGCGCGGCTATTGCGCGGCGGGCCCCGCCCGCCTCGTCGATTACGGGCCGGCGCTCGCCACGGCGGAGGGGGCGCTCCGGCGGGATCTCACCGACGACGGCATCCACCTCAACGGGGCGGGGTACGCGGCCGTGGAGCCGGTGATGCTGCGGGCTCTCGGCGCAGTCCCGGACTGACAGCGGACGCGGCCGCGACGGACCCGCAGGGTCAGGCGCTCACGCACCCAGCGCGAGCCAGTAGGTCGGTACCGACCCGGCGCCCGCCACCGAACCGGCCGTCGCGCGACGGGTGCGGAGCGTGAACCCGGCGACTGCCACGTCGCTGACTTGCGCGGCGTAGAGCGCGGCGCCGGCGCCGGCGACCGGCTGCGCCCAGACCCCGAGGCAGCTCCCCGGGAAGGCGGTGCCGAACGCCACCGCGACGTCCGCGTCGGCGGCGGTGACGAGCCCCCATTGCACGATCAGGCCGCCCGGGAGCCGGACCGACCCGGTCGCGCCGAGCACCTGCGCGCCGGTCGCGAGCGGCGTCCCGTCGGCGCGCTGGTAGTGGTGCACGCGCCAGCGGCCCGCCGCGTCCGAGGTGGCGATGCAGGTGTCGTCGGGGGCCGTGACGAGATCGGCCCGGGTCGGCAGCGCCAGCGCCTCAGGATCGTGGACCAGGGTCGCGGCCCCCGAGAAGCGCACGAACCGCTCCCGGTCGGCCGCGGCGCCGAAGCTCGCGATCCGTGCCGCGCCGGTGACGAGGACCCGCCGCGTGCCCGCACCGCCGAGGTCGGTGGTGGGGGCGGCCGCGAGCGCCGTCTCGGCCGAGGCGAAGTCGATCCCGCCGGTCCGGGCCGAGGCAGTGAGCGCCGTGGCGAAGGCGGACCCGTCGGGCGAGACCTTCAGGCTGAAGTCGTCGCTCCCGAGGGTGCCCAGCATCGCCCGCGCCGCGTAGCCGGTCTCGAAGACCAGAGCGGCGTCGCGGGCGGCGGCCTTGCGGTTGACGAACACCCGCATGTCGCCGCTGCCCGGCGTGGCGTCGTCCCAGGTCAGAAGCGCGGCATCGGCCTTGACGGCGAGGCGGTTGGTGGCGTCCGCCCCCGTGTTGATCCCGAGGCGGCTGACGCTCTGGATCGCCGTCAGCGTCCGGCTCAAGCTCGTCCAGGCCGCGCCGTCGAAGACGTAGAGGTCGGCCTCGTCGATCAGCCAGGCGAGCCAGCCGGCCCGCGGCACCGCGCCGGCCCAGACGCCGTCGCCGTAGCGCACCAACTGTCCGGCGAGCCCCGACCAGGCGCCCCCGGGCTCGGCGGCGACCACGAGGTAGCGGTCGCCCTCCGCGGGGCTCGGCGGCGGCGCGGTGAGGTCCTTGTCCAGGCAGGCCAGCTGGACGAGGGCGTCGAGAAGGCCGAGCGCCTCGTTGTGGGTGACGTGCTTCTGCGCCTGGCTGGCGGCGATCAGCGGCAGGCCGAGATGGGGCGTGGCGTCGGACATGAGGCAACTCCCGGGCGGTCAGGCCGTGCGGACGGGGATGCGGGCGCGACAGGCAGGGCCGAGGCCGGCGACCTGCCCGATCTGCGCCACGGCGACGTCGAGATGCGCCTGGGCCCCGCCGAAATCGGCCGCCTCGTCCGCGTAGATGCAGTGCTGGGCCTCGGCCCGGAGCGTGCGCAGGGCCGTGCCGGCGGCCGAGAACAGCGTCACCACGTAAGACTCCGGCTCGTCGAGCGGGATCTCGGCCGGCTCCCAGGCGTCGCCGTCGCGGCGGGCCCGGCGGATCCAGGAGAGCCGCACGCCATCCGCGCCGCGCCGCGCCCGCAGGTGGACCGGCCGCAGCGGCGTGAGCGCCGCGAGGCCGGCCGTGGCGGTGATCTCGGTGAAGGCCGGATCGGCCGGATCGCTGTCCGCAGGCCCGATCCGGTAGCGGAAGGCGCGGCCGACCTCGTCCAGCCGGTCGATCAGGGGCGTCACGGCGCCGTCGTCGAGGCGCACGATCAGGCTCCCCGCCGGGCTGACGCGCCCCGCCGCCGCCTCGCTTCCGGCGAGCCCGCGCAGGAAGCCGGACAGCCGGTAGGTGTCGGGCCCGGTCAGCAGCGCGTTCGCCGCGCAGAGCAGCTCCACGGCGCCATCCGCGCCGAGCAGGGCGAACAGGTTTCCCCCGGCGCGCATCGCGCCCTCCCCGATCGACGCGAGGGCCGCGCCGCGCCGCAGGGCGACGTCGAGATGCACACCCCGCTGGATCCGCCAGAGCGGGCCGGCCGGCAGCGCCGACAGGGTGCGCCCGAGGCAGGCCGGGTAGTCGACGACGCGGTGCAGGGCGAGCGGTCCGTCGCCCACCGCGCGCCAGATCGCGACCGCGCCGGGCCAGGGTTCGGCCGCCACCGCGGCGTATTGCAGGACGGTCGGGCTGCCGCGGTCGACCGGCAGGTCGAGGGCCAGGGCGAGCGGCGGCCCCGGGAAGGCGGGCGGCGCCACCGCCGCCTGGGCCATCTGGCGAGGCAGCCCGCGCCCGGGTCCCGCCCGGGGCGGCACACCGCTCGCCTCGATCCGGCGGCCCGTGGGCGCGTCGTCGATCCGGTCGATCCGGCGCAGGACCGTGCCGCCCGGCACCGCGCAGGGCACCGCCAGGAGGTCGCCGGGCTCCAGCTCGACCCGGCGCGGGCTCACGGTGAACACCGCGCTGTCGCGGCCCGCGATCAGCCGGTCGAGCAGCGCCTCGGCGAGCCCGTCGCCGGTCTCGCGGCGGGTGACGATCGCCGACTCGATCCGGGTCTCGCGCCGCCGCAGGCCGGCGGGCCGCACGGCCGCCGCCGTGGCGCGGCGGTAATCCGGGCTCTCGGAATCGGTGATCCCGAGCTCCACGGAGCGCGGCAGGGCGCTCTCCTCGGCCCGGACCTGGTGCAGGACCGGCCGGTCCTCGGACAGCCGGACGAGGTCGGCCTCGGCCAGGACCACGGGCCGGTCGCGGCGGGGACCGCGCAGGCGCAGGGTCCCGGCCACCGCCGAGACGTCGAGGCCGTAGACCTGCGCCAGCGTCTCCAGAGCGCCGCGTGCCGTGAGCGGCCGGTCGATCACGTAGCCGTCGAGATAGGCGGCGGCCTCCACGGAGACCGGCGCGTCGAAGCCGAAATCCGCGAGGATCCTCAGGACCAGCAGGTCGAGGTCGCAGCCTTCGATCCGGCCGGTGATCCAGTGGCCCACCCGCCAGTTGGCGTTGTCGGCCCAGACGCCCCGCACCGTCGGGAAGGCCGGGAAGGGCCGCGCGTCCCAGGCCCAGACGAAGATCCCGTCGGGATCGACCATGCGGCCGCCATAGACCGGCGAGACCGGGTTGTCGGCCTCCCGGAAGCCTGGCACGGCCGGGTCGAACCGGGCGATCACGGCTTCCAGACCGCGGAGCTGGATCAGCTCGTCCCGCAGGGCCCGGGATTCCGGCGGGAAGGCGCTCTCGGAGGATTTCGGGTCCGGGAAGACGTTGGGGCCGTTGGTGCCCTTGTCCACCGCCGGCACGCCGATCTCGGTGAGCCAGATCGGCTTGCCGGCCGGCACCCAGGCGGTGCTGCGGGTCTCGACGCCGCCGTCGCGCTCCACGTGCGGGCTCGACCACCACGCGACGAGATCCTTGGCCCGGTAGAGCCACGGCTTGCCGGCGGCGCCGTCGGTGATCGGCCGGCGCGCCTGGGCGGCCCGGTCGTCCGCGTCGGCGTAGTACCAGTCGAAGGCCTCGCCGGACGCGCCGCGCGCCTTGAGATAGGCCCGGTCGGCGATGTCGCCCGTCACCGCGAGGTCGGCGTGGTCCGGGTCGTCGCGCCAGTCGGAGACGGGCGGGTACCAGTCGATCCCCACGGCGCCGATGTTCGGATCGGCGAACAGCGCGTCCAGGGGGAAGCGCACCGTGGCGCCGCCGTCGCGGACATGGGCGCCGTATTCGGTCCAGTCGGCGCCGTAGACCAGGGTGACCGCTGGGCCGAGGCGTTCGCGGAGCGCGGCGGCGAGGTCGCGCAGGGCGTCCACGGCCGGGTAGCCGGCGGCGCCGCGCACCCGGGTGAGGCCGACGAGCTCGCTGCCGATCACGAAGGCCGCGAGCGGCACCCCGGAGGCCGCCCAGCCGGCCGCGAGGCCGGCGTAGTGGAGGAGAGCAGCACGGTACCCGCCCGCGAAGAAGGCCGCGACCTGCGCGTCGGCCGCGGCGGTCCCGTCCGGACTTCCCGGGCAGCCCGGGGCCGGATCGCAGGTGATGCGGCCGCGCCAGGGATAGGCGGGCTGCGCGGCGCCGGGGACGTGCGGGTCGGGCAGCGCGTTGCCGGCCGGCACGTCCATCATGACGAACGGATAGAGCGACACCGCGAGCCCCCGGCGCGCCAGCTCGGCCACCAGCCGGGTCAGGCCCGCATCCGCGGGGGTGCCGCCATAGGCCGGGCTGCCGTCCGGCAGGGTCGAGACCACCTCGGCCCGATCGCGGGTGATCCCGGCGACGCGCCAATGCTCCGGCAGGGCGCGCTTGTGGGCGGCCTCGACCTTCGGCACGACCCGGCAGGATCCCGCCCGCAGGTCGGTGCCGAACCACGTCGCCACCACGGCGACCCGGCGCAGGTTCGGGCAGAGCGCCTGGAGGGCGTCCAGGGAGGCGACGACGTCGGTGCCGCGCTGGAGCTGGTGCCGGTTGGCGGCCTCGGTCCGGCCGAGCCCGAGATCGACGGTGACCCGGTCCGGATCGAGGCCGAACTCGCTGGCGCCGGGGATCAGGTCGACGGCCCGCACCCGGCCGAACAGGCCGTTGACCGGGCGGATCACCTCGAAGGCGAATTGCGGGACGCGGTTGCCGAAGGCGGCGAGCGGCAGGTTCTCGAACACCACATAGGCGAGGCCGCGATAGGCCGGCGCGTTCTCAGCCCCCTCCTTGGCGACGATGAGCGGGTCGGGCTCCTGGCCGGGGCCGCCGGTATGGACCCGAAGGTTCAGGCCGACCTGGTCGATCTCCTTGCCGTCCGCCCAGATCCGGCGGACGAAGGCGATCTCGCCCTCGCACAGACCGACCGCGAGGTTGGCAAAGTAGGTGTAGCGGGTCGTGACGGTCCTCTGGCCGCCCGTCAGGCCGCCCATGGCCTTGGCGGGCGCGGCGGCGCGCTGCACCGCGGTGTTGGCGACCTCCCGCGGACGGGTCGCCCAGATCAGGGTACCGCCGATCCGCGCCCGGCCGTAGACCCGCGGGATCGGATCGCCCTCGGTGGAGGTGAGCCCGGCCACGTCGGCGAGCCGCGGCCCTTCGACGAAGCGCGTAGATTGCCCGGACCCCGACAGGGCGCCGCCCAGCGCCGCGCCCGCGACCGAGCCGAGCGCCCGGCCGACCATGCCGCCGATCGGACCGCCGAGGGCGGTGCCCACCGCCGCGCCGGCCGAGGACAGGATCAGCGTCGCCATGGCGGGGCTCCGAGATCGACCTGTTCGCCATCGACTCGGCGGTCTCGATGCGCACCGCGGCCGGGCCGCAGGTCGGACTCGGCGACGCCGCGGCGGCCCGACGGGACGTCCGGAAACCGGAACACCCCCGTCACGTGCCGACGCCACCAGCCGGTGAGCGCCACCTCGGCGACCACCGCGCCGTCGTGGGCATGGATCATGGCGCCGTCGCCGGTGGCGATGGCGCAGTGGCGGGCCGGCAGGTGGCGGCGGAAGGCGAAGAGCAGGACGTCGCCCGGCCGCGGCGCGCAGGCCGCGGGCCTATCCGGCACCGGCACGAGGTGGCGGGCGGCCGCTTCGGTGAGGGGGTCGGTCCCGGGCGCGGCCGATTCCGCCCAGGTTCCTGAATAGGGGGGCGGCCCCTCCGGCTCGTCCCCGTAGAGCCCGCGCCAGACCCCGCGCAGCAAGCCCAGACAGTCGCACCCTACGCCCCGGAGCGAGGCCTGATGCCGGTAGGGCGTGCCCAGCCACAGGCGCGCCTCGCCGAGCGCCGCAACACCGATATCCCGCCGCATCGCGCTCATCGGAACAGGCTCCCGCCGTCGAGGACGTGGTCGGAGCCCGGCACCGCGCGCATCACCGCGTCGTTGCCGGGCATGTGCGGGAAGCCCTGGAAATTGACCGCATTGGCGAAGCGGTCGCGGCACGTGGCGAGGCGCTTGTCGCACCCGGCCGTGAGGCTGAAACCGTCGCCGACGGCGACCGGCCGGGGTGGCACGGTCCAGAGCTCGATCAGGGACCCGAGCTGGAGGCGCAGATCCGCCGCGAGCCCGGCATTGGCCCCCGCGGTCCAGGTGAGCCGCCCGCCGGTGAACAGGCCGTCCGCGAAGGCGCCGACGAGCGTCGCCGCGAGCGTGGCCGGCTCCGGCACGCCGGTCACCCGGCCGGTGGTCGTCCACGCGGCGCGGTCCACCCGGCAGCGCGCATCACCGAGATCGGCACCGCAGGTCGCCCGGTAGGTTCGGCCCCGCTCGGCGCCGAGCCGGTGGGCGAGGCCGCGCAGCTCCGCCACGAAGGCGTCCCCATCCCGGCGCACCTCGCCGATGGTGGCGACGTCGATGAGAAGCCGCGTCTCGGGGTTGGTCCAGTCGACCAGCCAAGTCTCCACCGCGGCGCCGTCGTAGAGGCCGCCGGCGATGTCCGCCTCGGTGAGGCCGAGGCTGCTGAGCGCCCCGGCCACGTCGCCGCCCGAGACCGCGAAGCCGAGTTCGGCGCTGGCCTCGGCCGCCTCCAGCCCGGTGCGGGCGGCGTGGACGAGGCCCGCGACGGTCAGGTCGCGGTCGTGGTCGGTGAAGCCGAGGGCGAGCCCGTCGCGCCGCCGGAGGGACCAGCAGCGGCACAGATTGGTCACGCCGCCCGCGAGATGGGCCGCGAAGGCCTCCGGGATGTCGCGCATGGCCTCACGCCTCCTCAGGGCACGATCTCGACGAGCGGCACCTTCGGGATCTCCCCGGCCGTGAAGGCGGCGAGGTCGATGGTCAGCGCGTCGGTGTCGAAGCGGACCGGAACGTCGAAGGCGAAGCCCGCCGTCACCGCGGCGCCCGGGGGCGGGACTTGGCCGGAGGCGAAGGTGACGAGACCGGTGGTCGGATCGCAGGCAAAGGCGCAGGGTTCGATCTCCCGGCCCGAGACCGCCACCCGGACGCTGCCCGCCACCGGCTTGGCGATCCGGCGGCGATAGGGCGCGAGACCGGCGCCGTAGGTCTTCACCAGGGGGAAGGCGGTCGCGGTGCCGTCACCCGTGCCGAGAGGCTGGTCGAGGGGCCCGATCGGCCGGCCGGGCGGCCCGGAGCGGCCGTCGACCCGGTCGCGGAACCGGAAGCCGTAGAGCCGCCCGCGCCGCTCCTCGAAGAAGGCGAGCACGGCATGCAGCGCGTCGAGGCCGCGCATGCCGAACCCGGCATCGTAGCGGCGGCGGGAATCGGCCCAGCGGCCGTTCCGGTGCTCCCGGCCCGAGGCCAGGGTCACGATCTCGGTGAGCCGCTGCGGGCCGCCGCTCGCGCGCAGGGACACGTCGAGGGGGAACAGCACCTCGTGGAAGTCATCGGCCATGGCGAACTCGGCGGTTGGAGCGGGGCGTCGGCGGCGGGATCCCTCACGTCGCCCGCTGGCCGCGCGCCACCGCCCGGGCGAGGCTCGCGGTCACCTGGGCCTCGGAGCGGCGGAAGGCTCCCGGGTCGGGAGTCGCGATGTTGACGGTCACGGAGACCGGCCGGGCCTGAGCGCCGCCCGCGGCGACGCCGAGCCGCCCGTCCGGACCGCGGCCCAGGGGCAGGATCGCCTCGGGGCCGGCCTCGCCCATGAGGCCGGCGCCCCCCGCCATGGGGAAGTAGGTCGGCGCGGCCACGACACCGCCGGCGGCGAAGGGCTGGACGCGGCCGCCCCGGAACACGCCGCCCCGGGCGAAGCCGGTCTCCGAGCCCGAGCCCAGCATCGCGCCGATGAGGCCCGTGACGCCCGATTGGATCGGCCCGGCCGCCGCCCGCGCCGCCACGCCGGCGAGGCGCGCCCCGATCGTGCCGAGCACCCCGTCGAGGCTGCGACCGGAGGCGGTCCCGCGGGTCAGGGCCGTGTCGAGGCTGCGGCCGAAAGTCTGCGCCAGGCGGTCGAGGGTCTCGAGCTGCCTGATCCGGTCGTCGGCCTGGGTGTCGGTCTCGCTCTCGGCCATCGGGGCGCCTCATGTCGGATCGGGATAGGCGGCGAGCAGCCGCGCGAAGGCGGCGCGGGTCAGGGGCTCCGGCCCGCCGCGCCGGCCGAGCGCGGCGGCGAATTCGCGCGGGGTCGCCGACCAGAAATCGCGGGGCCGCCAGCCCAGAGCGCCGAGGCCGAGGGCCAGGGCGTCGTCCCAGGGGAAGCGGCCCGGAGCCGGACGCGGCGGCAGATCCGCATCCGGCTCTAGGGAGGGTTTGCCGGGCCCGGCGCCTCCCCGAAGGCGGCCGCCAGGACGTCCCCCAGGGCGGCCGAGACGGCATCGAGCCCCCCCGCCAGGGGCAGCCGCGCCACCGCCGCGTCGTCGAGATCGTGGCCGCCGCCCCGCAGGGCGACGCCCAGAAGGGCGATCAGGTCGCGGGCCGAGACGCGCCCGCCCGCGAAGCGCGCGGCGAGGCCCGCAAGATCGCCGGCCTGGAGCGCGGTCTCCAGCTCGGCCAGCGCCCCGAGGGTGAGGCAGAGGGTGTAGCGCTGCCCGCCGAGGTCGAGCGGCACCTCGCCGCGGATCCGGTTGGCCATGGGATTCAGGCCGCCGCGAAGGCGAGTGCGCCGCCGGATTCGAGGCTCATGTCGAAGGTCACCTCGCCGGCATGGTCGCCCCGGTATTCGAGGCTCGCGATCTGGAACGGTCCCTCCAGGGTCCCGAAGGCCGGGATCACGATCTGGAACACCTCGACCGCGCCCTCGAAGAACAGCAGCCGCAGGCGCGCATCCGACGCCTGGTCGCGGAACACGCCGGAGCCGGCGATCGCGGCCCGGCGCACCCCCGCGCCGGCCAGCAATTCGCGCCAGCGCCCGGCGGAATCGGCGTTGGTGACGTCGACGGTCTCGGCGTTGAGGGTGATCTGGCGGCTGCGCAGGCCCGCCACCGCCGTGAAGCCGCCCGCGCCGTCGCCGGCCCGGATCAGCAGGTCCTTGCCCTTCTGCGCGCCCATCGGCCTTCTCCTCACAGGGTCTCGGTGACGGCCTCGACCGTCAGGCTCGCGCGGGCCTCGCCGGTCCGGGCGTCGCGGTGGGCGCGGACGGCCCGCACCCGCAGGGTGACGAGCCGGCAGCCCGCAAGGGGGAGGACGGGCGGCGTCGCGGCGTCCTGCAGCAGGGCCGCCATCCGCGCCGCGGCGTCGAGGGCGGTGCGCACCGAGCCGGCCTGAGCGATCACCACGATCGCGTGGCTGTGCCGGTGGCGCTCGGCGCCGTCGACGGAATCGTCCGTGATCTCGGCGTCGCCGAACAGGGCGTAGACCGGGAGCGTGCCCCGCGGCGGCTCGTCGTAGAGCCGGACCCGGCCGCCCAGCAGGGCCGCCAGGGCGGCATCGGCGGCGAAGCGGCCGATCAGGCCGGCGCGGAGCGCCAGGAGCGGGCCCGGATCGCTCACGACCGGCCCTCCCGGGGCAGTTCCTCGACGTGGCAGATCAGGTCGCGGCCCCGCGCATCCGGCTCGGTGACGGCGCGGATCGCGAAGCGGCGGGGCCCGGCGGCGAGCCGCATGGTCGGGTCGAGCTCGGCCCGGCTCCGCAGGGTGACGCGGTAGGCGGGCAGCGTGTCGGTGCGGCCGCCGGCCGGGCGATCGGCCATCCCCGCCGGGGCTAGGGCTCCCCACAGGACCGGGCCGGCCACGTAGCGGCGCAGCACGCCCCCGAAGCCGTCCGGCTCTTCCAGAGGCCGTTCGAGCACGAAGCGGCGGCGCCGCGCGCCGAGGGGCGGGTGTTGGGACGAGGACGCCATCGGGGAAACTCCGGGAGCGAGCGTCACAGCCGTGTCAGAGCCGCATCCGCCGGAACGGCGCGGCGAGTTCGGCCGCGTCGGTACGGGCGGCATCGGGCTCGTCGCCGCGATGCTCGTAGCGGGCGGCGGCGAGACGCAGGATCGCGAGGCGCAGAGGCTCGGGGAGCGGCGGCCCGTCCCCGCCGTATCCCGCCGCGACCTCGATCAGGATCGTGCGGCCGGCGGGATCCGGCACGGCGGGATCGATGCGCAGGGACGGCGCCTCGCCCGGATCGGGGCCGAGGCGCGCGAGCCCCGCGGCGAGGTCGGCGACGCCCCCCGAAGCCTCCGCGAAGCCGGCGCGGAGGAGCGCGACCAGGGGGCTCAGGGGCAGCGGCACCTGCCCGTCCGGCGGCCATGCGGACAGGGCGATCCGGTAGCGGCCCGGGATCAGGATCCGGCGGGTCTCGATCTCCAGGCTCGCGCGCGCCGCACTGATCAGGGCCTGGAGCAGCCCGTCCTCGTCGGCGCCCGCATCGGACTCGAACCGCAGGTAGGCGCGCAGGTCGGGCACGCCCACCGGCTCGACGGCGGCGGCCTCGATGCGTAACGGGATCATCGCGCGTCTCTCTGCAGGTGGTCCGATGCCGATCTCGAAGCGCCGCCCGGTGCGCCACCCGGCGGGGGGGAGCCTTGCGGCGGCCCTCGCGGCGGCCCTGGCGGCGATCCTGGCGCTCGCCGCCCTCCCGGCGCAGGCGGTGGTCGGCGGCACCGAGGCGCCGGCCGGCGGGGCCGTGATGGTCCTGTCGTCGAAGGGCGGCGTCTGCACCGGCGTGGTGCTCGCCCCCGACACGGTGCTGACCGCCGGCCACTGCCTCGCCGACGCAAGCGAGCACCGCGTCCATTTCCGTGACGCCACCGGCGAACCGGTCCTCGTCGAGGTCGCCGCGCAGGCGCTGCATCCGGGCTACGCGCCCGGCGCGGCGGCGGCCCGGCGGCGCTCCATCGACCTCGCGCTGCTGCGCACCGCGACGCCGCTGCCAACCCGCTTCGCGCCCGTGACCCTGAGCGCCGCCCCGGCCCGGGCGGGCGAGATCCTGACCCTGTCGGGCTACGGCGCGGCCAAGCCCGGCGATCCGCGCTCCACCGGCACCTATCGCAGCGTCGGGCTGCCGGTGATCGAGCCCTACGGGCCGAGCCGGGTCCTGGTCTGGCTCAAGCGCACGGGCGGCGGCGCCTGCCAGGGGGATTCCGGCGGCCCGATCGCGGGACCGGACGGGGCCGTCCTGGCGCTGTCGGCCTGGATCGGCGGCGCCTGCGGCGGCCTGACCCAGGGCATCCTGACGGGGCCGCAGCGCGGCTGGATCGATCGCGTGCTCGGTGGCTGGAACCGGACCGCGCGCTGGACGGAGTAACGTCACGGCGACGTGTGCGCAGGGAACCTCAGCTTGGCCGGGCACTTGCCTTGCTCTAGGCTCACCGCGCGCCGCCTCCCGCATCCGGCGCCCCCACCCGCGCAGAGCGCGCGCCCGGAGATCCCGATGTCCCCTCGCCCGATCCGGACGGCCGGCCCCCGCGAGCGCAGCCTGCGCGGCGGCCTGAGGGGCGGCTTGTGGGGCGGCCTGCTCGGCGTGTCGCTGCTCGGCGCCCTGACGGGCCTGCTCCCCACGCCCGCCGCCGCGGTGATCAACGGCGCGACGACGCGGGATCCCAACGGCGCGCGCAGCTTCGTGGTGCGCATCGAGAGCACCGAGGGCGAGATCTGCTCGGGGACGCTGATCGCCCCGGACCTCGTGCTCAGCGCCGCCCACTGCGTCATGCGCCCCGCCGGATACACGGTGATCAGCGTCGACCGGAGCTTCCGGCAGCACCGGACCCCGGTGATCGCCGCCTCCATGCACCCGGACTTCGTGCCCGGCACGACCCCCGAGGATCAGCCCGGCGTCGATCTGGCGCTGCTCAAGCTCGAGCAGCCGCTCGGCAATGACTACGTGCCCCTCGATCCCCGGGGCGCCGGCTCGATCAGCAACGGCGAGCCGGTGGACATCGCGGGCTTCGGCGTGGTGGCGGAGAACCGGCGGAACTCGGCGCGGGTCCTGCGTCTCGCCCACCTCGTGTCGATCGGCTCCCTGCAGGTCGCCAACCGGGTGACCGTCGTGACCGACCGGCGGCGCATGGCCGAGACCTCGGGCGCCGGTGCCTGCCTGGGCGATTCCGGCGGCCCGATCCTGACCGGAGGCCCCGGCGGCTACCGGATCGTCGGCGTGGTGAGCTGGTCGAGCGGGGCCCTGCAGCAGGGCACGCGCCGCACCGCCTGCGGCGGCTTCACCGCCGTGACGCCGGTGGCCGAGCATGCCGGCTGGATCGCCTCGCGCTCGGCGGAACTGCAGCGGATCCAGGTCGGCGAGGCGGCCTCCCGCGGCAACCGGTCGGACTGGATGGCGCGCCCCGGCCGCAACCGCTAGGCGCGCCCTGCGGCGAAACAGTCCCGCCGCCGCGGATCCGTCGCGGCTGCGGGAACCTGAGGCCGCACCGGCACTTTCGCATCCGAACCTTTTCGACTGACGGAGCGAAAGCATGGCCGAGAGCGGCACCAGTACCACACCCCGGACCCACAAGACCCGCAACGACACCGACTCGAACGCCAAGAAGGTCTCGATCGACGCCCTGAACGCACGGCTCGCGGACGGCATCGACCTCGCCCTGGCGATCAAGCAGGCGCATTGGAACCTGAAGGGCCCGCAGTTCATCGGTATCCACGAGATGCTCGACGGGTTCCGCACCGAGCTGGACGACCTCAACGACAAGGTCGCCGAGCGCGCGGTGCAGCTCGGCGCCACGGCCTTCGGATCGGCCCAGGTGGTCGCCGAGCGCACGAAGCTGCCGCCCTACCCGACCGGCATCTACGCCATCGCCGACCACGTCGCGGCGCTGATCGACAGCTATGCCGGCTACGCCAACGCCGTGCGCGAGAACATCGACGAGACCGACGAAGCGGGCGATCCCGGCACGGCCGACCTGTTCACCGAGATATCCCGGGCGGTCGACAAGCACCTCTGGTTCCTGGAGGCCCACGTCCAGGAGCCGACCGGCGCCCTGCGCGACGGCAATCCGGGCCGCTGAAGGCGCGCGGTCCTTCTGAAGGCGCTGGCCCGAGGGATCACACGTCCCCGTCCGAGACCGGCGCCGTCCCGGACGCGTGCAGTCCCCCCTCCCCCTGTGGGGAGGGGCCAGGGGCGGGGGCGGCTCTGGACCGAGCGGTCCGGTGACGTCCGAACGCCCCCGGTCCCGGGCCTCCCCAGACGGCGGAGGAGCGCGCATCGCGGATGAACCGGCGCGGCGATCCGAAAGCGCCGAGGGGGAGCGACGCGGCATCCCCTCAGGAGAATTTCAGCAGCTTGATCGCGTCGAAATCCTGCACCCCACCGCCGACGCGCTTGGTGGTGTAGAACAGCACGTAGGGCTTGGCCGAGTAAGGGTCGCGCAGCACCCGCATCCCGGTGCGGTCGACCACGAGGTAGCCCCGGCGAAAATCGCCGAAGGCCACCGACAGGCTGTCCTTGGCGAGATCCGGCATCGCCTCGGCCTCGGTGACCGGGAAGCCGATCAGCGTGGCGGACCGGCCGGCGGCGAGCGGCGGCTGCCAGAGGTAATTGCCCTCCGCATCTCTGAATTTGCGGATCGCACTCTGGGTGCGCCGGTTCATGACGAAGCCGGCATTCTGCCGGTAGGCCGCCCGCAGCCCGTAGACCAGATCGAACAGCACGTCCGCCGGGCTGGCGGACGGGAAGGCCCCGGCCGCCCCCGTGGCGATCGTGCCGAGCTTGCCCGGCACCCAGGCGGCATTGGCGACCGTGTCGTAGCTGAGGAAGCCCCGCGGGCGGCTCGCGCCGTTGCCGGACACGAAGGCGACGCCCTCCTGCTCGGCGAAGGCGGTCTCCACCTCAGCCGAGAGCCACGCGTCGAGATCCACCACGGCATCGTCGAGAAGCGTCTGGGTGGCGGCGGGCATCGCGTAGAGTTCCATGGCGGGGAACGCGATCTCCGACAGGGCCGGCGCGGCGGTCTCCGGTCGTGGCGCGGTCTCGGCGGCCCAGCCGGTGACCGGCGCGCCCACCGAGACCGCTCGCTTGTACTGGGATCCCGAAATCTGCTGCACGCTGGCGATCGACCGGATCGGCGAGACCTGGCCGAGGCGCGTCAGCACGGTGCGCTCGATCGTGTCGGGGATGAGGTAGCCGCCATCCGGCCCGGAGCCGGCCGACAGGGCCTTGGCCTCCAGGCGCTTCAGGCCGCCGCTCTCGCCGGCCCGGACGTAGAGATCGAAGGCGGCCTTGTGCTCGTGCGCGGCCCCCGCCTCGCGGATGTCCGGCTGCCCGAGGGGCGGCCGGGCCCGCTCCAGGGCGATCCGGTCGAGGCGGGTGCGGGCGGCATCGAGGGCCGCGTCGATCCGGGCGAGCTTCTCCTCCGTGAGCACGTCTGCGCCGAGGCGGCCCTCGATCTGGTCGATCCGGGCGTCGTTCGTCTCCTTGAAGGCCGCGAAGGCGGCGGCGAGCTCGTCGAGGGCCGAGCGGACCGGGCCGCCCTCGGGTTGCGCGGCCTTGTTCTCCAGGAGTGGCAGGCCGCTCTTCGTCGCGAAGGCGGGATCGGTGTTCAGGGTCTGGGCGTCCATCGTGAGCCTCGTCGGCGGGGTGAAAGTCAGGACCGCGCGGCCAGCCGAGGCCGGGCGGCGGGTCTGGCGGTGCGGAGCGGTGCGATCAGGCCGGCGAGGCCGCGGATCGCGTCGGCCTCCGGATCCGGCTCGGGGCTGGGGCTCGCCCTCGCCCCCGGCTGCAGCGGGAAGGTCACGAGCGAGATCTCCCAGAGATCGACCTGCTGGAGCCGACGCTCGCCGCCGGCGCCCTTCCGGGCGCGCAGCGTGCGGAAGCCGATCGACAGCCCGTCGAGGCCACCGCCGCGCATCAGGGCGTCGACCTCCCGGGCGCGCTGCACCGCGAGGTTGAGCTGGCCTTCCGCGAACAGGCCGCGGCCATCCTCGCGCAGGGCGAGCCACCGGCCGATCGGCTCGGCGGGGTCGTGCTGGAACAGGAGCCGCACCCCCGCGGCCCCACGCCGGGCGAGGCTCACCGCGAAGGCGCCGGGCACCACCACGTCGCGGCCGAGATCGGGCACGCCGAAGAGGCTGGCATAGCCGGAGAAATGCCCGTCCATGGGGGGATCCTCGCGTGAAGCGGGTCGTGAGGGGACGTTCGGAACTGCCACGGGCCCTCCCTCCCCCGCGCCGGGAGGAGGGAGACCTGCGCCTCACCGGGAACCCGGCTCCTGCGGCATCGCTGGCGGGTAGCCCACCGCCTCGCGCTTCTCCGCCACCGACAGGAAATCGGCGGCCTCGACCCGGCGCCACAGGGATTCCCGCTCCACCGCCAGCGCCTCGATCCGATCGAGGTCCGGCTCCAGGTCGACGGGGCCGAAGGCGGGCTCCAGCCAGCCGGCCAGCGCCTGCGCGGTGCGGGTGGCGAGGGGGATCAGGGTCTGGCGGTAGAGGGCGCGGTTGGCCTCGGCGTAGTTGGCGTGGGTGTTGTCGCCGGGCAGCCCCAGCAGCAGCGGCGGCACGCCGAAGGCCAGGGCGATCTCCCGGGCCGCCGCGTTCTTGGCCGCGACGAAATCCATGTCCCGCGGCGACAGCGCCAGGGGCTTCCAGTCCAGGCCGCCCTCCAGCAGCAGGGGACGGCCGGCATTGGCGGCCCCCTGGTAATTCGCCTCCAGCTCCGCCTTCAGCCGATCGAATTGCGGTTCGGACAGCGACGCCCCGGCGAAGACCAGGGCCCCGGACGGCCGGGCGGCATTGTCGAGGAGCGCCTTGTTCCAGGCGCTCGCGGCGTTGTGGATGTCGAGGGCCGCGGCGGCGGCCGCGATCGGGGCGAGGCCGCCGGTCTCGTCGTCCGGGTGGAACAGCGCCAGCGCCAGGATCGGCGCCACGGCGGCCCCGGGTTCGGGCAGATCGAACCGGCGGCTGCGTCCGCCCGCCGTGTAGAGATAGGCCGTCGGCCAGCCGTCCGGGCCCGGCAGCATCCGCATGCGCCCGGGCCGGAGAGCCTGGAGCGCCGCGATCCGCCCGTCGAGGCTCACCGCCTCGAGATAGGCCGTGCCGCCGAGCAGGAGGTCGGCATAGACGGTTTCAAGCAGGTGCGTGCCGCTCTCCCGGGGGTTCGGCCGCGCCAGCAGCGCCAGGAGGTCGCCCGCCCGCTCGGCCCCGGGGCCGGTGGCGATCAGCGGCAGGCTCGCGGCGCTCTCGGCGACGAGCCGCACCGCCCGGTGGACCACCGGGTTGGCTTGGTAGCCGGCCCGGGCGAGGGCCGCTGGATCGCGGGGCGTCCAGCTGGCCCGGCCCTCGGCATAGAGGGCGAAGGCCGGGGCCGCGGCGGCCTTGGTGGCGAGCGCCGGGCCGCCGCTGGCGCGGCGCGCCACCCGCGCCAGCCGTTCGAGGAGGGTCGACATGCCGGTCCGTTCCTGAGCTATGGTCACGCGATGCAGCCCCGGTTCCCCACACGGCCCCAGGCGCGGTTCCGGGCGCGCTTCCGCGCCGCCCGTTTCGGCGGCCTCGTCGCGGCGCTCCTCGCCGCGGCCGCCCGGGCCGGCGATGCGCCCGGGCCCGCGCCCCTCTGGCCGGAACCCAATGGAACCCTGATCCTGGCGCGCCCCTTCGGCCGGTCCGAGATCAGCCTGCGCCTGTCCCGGCGGGTCGCCGGAGCGGTGGACACCCTGACCTGGGACGGCGTCACGTTCCTGGCCGATACCGAACCGGGCGATGCCCTGCAGGCGCGGGCGGAGGTCGGGTCCGGAGGCGGCTGCCGCCGGGCGAGCGAGGCGGGCACCCCGCAGGACCCCACCGGCGAACCCGCCGCGCGCCGTCTCCGCGCCCTGCGCGCCGGACGGAGCTGGGCCGAGACCGAGACCCGCATGGCCTGGGACGGGCCGTCCGATCCCGCCGACGAGCCCCCGTCAGACTGCCCGACGGGCGCCGCGGCCGCGGCATTGCCCGCGCCGATCCTGCACAAGCGGATTGCCCTCGGCCTGCCCGGCCTCGGCAACGCCGTGGAGGTGCAGGCCCGCTTCGACCTGGCCGAGGCCGCGGCGGCGCTCCGGCTCGAACCCCTCGCCGCCGCCGTGCCGGCGGAATTCTCGTCGGCCTGGCGCTTCGACCCGGCCAGCGGCGGGATCGCGCCCCTCGATCCCGAACCGGGGGAGCGGCCGGACCCCGTGATCCTGGCGACGCCGGAGGGCTCGCACGCCCTGGCGGTCTGGGCGCCGGGCCCGCCGGAGCAGGAGCCCGACGCGCCGCGACCCGGCTTCGCGGTCGACGCCGAGGCCGGAGCGAACCGCCTGAGCTGCCGGTTCCGGGTGGCGCACGCCGCCGCCGGCGCGCACGCTTTCGCCTGCTATGCCCTGGTCGGCTCCCTGGCCGACGTCCGGGCCGCCCTGCGGACCCTGACCGCGCCTCCGTGACGGCGCCCCCCGTGCTGGACCGTCCGGAATGCAGGACCCGCCGGGGGCCCGAGGTTCTGGATGCCGGGCGCGCCTGCGGCGCCCCAAGCTGACGGCAAGGATCGTGCCCCCAGGATGCGCGGCCCGATCCACCCGCCGCCGTCGCACAAGCGGAAAGAATTGTGGTGGGGATTCCCAGCACGGGACGGCACGCCGTGGCAGGACAGCTACAGCTTTGGCGCACGACATTGTGTATACAGGATGCAGTTCGTTCCAGAGACCACGAACCACCTCCGGCGCGCTTCTCACGGAAGCGCGCCGAATTGTTTTCTAGACGCCGCGGTCAAAGCCGCCGGATCCGCGGCTCGGCCTGCGGCCCGAGCATCAGATGCGTCAGCGCCCAGACGAGGGCGTCGAGCCGGTCGGGCGAGGCCCCGCCGGACAGGCCGTCCGGCCCGAAATCGCACAGTTCGTCCTCCAGCGCCGGGAACGCCCCGACATGGTGGACCAGTCCGCGGGCGTAGAGCAGCGAGACCGGCTCGGCGCGGAGATACTTGCCGCGCGTGGCGTGCACCCGCGTGACCGGCACCGCGGGGTCGCACTGGCCGAGCACGGCGGCGGCCATCTCGCCACCCTGGTTGACCTCGACCACGAGGGCGTCGGCCTGGAGCCGGTGATAGAGCGCCAGCGCCGTACCCGCCCAGGCCTGCGGGGTGGCGCGGGCGAGGCTCGCATCGGCCAGGACGTAGGCGTGCCCCCCCGCGCGCCCGGCCGCCACGATCCCGCAGGCATCCGAGCGCGCCCCGGAGGCGGCCGGGGGATCCACCGCTACGACGATCCGGCCGAGATCGGGCGCGGCGGCGACCCGGCCCGCCTCCAGCGCGGCGCGGTTCCACAGGGCGTCGTCCCGGTCGGCGATGAGCTCGCCGTCGAGTTCCTGACGGCCGAGCCGGGTGCCGGCGTAGCGCCCGACCACTTGGTCGAGGAAGTCCGGCGCGAGATGCGCGGCGTTGTCATGCGTCCGGGCCCGGCTCACCACCGTGCGCGGATCGGCGAGCAGGCGGCGGATCAGCGGCACCGGCCGGGGGGTCGTCGTCACGCAGTTGCGCGGCCGGGCGCCGAGGCGCAGGCCGAATTGCAGCATGTCGAAGGCGGCGTCCGGTGTGGGGAAGCAGTCTAATCTACCCCTTGCAAGAATCAAATTCTCATACATGACAACCACATAACCAAAAGGCCTACCGCAAAATCACCCCCTTTGTGCTCTGAATAAGTTGCCCCCCTGCCGTCCGCTACGGCGAATAGTCTACCTATGATTGACCAGTCCGCTATGATCGGCAGGATCACATCCTTGTCCGTTCGCTACGACGACGGGGACCACATGGTCCGGTTCGGAGGCCTGCTGGAGTCGGGTCTCGGCGAAGTCTCCGGCTCGGTGGGCATCATCGGGTATCGGGCGGCCAACCGACGGAAGGTCGTGGAACGCGAAGACGATGCGCATGCCGGTCCTGACGTCCTGCGGCCGTACGTCCTTCCCGGTCCGAACCCTGGCATCGGTTAGCCATCGCC
Source organism: Methylobacterium sp. UNCCL125 (assembly GCF_900116795.1). Classification (NCBI taxonomy): domain Bacteria; kingdom Pseudomonadati; phylum Pseudomonadota; class Alphaproteobacteria; order Hyphomicrobiales; family Methylobacteriaceae; genus Methylobacterium; species Methylobacterium sp. UNCCL125. The sequence continues at coordinate 3,908 of NZ_FPBW01000025.1, read as the reverse complement.
GGCGAGATGCCTCGACGGATGTCGAGGGCGGACGAACGCAGGGGAACCATACCGTCGACGCGTTCCCTCGAAGACATCCTAGTGAAACAAACCCGATGCTTGGTACCCACTCATGAGGTCCGCACGGGATAGATTGCAGTCATTCGTTCAGAATCGAACGACGTAGCCGTCTTCCGCCTTCTCTGCAGCTTCGGGTGCGCGAGCGAGCATGTCAGAGCTCATTTGCGTCAGCAGGACGGACTTGGCGGCGATCTCCGGCAGATGCTGACGGAGTGTGGCTCAGTCGAGGTGAAAGCGCACCGGGCGTTCGGCCGTGTAAGCCTCCGCAATGAGGCGATCGGCCCCACCCGCCTCGCGGACCCCGCGGAGAAGGATCAAGGGCGAGCCGGCGACCACCCCGTCCTCGAAACGATACGCGCCGCCGCCGCAGAAGCCGTCGACGATGGTCAACCGCAGCTCTGGCTTCTGCGGCTTTTGGCAAAGGATCTCGTTGTAACGACGGGTGTAGTCCGCGAAGGTCCGGTGCTTGGCCAAGCTGTGGGCTCCCAGGACGGAGAGCGGTCCGCCCAACCTCCAGCCGTACTGACCGCCCATCGCGCGTCGTCCCTCCCGCCCTTCGGATCGCGTCCGTCGGTTCCGAACGCCGAGTTTGCGTGTTCACGCCATGGAATGGCAAGCGTCCTCGAAGCGGCTTTGGTCTTCGCGCATGGGCTTTGACGTGACGTATCGAGTTGCAATCCCGTCCACGAGGGATCGCGTTCAAACGGACGTTGCAGTGGGAAATCCGTAGTCCTCGAACGTCGCGCCAAGTAGGGCAACCCGGGGAGCGATCGCCTTCGGGAACCGACCGGGTGTGCACGTCGCGATGCATATGGGCGAATGTGACCGGACCGGTGCGCCGCTAGCGGCGCCGCGGCTTCGCCGCCACCGCCTGGCCCCGGATACGTTCGACCTGCAGCGTCGGCCGCGTCCTCCGGTATGGGCAACGGGAGGGACACGACGCTGTCGCCTGCAACGCGGCAAGCCAGCCGAGGATCAACCGACGTACCGACCCGCTTCGAACCGCGGAGATCGCCTGACGAGGGTCGGGATTGATGACTCGCCGACCTGCACGTCGCCTCGGCCGGCCTGGGACCGGAAGTAGGCGTACATCTGGTACGGGCGCGCTTCCGGAGAATCCAGGAGCCGCGCGGCGCTCGCGCCGCCCTCACGTTTGTGCCTTGCATGATCAACCGCGAACCTCGCTTCGGTACACAGGAGGTTCCCATGCTCACCGCCACCAAAGCTTGCGTCGCGAATGTCGAGACACACGAAACTCCTTTCGGGATACGCCACGTCGCCGCCGCGTTCGGCGACGAGGTGTGGGTGAGCGTCGTCCCCTTGGATTCGCTGCCGTACACATTGACGGATAGGCCATACCTTCGGCCGCACTCCCAGACGGTCATGTTCACCGTGCTGCGGTCCGAGGACGGCACCCGCGATGCCGTGCTGCGCCACAATCCCAGGAGGCGGCCACCGGCGATCGACGCCGCGTTCGACCATGCGCGGGAGCTTGCAACCGCCTACGCGAACGATCATGCCGGCTACATGGACGAGCTGCGTGTCACCCAGCGGGACGAACGGCTCGCCGAGCTTGCGAGGCTGGTCGCCAATACACCGACCAAAAACGAGAAGTGGCTCACCGACGAGCTCAAGAGGAAGGCCGAGGGCGAACTAAAGATGCTGCCCGCGGCGTTGCAGGAGCTGATTCGCGGGACAGTGCCAACGCATCAGGGTCTGCTGGCCGCCCCTGAACCGCTCGGTCCGCTGCTGCGCCGGAATTCGCCGAGCAACGAAACCGAAAGGCTGGTCTTCGAGGTTTGCGGACATCTGGTCGGGATTCACAGAATCGAGTACCGGGAGGAGCAGATCAGGGCCAAGTACCTGGCCGAGGCCGCAACGTTGCGCGATGAAGCGGACCAAGAGGCGGTTCTGTCGGGTCCATCCCTCCGCTGATTTCGGTCACAGTTGCGTTGCTGTCTTCCTCCAAACGCGGACATGGAGTCGCGGGACCCGGGCGGCCGCGCCGCACCGTCCTGCGGCGCCCGTAGGCACAAGTTGAACCGCACCCCGGTTAGACCGGACAGGCGGCCTGGCTCACGAAGGCAACGGCGCAGGCGAGCAAACTGCGGTCCATTGGTTCACGTACGGATCTAGCCCAACAGCGGGAAAGCGATGGATGCAATGTAAGACCTGCCCAAGCCCGGGCTCTATACGAGGACCCAAGCCCTCGTGCTGTTGAAGGGCGAGACGCCGCCCGATCCGACCGAGGACAACCGCAAGTCCAAGGTCGAGAAGAAGCTATGCCGGAAGCTCGTCGCCGCTTGGCCGCCCTGGTCGGAGGGCGGGGCGATGACCCCGGCCATGGTCCAGCCTCACACCACCGGCGAGATCATCATCGTCGGCGGCAACCATCGCTTGGCTGTGGCTCGGGCGAAGGGAGCGGGGCGGGTGCCGGTACTGTTCGAGCCTGAGCACCTGCCGTCTATGCAAGCCAAGTTGCCCAGCCTCATGGTCCTGGCTGTACCGCCCGCGGATTGTGAGACACCGATCTGAAGCCTACGCGGCCAAGGCCGCGGGTGGAAGCTGCGCGGCACGAACGGCGGCTGGGGGTCGGAACCCGTGCCGCTCGATCAGCCACGTCTCATTGTAGAGGTCGCGAAACGCCAGCAGCGCGCGACGCAGGTCCTCGACCGTGTCGAAGTGCTCCACCCACAGCAGGTTCTCCTTGAGCGTGCGGATGAAGCGCTCGGCGCAGCCGTTTCCTTCCGGTGCGCGCACGAAGGCGGGCGAACTCGCGATACCCAGGAACGCCAGCTCCGCCTGGAAATCGTCCGACATGTACTGGCTGCCGTGGTCGTGCCGGACACTCAGGCCGGAGGCGATCTCGGCCGTAAAGCCGCCGAAGCGCTGCCGCACACCCTGGCGGATCGGCTCCAGCGCCTCGAACCGTGTGGCCCGACGCGCCGCATGGATGCCCACGCACTCGGCCGAGCAGTGGTCGACGGCCACGAACACCGCGACCTGTCCCTCAGCCGTCCAGGTGGTGGTCAAGTCCGTGCCCCACATCGTGTCCACCCTCTCCGGGATGATGGTGCCGTCGTGATTGCGCGGGCCGCGCGGTGTGCCGACGCGAGAGGGGGCGAGCAGATCATGGGCGCGCATCAGGCGCAGCACGCGGCGTTTGGAGGTGCGCACGCCCTTGAGGCGCAGCCGCGCCCAGACCTTGCGGTGACCCTCGCCGTGGAAGGGGCAGTCCGTGATGATGGCGCGGATCTGCGTGAGCAGCGCCGCATCCGGCATCGGCCCGACTGGGCCGGGACGCCGCGACGGCACGAGCCGGGCGGGTGAGAGGTGCCGGTGGACGGTAGCGCGCGACACGCGCCAGATCCGGCACACCCGGGCCAGTCCGTAAACTTTGCCGCTGGCAGGCGAGACGGCCCGGCTCATGGCCGCGACCGCCTGCGGGCCAAAGGGCCGGGGCCGCGCGCCTCCAGGGCGGCGATCTTGGCCTCCAGCAACTCGCGCTCGATCAGCATCTCACCGAGCTTGGCCTTCAGCCGCCCGCTCTCCAGCGCGTCCGCATCAAGGGGCCGGGTCGCCAAGCTCGCTTCGCCCGCCGTCAGGAACGCGTCGCGCCAGCCCGACAGGGTCGCGGCGGTCACGCCCAGACTGCGCGAGACGCTCTCCAGGTCCTCGCCGCGTAGCAGCCGCAGCACTGCATCCCGTTTGCGCTGCCGGGACATGCGCCCGCCGCGACCAGGACCGACTGCGCCTGCATCTGCCCTCGTATCCGTGCTCATCATCCTCACCCCTGTCGCGGCGACCGTCCGCTAACGGGGTGTCTCAAGCAACCGGGAGGCGGAGGA
>NZ_FPBW01000020.1:0-146432 GCF_900116795.1 Methylobacterium sp. UNCCL125 | reverse complement strand
AGCGCTCGTCAGGAGCGGGCACTTCACCTGCACGAAATGCACGTCGGCGGGATCGGTGAGCCCCGCCTCTGCCATGGCCCGGCCGACCGCCGCCGCAGTCGCCTCGACCTGCGCCATCCGGCCGATCTCCTCCGCCCGGAACTCCTGGGTGAAGGCCGTGCCGATGGCGAGCGCCTTGCCCACCGGCACCGCGGGGCCGTCACGCCGGGCGAGGACGAGGAAGTGCGGCGACAGCCCGCCTTCGGTGCCGCCGGACATGACGAGGGCGATCCGCGCTCCGACCTCCGCCGCCGTGCAGCCGAGGGCGGTGGCGAGCGCCGTCTCCAGGGCCATCACCGCAAGCTGCCGGGTGAAGTCATTCACGCAGCCATTGCCCTCGGTCTTGCCGAAGATCGCGACGATCTCGGTCACGTCCACCGCCCCGGAAGCGACGAGGCCCATCACCTCGGAGACGTCGGCGGGATGCTGCGCGGGCACGCGGAAGACGAGGCATTCGGGCATGGGGGAACCGGGGTGGAAAAAAGGGGCGCCGCCCTTCCATCGGGGCAAACCCATCGTCCGTCCGCGCGCCCAGCGACGACAGGGACCGGCACGGTCGGGTGGCCAGCCGGGGCAAGCACAGACCGGACCATCTTCGGAGAATCCCTGCGCCTTCTATCGCCCGGGCGGAGCAAGTCGTCGATCGGCTCCCGACTCCGAACCAGCACATTGGCCCAATCTGCGGTAGAAGTAGACCGTCTCCAGACCACTCCCTACCGCCGTTCCGGTAGCGACCCAGTCCGGCTGTTCCAGACTGCTTCGTGGCGTCCTGGAACCGAACACTTGGATGCAAGCAGCTTCGTCGCACCTTTGTTTTCCGGAGGCTGTAGCACAGTTTAAGGCGCATGCTCGATAACGTTACTTGTCGTTATGCTCTGTGATTGCTTATTGCTTCGAGTAAAATGGAGTGCTGTCGATGAACAACCCGGAGAAAGACGGCGTCGTCCTCTAAGGCTCGCGCCAGCACAATCGCGCCTTGTATCCCCGAAACCACCTCCTCCGCGAGTTTCGAGGCGTGTAATTTGGAAACTCCACCGGTTTCTAAACACTGAGCGAGAGCAGATATCCAGCGGGCGAAATAACTTCTTATTCGCACCGCGAAAGCGGCTCCAGAGGCATTCAGACCAAGGCAGCCGACCAGACATACCCTTCTGCCGGATCGGAAGTATACCGTCACGTCCTCGATCATGGACGTGACGGCAGCCGTCGGATTATTTGCATGCTCCAACGTCGAGAAAATCACCTTCTCGAACCAAGCGTCTATGTCGGCAAGAACCGCCTCCATCATCTCTTCCTTCCCGCCCGGAAAGAAGTTGTAGAGGCTGCCTTTGCCGAGGCCGGTCGCCTGCGACAGTACCGACAGGCTCGCGCCCTCGAACCCGTGCTCGCGGAACGCTTCCGCTAGTGCTGGGACGGCATCGGCACGCTCGGTCGGGGCGCGCTTAGCGCTCAAAGGCCGAGGTCGCTGAGCGAGGGATGATCGTCGGGTCTGCGGCCCAGTGGCCAACGGAATTTCCGCTCCGTCTCGTTGATCGGCATTTCGTTGATGCTGGCATGGCGGTGGGCCATCAATCCGTCCTCAGCGAATTCCCAGTTCTCATTTCCGTAGGCGCGGAACCAATGTCCGCCGTCGTCACGATACTCATATGCATAGCGCACAGCGATACGGTTGCCGGTAAAGGCCCAAAGCTCCTTGATTAGCCTGTATTCGTGCTCTTTATTCCACTTGCGTGTGAGGAAATCTTGTGCCTCCTCCCGATTGTTCGCAAATTCGACACGGTTCCGCCAGCGTGTATCGGACGTATACGCTGTCGCGACCTTGGCCGCATCGCGCGTGTTCCAGCCGTCTTCAGCAAGGCGCACCTTTTGGATCGCGGACTCTTCAGTGAACGGGGGAAGCGGGGGCCGGGACATCGGAATCACCTTTCAGAACCATGTTGTACCGTTCGGTACAACATGGTGGCCGACCGATCAAGCCCCCTGGGAGCACTCCTACTGTCGGTTCGGGGATCTGCATGCGGCGAGCGGCAGCTTCCTCCGATCTTGGCTCTGAAAGCAGACCGGCGGGAAGCCACCCTGAGCGGCCCTCCCGCAATCGACCCCACCCAGTCGTCCAATGCCGCCTGAGCAGGCCCGGTCAGCAGACGTGCAAATGCTGGGACGTCGAAGCCGATCCTGCGGTAGGCGACGCGCCGGACATCGTTGGGATATTGCAACGCACCACCCTGCTGATGTACGAGGGCGGTATAGGACAGGACCCGGTGAAAGCCCGGGTGGCTCTTCCGGCCGGCGATCCGCCGGACCACGCAATTGACGGCGACTGTGTCACGGACTCCCGCGGGGGCCGACCTGCCGTCTTGCGCCTCCCGCACGGGGTTGCAGACGCTTCGCGTGCCGGGACGATGAAAGTCCCTATCCAACATGAACTTCGCACATCTCCGGAGCGAATGGGTTCCGAACACGGTCACGCGTGAATTATTGGCCGGCGCGGTGGTCGCCCTGGCCCTCATTCCAGAAGCCATCGCCTTCTCGATCATCGCAGGCGTCGACCCCAAGGTCGGCCTCTACGCCTCCTTCTGCATCGCCGTGGTCACCGCCTTCGCCGGTGGCCGGCCGGCGATGATTTCGGCCGCCACCGGCGCCATGGCGCTGCTCATGGTCGAGCTCGTGAAGGCCCACGGGGTGGGCTACCTGTACGCCGCCACCATCCTCACCGGGCTCCTGCAGATCGTCGCCGGGGCCCTGCGCCTGGGCAACCTGATGCGGTTCGTCTCTCGGTCGGTGGTCACCGGTTTCGTCAACGCCTTGGCGATCCTGATCTTCCTGGCGCAGATGCCCGAGCTCCTCGGCCAAGGCACCACGGTCTACGTCATGATCACCATCGGCCTCGGCATCATCTACGGGCTGCCGTACCTGACCAAGGCCGTGCCCGCCCCGCTGGTCACCATCGTCCTGCTCACCGCCATCTCGATGTCCTTCGGTCTCGGCATCCACAAGGTCGGCGACATGGGCGCGCTCCCCAGCGACTTGCCCTGGGTTGCGCTGCCGCAGGTGCCGTTTACCATCGAGACTCTTGGGATCATCCTTCCGACTGCCCTGACACTGACCATGGTCGGGTTGCTGGAGAGCCTGATGACGGCGGCGATCGTCGACGAGATGACCGACACCACCTCGAACAAGAACCGTGAGTGCGCCGGTCAGGGCGTGGCCAACATCACCTCCGGATTTTTTGGCGGCATGGCTGGCTGCGCCATGATCGGGCAGTCGGTCATCAACGTGTCCTCCGGTGGGCGCGGCCGTCTCTCGACGTTGTTCTCGGGCGTGTTCCTGCTCTTCCTCATCGTGGTGCTCGGGCCCTACGTGGCACAGGTTCCGATGGCATCGCTCGTGGCCGTGATGATCATGGTCTCGATCAACACCTTTCAATGGAAGTCTCTGCGCACCCTGGTCACCCATCCGAAGGCGTCGAGCGTGGTCATGCTCGGCACCGTCGCGGTGGTGATCGCTACTCACGACCTCGCCAAGGGCGTGCTGTTCGGCGTAATCTTGAGCGGGCTATTCTTCGCCCACAAGGTCACAAAGTTCTTCGCCGTCCGGTCCTCCCGTAGCGAGCGCGACGTGCGGACCTATCAGGTGATTGGGCAGATATTCTTCGCCACGGCGGAAGCCTTCCACGCCGCCTTCGATTTTCGCGAGGAAGCACTGAAAGGAGTGGTGATCGACCTGCAGGCGGCGCACTTCTGGGACATCTCGGCCATCAACGCCCTCGACCGGGTCGTCCTGAAGCTTCGCCACCATGGCATCACGGTTGACGTCGTCGGCATGAACGAGGCGACAGCCACCATGGTCGAGCGCATTGGCACCCACGACAAGCCTGGGGCGACGTTCGCTGTCGGCGGTCACTAACTCGACGGCAGGCCATCCTCGCATCGCGTTGGCAGTGCGTGAGGATGGCCGCTTTGCGATCAACACGCTCAGAAGCAGTCATGCCGCTTCCCACCCCGAGCAGCCGGTAAGCACCCGATCCAAGTCGGTCGCCGTCGGTGGATTGGAGCATTCTCGGATGCAGACCTAGGTCACGTCTTTATCGAGTGTGGGTGTCTCCGCAGCACGCAAGTCGTGGCGCTGGTCTGAAGCGTAGGCATTGATGATCCCTGCCAGCAGACCGGGAAAGCGTGCCTCCACCTCGATCCAGCGGGAATGGTTGCGCACTTCGACGCCGTGACGTTCGCTGCGGATCAAACCGGCCTCGCGCAGAACCTTGAAGTGGTTGGACAGCGAGGATTTCGGGATGACCCGGTCCCCAACTGCCGAGACTGCCGAGCAGGCCTCGACACAGCCCGCCTGCATGATCTTGGCGAAGATGGCCGCGCGGCTCGGATCGGCGAGCGCGTGCAGGATCGCCTCCGGACGCACGTCATCGATAGCGGGGTGAAACAGGGGTCTCATATTTCGTCCATATGGGGACTTGAACGACGCTCCATTAGTTCCGAAGTTCCGAACTATGGGTCTAAGGCTGCCATCCCGGAGCCGGTCCCAGTCGGAGATAGCACACATGTCGAAGCTTGAGGGCAAGGTCGCCGTCGTGACCGGAGCATCCAAAGGCATCGGTGCGGCGATCGCCAGAGCGTTGGCCCAGGATGGCGCCGCTGTGGTGGTGAACTACGCGTCCAGCAGGGCCGGGGCTGACGCCGTCGTGGCGGCCATAACCTCGGCTGGCGGCAGGGCCATCGCGGTCCAGGGCGACGTGTCCAAAGCGTCCGAGGCGCAGGGTGTGATCGAGGCGGCGGTGCGGGAGTTCGGGCGGCTCGACGTGCTGGTCAACAACTCCGGCATCTACGAGTTCGCGGCGATCGAAGAGGTCACAGAGGAACACTATCGCCGCCAGTTCGACGTCAACGTGCTCGGCATTCTGCTGTCGACCCGGGCGGCCGTGAAGCATCTCGGCGAAGGCGCGAGCATCGTGAACATCTCTTCGGCGATCACGCACGTGCATACGCCGGCGGCGGCGGTCTACGCGGGCACGAAGGGCGCGGTGAACGCGATCTCGGGCGTCCTCGCCAATGAGTTGGCCCCGCGCAAGATACGCGTGAACGTGGTCAGCCCCGGCTACGTGGTGACCGAAGGCACGCACACGGCCGGCATCTCCGGCTCGGAGATGGAAGCCGGGATGGTCGCACAGACACCTCTCGGCCGCGCCGGCCACCCGGATGACATCGCGGGCGTCGTGACGTTCCTCGCGTCCGATGACGCGCGCTGGCTTACCGGCGAGAACATCACCGCCAGCGGCGGTATTCGCTGAAACACAACGACTAGACCTGCGCGCACGGGCCAGACAGGGGCTGCGCGCAGGAGCGCCACGCAGGACGAGCGTTGTCGAACTACGTCAACCCTTCGATAGCGTCTGCTTTGCTGTCTCTCGCACCGGAAGCAGACCTGCGGCTTTCCACCCAATCCGGTCATTCGGAGCCACACGCCAGCGGGGCTGGACTTGGCCGAAAGCCGTCGGTCCGCTTTCAAGAAGGTCCGCCGGAAAAGCGGACGGACTGCTACCGATCCAACCCGGCCGCCCAAGCTGCCGCCGGCGGTTCTCCAACGCGGTTATTCTAGGGGCGACTCTCATCCGGCGTAGGAGGGGACGCTCACCGCAGCCGCGTTGCGTCGATGACTAGGAAGTACTGGCAAGCCTCTGCCCCAAGATTGGTGAAGGCGTGCCCGGCATCGGCCTCGAAATACAGGCTGTCCCCCTCCTCGACCACGAGGGACCGCTCGCCGATGACGGCGCGCAGGCGCCCCTTCAGCACGAAGATGTATTCCGAGACGCCCCTGCGGTGAGCGACGAACTCCCCCGCCGTTGCTCCCGGCGGCAGGGTGTTGAGCACCATGTCGATTCCCCGGCCCGGCAGGACGGGCGAGAGGCAGCGGCGCAGGAAGCCCGTTTCCTCGTCGCGCAGCACCGGCTGACGGGCGGCGGGGATCAGCAGCACCTCCCGGTCGGTGGCGGGCGACATCAGGCGCGAGAAGGTCACGTCCAGGGCCTCGGCGAGGCGGGAGAGCACCGCCGTCGACGGTACCGCCTCGCCGCGCTCCACCTTGGAGATCATCGACCGGCTCACCCCCGACAGGGCGCTCAGCGCCTCCAGGGAGAAATCCCGCTCCTTGCGCCGCCGCCGGATCTCTCCGGCGAGCACCTGGAGCTGCGAGCGGGCCTCGGCGTCGGCCTGCTCGCGCCGCCCCTCTGTCATGACCGTCATCGGCACGTCGTCCTGGTCCCCCGGCCAGAGCGCTCCCTCGTTCCCGGAAGCTCGTGCGAGGGACTTAGCACGACCCGCGCGGCCGTGTCCGCCGGACCGGCGCGTCCGGATGGCACGCGGCTTGTATCGCCTTGAGTGGAAATTCCTCTTTCAAAGTGGATGACCGACATGGTCGACGCCGCCCTCCCGATGGATGGAACCCTGCTGGCCGCGCAGGATCCCGTGACCCCTGCGGACCGCCGCCAGATCGTCTGGTCGAGCGTCATCGGCACCACCATCGAGTGGTACGATTTCCTGATCTACGGCACGGCCAGCGCGCTGGTGTTCAACAAGCTGTTCTTCCCCAGCATCGATCCGGTGGTGGGGACCATCGCCGCGTTCGGCTCCTACGCCGTGGGCTTCCTGGCGCGGCCCCTCGGCGGGGCGGTGTTCGGCCATTTCGGCGACCGGGTCGGGCGCAAGGCCATGCTGGCCCTGACCCTGATGATCATGGGGATCGGCACATTCCTGATCGGCTGCCTGCCGACCTATGGGCAGATCGGCATCCTGGCCCCGGTCCTCCTCGTCGCCCTGCGCCTGGTCCAGGGCATCGGGATCGGCGGCGAATGGGGCGGCGCCGTGCTGATGGTGGTGGAGAGCGTGCCGCAGGAGCGGCGCGGCTTCTTCGGCAGCGTCGTCCAGCTCGGCTACCCGATCGGGGTGATCCTCTCGATCGGCGCCTTCGCCCTGACCGGCCTCCTGCCGGAGGAGGCGTTCCTGTCCTGGGGCTGGCGGGTGCCGTTCCTGGCGAGCGCGCCGCTGGTCCTCGTCGGCCTGTTCATCCGCCTGCGGCTGCACGAGACCCCGGCCTTCCGGGCGATCAAGGCGCGGGCGGCGACGGCCCGGTTGCCGGTGATGGAGATCCTCACCGAGCATCCGGGCCTGTTCCTGAAGGCGGTGGGCCTGAAGGTCTCGGAGATCGCCTATGTCAGCGTGGTGACCGTGTTCTCGATCTCCTACGTCACCGGGCAACTCGGGCTGTCGCGGGGCGTGATCCTCAACGGGATCCTGATCGCGGCGGTGATCGAACTCTTCACCATCCCGGCCTTCGGCTGGCTGTCGGACCGCTACGGCCGCAAGACCCTGTTCGTGGCCGCCTGCCTGTTCTCGATCGCCTTCGCCTTCCCGATGTTCCAGCTCCTCGACACGCGCAACCCGACCACCATCGCCCTGACGGTGGCGGTCGCCCTCAGCTTCGGCCAGGGCATCATGTTCGGGACTGGGGCCGCCTGGATGTCCGAGATGTTCCACGCCCGCCTGCGCTACAGCGGCGCCTCCCTCGGGTTCCAGGTCGGCGCGGCCCTGAGCGGCGGCTTCACCCCGCTGATCGCCGCCGCGCTCCTCGCCTGGAGCGGCGGGGCGACGTGGCCGATCTCGACCTACCTCATCGTCCTCGCCTGCGTGACGCTCGTGGCGACCTTTCTGGCGCCGGAGACGGCCCGGCAGCCCATCGACTGAGCGCAGCAACGGCCGCATCACTGAAGCGAAGCGACGCGATCACGCAGTGGACATCTTTCCACTAAAATGGAATAAAAACAGGCGAGAATGCCTCAAAGGAGGGCGGCTTTGACTCGAACGATCATCGTGACGGAGGCCGCCGCGCCGGCGGTGGGACCCTATGCCCAGGCCACCCGAGTGGGTGACCTCGTCTTCGCCTCGGGGCAGCTGCCGATCGACCCGGCCACGGGGGCGTTTCCCGAGGGGATCGAGGCGCAGACGCGCCGCTCGCTCGCCAACCTCGCGGCGGTGCTGGAAGCCGGCGGCGCCAGCCTTGCGAGCGTGGCCAAGACCACCGTGTTCCTGAAGGACATGAACGACTTCGCCGCGATGAACGCCGTCTACGCGGAGCATTTTTCAGAAGCCGCCCCGGCGCGCTCCACCGTGGAGGTGGCGCGCCTGCCGCGCGACGCCCTGGTCGAGGTCGAGGCTATCGCCCTCGCGACAGGACCCGCACGATGAGCACGACCTCGTCCCCTCCCCATATCGAGGCCTTCGCCCACAAGGTCGGTTCGGTCGCCAACGGCGTACCCGGTGGCGCCACCGGGTGGCAGGGCAGCCTGCTCCACATCCACATCGCCCCTGCGGCGAGCTACGAGATGGAGGAGCTGACGGTGGCCCGCTGCGTCGCCGGCCGGGGCATCGAGGGCGACCGCTATTGCCTCGGCACCGGCACCTACTCGCCCAAGGCCGACACCCGCGAGATGACGCTGATCGAGCAGGAAGTCCTCGACGCCCTCGCGCGCAACGATCCACCGCTTCAGGAGGGGCCGATCCACTTGGCGCCCATCGACCACCGCCGCAATCTCACGGTGCGCGGCGTACCCCTCAACCACCTCGTCGGACGTCGTTTCCAGGTGGGCGAGGTGATCCTGCGCGGGGGGCGGCTGAACTTCCCGTGCAAGTATCTTGAGGAACTGCTCGGCCTCCCCGTCTACCTGCCGCTCTACAACCGCTCTGGGCTCAACTGTGGGATCGAGCGCGGCGGCATCATCCGGCCGGGCGATCCGATCACCCTGGTGGAGTGAGGCGATGTCCGCACGCATCGTCATGAAGCTGACGGTTGAGGAGGCCATCGCCACCACCCCGGAGGTGGTGCGCCTCACCCTCGTCCATCCGCGGCGCCCCCAGTTGCCCGCATGGGAGCCCGGCGCCCATGTCGACCTGCGCCTGCCGGACGAGCGGGTGAGGCAGTACTCCCTCTGCGGCGACCCCGCCGACCGAAGCCGGTACGTCCTGGCAATCAAGCGCGAGGAAGCCGGGCGTGGCGGCTCGGCCTGGGCACACGCCCATCTCGGCGCCGGGGCGAGCGTCCCCATCTCGCACCCGCGCAACCATTTCCCCCTGGCTGCCGGGGCGCGGCACCACGTGCTCATCGGCGGCGGCATCGGCGTGACGCCCGTCGCCGCCATGGCCCGGCACCTGGCCGCGACGGGGGGCAACTTCACGCTCCATCTCTGCGCGCGCTCGGCCGCGCAGGCTCCCCTGCTGGAGGAGCTGCGCGCGGTCTGCGGCGAGCGCCTGCGCTGCTGGTTCTCCGCGGAGGGCGAACGGCTCGATCCCGCGACGCTCGGGCCGCCGGAGGACGGCGTCCACCTCTACGCCTGCGGACCCCAGAGCCTGACGGCGGCCGTGCAGGCGCTGGGCTGGCCGGCGGATCAGGTGCATGTCGAGCATTTCGCGCCTCTGGTCGTCGAGGGCTTCGTGCCCGAACCCTTCGACGTGCAGATCGCCTCGACCGGCGCGACCCTGCATGTCCCCGCCGAGACCTCGCTCTTGGAGGTCCTGCGCCAGAACGGGGTCAACATGCCCTCGTCCTGCGAGATCGGCGTGTGCGGCGCCTGCGAATGCGGCTACCGGGAAGGCGACGTGATCCACCGCGACGTCGTGCTGCCCCAGGCCAGACGCCGAGATCACCTGATGCCCTGCGTCTCCCGCGCCAGCGGGACCCTGACGCTCGCCCTCTGATCCCTCGCAGTGCGACCCCGGCTCATTGACCGGGGCGCCTCAGCCCCGGCACGGGCCGCTCGTGATGAAGGCTACCGTCTCGGACATGCCCTGAACGAGAAGATGCAGCGCCACGAGCTGAATCGCCTTGCCTGCAACGAGTGAGCGACCGCCGCTGGCTTTGCCGGACGGGCGCTTCGGGGCGAGTCCGCTTTTAAGTTCGGCGGTGACGCGATCAGATGGCTGCATTGGGCACCAAGCAGCCGCCCGAGCTTGACCCTCGATTGACTGCTTCGCGCGCAATTCGGTTATCGAGCTAGCTTCGACAATGCCTCATGAGCGGGCGCGATCGGACAGGCGCGGAGGCCTGAGAACGCCGGACAAATCCGCACTGAGCAGGTTATGCAGGTACGGACGCGCTCGTATCCGACGACCTCTGGGCGGTGGTCGAGCCGCTTCTGCCATCCGAGCTTGAGCAGCCGAAAAACGGGAGGCCGCCCTCCTCCACAGTGCCAGCCTGCCGGCAGAGTGGCCCCCGCGACGGGTCCGAACCCGACGGACCGCGGCCTCGTTCCTGCAAGCCTGCGGGTTGCCAGGTTCGGTGATCGTACCGGACCACCGCGAGCGGTCGTCCAATCACCGCCCGCGCAGAGTGGGACTTGTCCGATGAAGCGGCGTACGCTGTTGCAGGGAGCCGGAGCCGTCGTGGCGAGCGCAGTCGCGGCACCATCCCGGGTCCGCGCGGAGGCCACAACAACCCTGCGCTTCATCCCGCAGCAGGATCTCGTCACGCTCGATCCGGTGACGACCTTCGCGTACATCACCCGCAACCACGGCTACATGGTCTTCGACACGCTCTACGGCATGGACGGCGCCTTCCGCGCCACGCCGCAGATGGTCGAGGGCCACCGGATCGAGGAGGACGGGCGCCGCTGGGACCTGACCTTGCGCGAGGGCCTGCGCTTCCACGACGGGACCCCCGTGCTGGCCCGCGACTGCGTCGCCTCCCTGCGGCGCTGGGCCAAGCGCGACCCGTTCGGCGGCTCCCTGATGGAGGCGACCGACGAGCTGTCGGCGCCCGACGACCGGACGATCCGGTTCCGCCTCAAGCGCCCCTTCCCGCTCCTGCCGATCGCGCTGGGCAAGGCCTCGGTGCCGGTCTGCGCGATGATGCCGGAGCGCCTCGCCGTCACCGACCCGTTCCAGCAGGTGCCGGAACTCATCGGCTCGGGTCCGTTCCGCTTCAAGGCGGACGAGCGCGTGCCCGGCGACCGCACGGTTTACACCCGCTTCGAGGGCTACGTGCCCCGCACGGACGGCACACCCACCTGGACCTCCGGTCCGAAAATCGTCCACTACGACCGGGTGGAGTGGCGCGTCATCGGCGACACATCCACGGCCACCTCGGCGCTGGTCGCCGGCGAGGCGGATTGGCAGGAATACGCCTCGCACGACCAGCTCGGTCTGCTGAAGGCCGCCAAGGGCGTCACCACCCGCGTCCTCGACTCGACCGGCTTCGTGACGATGCTGCGGGTCAATCACCTGCAGCCACCCTTCAACAACCCGGCGATCCGGCGGGCGCTCTGGGGGGCGATCGACCAGACGTCCTGCATGCAGGGCGTGGTGGGCGCCGACGATCCCAGCCTGTTCCACGTGCCCCTCGGCTTCTTCTGCCCGGACACGCCGATGGCCTCGACGGACGGGCTCGGGCCGCTCACCACACCGCGGGATCCGGCCAAGGTGCGGGCCGACCTTAAAGCGGCCGGCTACGCCGGCGAGACCGTGCTGCTGATGGTGCCGTCGAACTCGGCCCCGCTTCTGGCGCTCGGCCAGGTCGCGGCCGACCTGCTCCAGCGCGTCGGCATGAATGTCGAGGTCTACGCGGTCGAGTTCAACGCGATGCTGCAGCGGCGCAACCGCAAGGGGCCGGTCTCCGAGGGCGGCTGGAGCGCCTTCGTCACCAACTGGTCCGGCATGGATTGGCTCAACCCCGCCGGCTACATCGCCCTGCGCGGCACCGGCGAGAGCGGTTATGCCGGCTGGGCCACGACCCCGCGGATCGAGACCCTGCGGGACGCGTGGTTCACGGCTCCGGACGAGGCGGCCCGCGCCGCCCTGTGCCGGGACATCCAGCTCCAGGCGATGGAGGACGTGCCCTACTACCCCCTCGGGCAGTACCTGCAGCCGACCGCATACCGCTCCCGCCTCACTGGGATCCTCGACGGGTTTCCGACCTTCTGGAACGTCCGGCCCGCCTGAGGATCACGGCGCCGGGGCCTCACAGCCCCGGGAAGGTCGGCGGCGCGATGGCGTCGGGGCCGCGCCCGGCCCAGTCGAGCTGCCGGATCTGCGCCAGCGCACGGCCCTGCGCCTCCTCCAGCGCCGCCGCGGCCGCCGCGTAGTCGACCGTCAGGGCGCGGCCGTCGCGCACGATCTCGCGGCCGCCGACAAAGACCTGCCGGACCGCGCGGTCGCCGGCCGAGTAGATCAGCGACTGCACGGGATCGCGGCACGGCCGCATGGCCGGATGCGCGCAGTCGACGAGGACGAAGTCGGCCTTGCAGCCCGGCGCGAGCCGGCCGATGTCGTCGCGCCCGAGCGCCCTTGCGCCGCCCACAGTGGCGGCGTGGAACACGTCCGCCGCGCGGGTATCGCGGGGATTCTCGGCGACGACCCGGGCGAGGTACGCGACGAGGCGCATCTCGTCGAGCATGTTGTGCGGGTAGACGTCCGTGCCGATGCCCATGTTCACCCCGGCCTGGCGGTAGCGGCCGAAATGGTGGAGCGCGATGCCGCGGCGGGCGAAGACCGTCGGGCAATGGGCGACCGTGGCGCCGCGCTCGGCCAGGCGGCGCATGTCCGAGCCCGGGCTGTGCCAGTGGGTCCAGGGATGGTCGTCGAGGAAGATCCCGTGGCCCACGATCGTGCGCTCCGTGAGCACGCCGAGATCGTCGAGCCACTCGATCGGCGTCATCCCGGTGCGGCGGGTGATCTCGTGGAATTCCGACAGGGACTGCGCCGCATGGGTGTGGAACCGCAGGTCGCGCCGGACCGCCTCGGCATGGGCGTCGCGCATCAGCTCCGCCGTACAGGTGTCGACCTGGGCCGGGCAGAGCATGCCGGAGAGGCGTCCGCTCGGGTGGCGCTGCGCCGCCTCGATCTCGGCGAGCGCCTGCTCTAAGCCGCGCTGGCCCGCCGCCGCGTCCCATTCGTACTCGACGCTGTGGCCGTTCCGGGTGAGCCATCGCCCCGACCGGAACATCGGGGCGATGCAGACCCGCAGGCCCGACGCGCCGAGGCGATCGAGCCAGCCGTCGCTCGGCAAAGCGAGGTCGCAAACGGTGGTGACGCCCGAGAGCGCCAACTCGGCGAGCGCCACCCCGTAGGCGGCGCGGGTGCCCTCCGCGTCGGGCCGCAGGATCGGCAGGTACTCGTAGAGCGAGGTGTTGTAGAGCCGCTGGCTGCCGACCTCGTCCCACATGCCCTTGTTCATCGGCTCCGAGAACAGGTGGGTGTGGATGTCCACGAGGCCGGGCATGACCAGGCAGCCGGAGGCGTCGATGGTCCGGGCCGGCGGGGGGCCTGCGTAATCCGGACCGACATGGATCAGGACGCCGTCCTCGAACACCACGTCCGCGCCGGTGCGGTAAACGTGGCCGCCGCTGTCGGGATCCCAGGCGACGACCCACCGTGCCCCCGTCACCAGGGTGGCGCCGGCGCTCTTGTCCGCAGCATCGTCGTACATCGATACCCTCTCTCTGGCGCCGACGAGGCGGGCAAGATCGGTGCCCGATCGGGCCGGCATCGCGGCGCAGCGCGGCCCGAGTTTCGCATCGCGCGGGCCACTGTCGTCAGCGGCAGGCCCGCGCGTCGGTTCCGCAGGAGGCGGCATGCATCATCGCGGCACCACCGGACCCGCGCGCATCCTGGTCATCAACCCGAACGCCTCCCGGGCGGTGACGGCCGCCATCGACGCGGCGCTGACGCCGCTGCGCCTGGCCGGCGGCCCCGTCATCGCGGTGACGGATCTGCCCGAGGGGCCGGCGGGCATCGCGACCCAGCAGGATGCGGATTCCGTGGTGATGCCGCTGGCCCGGCGCATCGCGGAGGATCCGGCGGACGCCTTCGTCATCGCCTGCTTCAGCGACCCCGGCCTGCATACGGCCCGCGAGGTCGCCCGCGGCAGGCCCGTGATGGGGATCGCCGAGTGGGGCCTCCTCCGGTCGCTCACCCTCGGCGAGCGCTTCGGCATCGTCGCCCTCTCGGAGGGCAGCGTGCGGCGCCAGCGCCGGATGGTCCGCCAGATGGGCCTCGGCGAACGCTATGCCGGCAGCCGGCCGGTGGAGGCCCGGGCCGACGAGACGGCGGGGGAGGCGATCCGCGACCGCCTGATCGCGGCGGCCCGGACCCTGATCGCGCGCGACGGAGCCGACGTCATCGTGCTCGGCTGCGCCGGCATGGCCCCGCACCGGGCCGCCGTCGAGCGGGCGGTCGGGTGTCCGGTCGTCGAGCCCTGCCAGCAGGCGGTGGCGGCGGCCCTCGGGGCGGTCCTGCTCCGGGCGGACCTGTAGGGAGACACCGGCGATGCACTACGACCTGCTGATCCGCGGCGGCACCTGCGTGACGCCCTGGGGCACCGAGGCGATCGATCTCGGCATCCGCGACGGGCGCATCGCGGCCCTCGCGACCCCGGCCGGCGCGACCGCGGAGGCGGTGATCGACGCGGCAGGCCTGCACGTCCTGCCCGGCCTGATCGACAGCCACGTCCACCTGCGCGACCCCGGCGACCCGGCGGTGGAGACGATCGAGACCGGCACGCGGGCCGCGGTGCTGGGCGGGATCGCCACCCTGTTCGACATGCCCAACACCGTCCCGCCGATCGCCGATACCGAGCGCCTCGCGTGGAAGCGCGACTACGTTGCGGGCCGGAGCTGGTGCGACATCGGCCTCTACGTGGCCGGCACGAAGGCCAATATCGACGCGCTCGCCGCGCTGGAGCGCGCGCCGGGCGTCTGCGCCGTCAAGGTCTTCGCCGGCAGCTCCACGGCGGCGCTGATGATCGAGGACGACGCGCATCTCGAACGCGCCATGCGCGCCGGCCACCGGCGCATGGCCTTCCACAGCGAGGACGAGGACCGGCTCCAGGCCCGCAAGCCGCTGTTCAGCCGGGGCCAGCCGTACCGGACCCACATGGAATGGCGCGACCCGGAATGCGCCTTCCTGGGCACGCGCCGCCTCATGGCGCTGGCGCGGAAGACCGGCCGGGCGACCCATATCCTGCACGTCTCCACCGCCGAGGAACTCGCCTACCTGCGCGATTTCCGCGACGTCGCCACCGTGGAGGTGCTGGTCAATCACCTCACGCAGGTGGCCCCGGACTGCTACGACACCCTCGGTGGCTTCGGCGTCATGAACCCGCCGATCCGCGACGAGCGCCACCGGGCGGCCGCCTGGGCGGCCGTGCGCGACGGGACCGTCGACACGATCGGCAGCGATCACGCGCCCCATGCGCGGGCCGCCAAGGAACGGCCCTGGCCGGATTGCCCGGCCGGCCTCACCGGGGTCCAGACCCTGGTGCCGATCATGCTCGACCACGTCGCGGCCGGGCGCCTGCCGCTCGCCCGCCTCGTCGACCTGATGGCGGCCGGGCCGGCCCGCGTCTACGGGCTCCGCGGCAAGGGCCGGATCGCCGCCGGCTACGACGCCGACTTCACCCTCGTGGACCTGAAGGCGCGCCGCAGGATCGAGGAATCCTGGATCGTCTCGCCCTGCGGCTGGACGCCCTTCGCCGGCACCGAGGTCACCGGCTGGCCCGTCGCCACGCTCGTGCGCGGCCACCTCGTGATGCGCGACGACGCGGTGGTCGGCACGCCCGTCGGCGGCCTCGCGCGATTCGCCGCATGATGAGGCCCGCCCTCAGCCGGCGCAGGTCTCCGCCGCCAGCCAGGTGGTGAGGATCGCGACGGCGTCGAGAAGGTCGTCGATCGCCATGGCCTCGTCGGGGTTGTGGCTGCCGTTGGCGTTGCGCACGAACAGCATGGCCATCGGCACGCCGGCCTTGGCGAAGGCGGCGGCGTCGTGCGAGGCCGGGCTGCCGAGGGGCCGGGTGGCGATGCCGAGCGCGTCCGCGGCCGCCGCGAGCCCGTCGCGGATCCGGGGCGAAACCGCGCCGACGCCCGCCTCGGCGCGGGGCCCAAGGGCCACCGTGACACCGCGGCGCTCCGACACGTCCGTCACGGCGGCCAGGAATGCGGCCTCCAAGGCCGACAGCACCTCGGCCGCGTAGGCCCGCATGTCGAGGCTGAACCGGAACTCGCCGGGGACGGTGGTCAGGCCGTGGGCCGCGGCATCGGTGTGG
This sequence comes from Methylobacterium sp. UNCCL125, assembly GCF_900116795.1. Taxonomy (NCBI): domain Bacteria; kingdom Pseudomonadati; phylum Pseudomonadota; class Alphaproteobacteria; order Hyphomicrobiales; family Methylobacteriaceae; genus Methylobacterium; species Methylobacterium sp. UNCCL125. Next base: position 130,298 of record NZ_FPBW01000020.1, on the reverse strand, counting down.
AACCGGCCGAAGGTGACGGCCATCGGGCAGCCGGCCGCCTCGCGCTCCGCCCAGACCCGGTCGAGGGCTAGGGCGATCTCGGCGCCCGCCATGGCTGCATCGCGGCGGAAGCGGCGGGGCGTTCCGACATGGTCGTAGCGCCCAAGGATCCGGACGTCGGGGTAGCGGACGTTGCCGGGGATCCCCGTGCAGAGGCCCACCGGGATCCCGGCCTCCTCCAGGCTCGGCGCCTGCTCGATATGCACCTCCAGGAAGGCGTGGATCGCGGCGGCGTCGAGGGCGGGCGGGCCGCTGCGCAGCGCCTCCGGGTCGCCGCCCTCCCGGGCGATGTGCGCGGCGAGGCTGAGGCCGCTGTCGATCCGGGCGGCGTCGAGCGCCCCGTCCGGCAGGGTTCCGAGGGCCGCCCGGCTGCCGATGTAGGACACCTGGAACCAGACGCTCTCCTCGGCGCGGATGCCCATGACGGTGATGTCGCGCGCCGGGGTCAGCCCCAGCTCGCGGAGCGCCGCGACGGCGGCGAGGCCGGCCACCACCCCGGCGGCGCCGTCGAAATTGCCGCCGTGGGCCACGGTGTCGAGGTGGGAGCCGATCAGGATCGGCGGCAGGCTCCGGTCCCGCCCCGGCAGCGTCAGGGTGGTGTTGGCGGCCGCATCCCGCCCGATCGCGAGGCCGAGAGCGGCGGCGCTGCGCGTCACCACCCCGTGCGCCGCACTCTCCTCCGGACTGTAGGAGGCCCGCGTGAACCCGGGATCGGTCCGGCCGCACCGGGCGAGGTCGTCGAACAAAGCCGCCACCCGGCCGCGCTGCGCGCGGACCGCCGTGCCGATCGCCGATACCGTGTCCATCCCGCCGCTCCCGGTGCGCGGGCCCGGGGCGGACCGCGACGGCGCCATCCTGCCACTTTCGTGCCGGCGTCGCGGAGATCCGGCCACCCGGCAGCCCACGGCTTCGCCGGCACGCTCGCCGGTCCGCGCCGCGTCCGGCGAGGGCACCCCGACCGGCGCGTCCGTCCGCGCGCGGTCGGACACGGCTTCCGATTGATGCGGTCGCTGGATGCAGGCATCCCGTCGACGCACTACGGGCGACACCAGTTCGACACCCGATACGAGAATTTTGACGTTCTCGGCACAGGACCGCCCGCAGCGCGCACAAATGCTGCCAATATGCGCAAGGCCCATGCCGGCCTGCAGCCTCTTTGACCTTCCCGTCCCCCGGACCTCGGCCGACAATCGCCAGGTCCATCCATGGGAGCTTCGGGGTCGATGACGCATCTCACGCGACGCGGCGTCTTGGGCACAGGCATCTCGGGCACGGCGGCGCTGCTTGCGGCCCCGGCCCTCATCCGGCCGGCCTTCGCCGCCGACACCGTCAAGCTCGGCTGCCTGTTCTCGTCCTCGGGCACGATGGCCAATCTTGAGGGCCGGCTGAACCACGTGGTCCGCATGGCCGCCGACGCGATCAACGGGCGCGGCGGCGTCAACGGCCGCCAGATCGAGGTGCTGACCTCCGATCCCGCCTCCGACTGGCCGCTCTACGCGCAGGTCGGGCGGCAGATGCTCCAGCAGGAGAAGGTCGCGGCCCTGTTCGGCTGCTGGACCTCCGTGTCGCGCAAGTCGGTGCTGCCGGTGGTCGAGCAGAATGACGGGCTGCTGTTCTACCCGCTGCACTTCGAGGGCGACGAGAACTCCAAGAACGTCGTCTACGTGAACTCGCCGCCCGCGAGCTCGGTGCTGCCGGCGGTCGATTACCTGATGGGCCCGGACGGGGTCGGGGCGAAGCGGTTCTTCATGATCGGCTCGGACTACGTCTGGCCGCGCACGATCAACAAGCAGCTCAAGGGCTACTGGAAGAGCAAGGGTATTCCCGAGAGCGCGTGGCGCGAGGAATACGTGCCGTTCGGCTTCTCGAACTTCCAGACGCTGGTGAATCAGGTCCGCAGCTTCGCCAGCCAGCCGGGCGGCCAGGCGATCGTGGTGCTCACCGTCGTGGGCTCCTCGATCCCCGACTTCCTGCGCGAATTCGCCAACCAGGGCATCAGCGCCACCGACGTGCCGATTCTCGGCCTCGACATGGTGGAGGCGGACCTTGAGGGGCTCGATACCGCCAAGCTCGTCGGCCACCTGAACTGCTGGGCCTATCTCCAGGCCGCCAAGGGCGAGCGGAATCAGAAGTTCCTCGCCGACTGGGCCGCCTACGTGAAGGCCAAGAACGTCCCGTTCAGCGCCGACACGGTGATCGACCCGATGGTCTCGGCCTATGACAGCGTCAACCTCTGGGCGCTCGCCGCCGCCAAGGCCGGCTCCTTCGCGGTGCCGGAGGTGCGCAAGGCCTTCGCGGGGCTCAGCTTCGACGACCCGTCGGGCTACACGCTGACCATGACGGGGGAGAACAATTACGTCTCCCGCGGCGTGTTCATCGGCTCGGTCAACGAGAAGCGCGGCTTCGACGTCCTCTGGCAATCCCCGGACGCCCCCAAGCCGGTCCCGTTCAGCCCCTATGGCTGATCGGCTCCGCGCGCTCCTGGCCCTCTGCTGTCTGGCGCTGCTGACGTTTCCGGCCTCCGCCGCGCCAATCGACCGGGCGGCCTTCGCGGCGGGTCTGTGCGGGGACGGCGCCGCGCAGGTCCGCGCGGCCGAGGGTCTCGTGCAAGCCGGCGGCGATCTGGCGGCCGACGACCTCGCCTATGCCGGCGGGCTCCTCGGCGCGCTGGCCGAGCGCCGTCTCGCCTGCCCGGCGGAGGGCGCACTCCTGCTCGACCGCCCGGGCGCATCCGAGGGGCGCGATGCGGTCAGCGGCGCGCCGCGTCCGGCCGCCGAGGCGCGCGCGCCGGTCCTCGGCCTACGCCAGCGCGCAGCCGTGGAGACCGCGCGCGGCACCGTGGCCCTGCTGACCGGCCCGGATCCGGCGGCCCGCAGCGCCGGGCTGGCGGTGCTCGAGCGGCGCATCGCCACCGTTCCGGCTTCCGTGCTCGACCGGGCGCGGGACGCGGAGACCGATGCCACGCTGAAGGCGACCATCGCCGGCCTCGCCCAGGCGGCCGCCCTGTCGTCGCCCGATCCGGCCCGGCGCCGGGCGGCGATCGCCGCCGTGGCCGCGAGCCCGTCCGGGGCCGCTGAGGCGCGCCTCGCGGCGCTCAAGAGCGATCCGGCCTACGCCTCCGACCCGGCCTTCCGGGCGGCGCTGGATGCGGGGCTCGCCAAGGTCACCCGCGCGGTGGCGATCGGCGACGGGCTCGCGGTCGTCTACAACGGCCTGAGCTTCGCCAGCATCCTGTTCATGGCGGCGGCCGGGCTCGCGATCATCTTCGGGCTGATGGGCGTGATCAACCTCGCCCAGGGCGAGTTCATCATGCTCGGCGCCTACGCCACCTACGGCGTGCAGGAGGCCTTCCGCCGCCTCGCCCCCGGCCTGCTCGACCTCTACCTGCTCGCCGCCATCCCGGTCGCCTTCGGGGCGGTCGCCCTGGTGGGGATCACGGTCGAGGCGCTGATCCTGCACCACCTCTACCGACGGCCGCTCATGAGCCTGCTGGCCACCTGGGCGGTGAGCCTGTTCCTGGTGAACCTCGTGCGCGTGACGGTCGGCACCCAGAACCTGCAATTCGTCATGCCGGCCTATGTCAGCGGCGGCGTTCCCCTCTACGCCGACTTCGTCATGACCTGGAACCGGCTGTTCGCCATCGGCTTCGCGGCGGCGACCCTCGTCCTGACGCTCCTGATCCTGCGCCGCACGCCGCTCGGGCTCGACATCCGCGCCGTCACCCAGAACCGCGACATGGCGGCCTGCCTCGGCCTGCCGACCCGCCGGGTCGACCGCCTCGCCTTCGGGCTGGGCTCGGGGCTCGCAGGCCTCGCCGGGGTGGCGCTCTGCCCGATCTACAGCGTCAACCCCGGCATGTGCTCGGGCTTCATCGTCGACAGCTTCATGGTCGTGGTGCTGGGCGGCGTCGGCAGCCTCGTCGGGACCCTGGTGGCGGCCCTCGGCGTCGGCGGCGCCAACGTGCTGATCGAGCCGATCTCCGGCGCGGTCGCCGCCAAGGTGATCGTGCTCGTCGGCATCATCCTGTTCCTGCAGCGCCGGCCCGAGGGGCTGTTCGCCGTGCGGCGGCGGCGATGAGCGGCGCCGTGCAGACCGCCCTCGCCGCCCCCGCCGGACCGGGACGCCGCGCCGTGCGCGATCCCCTGGTCGCCGGCCTCGTCGGGCTCTGCCTCGCGGCCGCGGTCGGGCTCTTCGTGGCACCGCCCGCCCCGTATCTCGTCAACGCGGTGGGTCAGCTCGCCGCCTTCGCGATCCTCGCCGTGTCGCTGGATCTGGTCTGGGGCTATCTCGGGATCCTCAGCCTGGGGCACGGGCTGTTCTTCGCCATCGGCGGCTATGTCTGCGCCATGCACCTGCTGGCCCACGGCGTGGCCGTGACCGGCGTGCTGCCGGACTTCGTGCAGTTCATGGGCTGGAAGAGCCTGCCGGCCTACTGGGCCGGCCTCGACAACGCGGCCTACGCCTTCGTCCTCGCCCTGGCGCTCGCCGGCCTCGTCGCCTTCGTGTTCGGGCTCGCCTCGTTCCGCTCGCGGGTGAACGGCGTCTACTTCTCGATCATCAGCCAGGCGCTCGTCTACGTCGCCATGCTGCTGATGTACCGCAACGATACCGGGCTCGGCGGCAACAACGGCATGACCGGCTTTCCGCTGCTGTTTGGCTGGCCGATGGGCTCCCCCGGCGTCGTCACGGGGCTCGCCGTCGCCGCCCTCCTGACGCTGGCGGCGGTGCTGGCCGGCGCGCGGCTCCTGGTCGGCAGCGCGATCGGGCGGCGGATGCTCGCCTGCCGCGACGACGAGACCCGCCTGCGCACGCTGGGCTACAGCACCACCCGGCTCAAGCTCGGGATCTGGTGCCTCTCGGCCATGATCGCGGCGCTCGCCGGCATCCTGTACGTGCCGCAGGTCGGCATCATCAACCCGCGGGTGCTGGCGCCGGACCTGTCCATCGAGATCGCCGTCTGGGTGGCGATCGGCGGGCTGGGCCGGCTCGGCGGCGCGGTGATCGGCGCGATCCTGGTCAACGGCCTGAAGTTCTGGCTCAGCGCCGCGATGCCGGAGGCGTGGCCGTTCATCCTGTCCGGGCTGGTGCTCGTCGTGGTGCTGGTCCTGCCGAACGGCCTCCTCGACCTCGTGGGCTGGCGCCCGCGCCCGACCTGGCTGCGGGGCGCCCGATGACCGCCCTCGTGGTCGAGGCCCTCACCGTCGCCTTCGGCCGGTTCACGGCGCTCGATGCCGTCTCGCTCGCCGTCGATCCCGGCGAGGTGCGGGCGGTGATCGGCCCGAACGGCGCCGGCAAGACCACGCTGCTCGACGTGATCTCAGGCGTCACCAAGCCGGTCTCCGGCCGGGTGATGCTCGGCGATCTCGTCGATCTCACCCAGCGCTCCGAGGCCGAGATCGCGAAGGCCGGCGTGCGGCGCAAGTTCCAGAAGCCTAGCGTCTTCCCCGCGCTCACCGTGCACGAGAACCTGGAGATCGGCTGCGGGCCCGCGCTCCCCGCCCGCGAGCGGCCCGCCCGCATCGCCTCCGTCCTCGGCGAGATCGGCCTCGGACCCCGCGCCGCGGTGCCGGCCGGCCGCCTCGCCCACGGCGAGAAGCAGTGGCTGGAGATCGGCATGGTGCTCGCCGCCGAGCCGGCGCTGCTCCTGCTCGACGAGCCCGTGGCCGGGCTCTCCGACGCCGAGACCGCCCAGACCGCCGCGCTGATCCGGAGCCTGCGCCGGCCGGACCGGGCGATCCTGGTGATCGAGCACGACATGGGCTTCGTCGAGGCCATCGCCGACCGGGTGACGGTGCTGCACGAGGGCCGGACCCTCTACGAGGGCAGCATGGCAGGTGCCCGCCACGACGCCCGGGTGATCGAGGTGTTCCTCGGCCGATGACGCAAGCGTGTGCATCTCCGCCCGCACGCCTCGCCGTCGAGGGGCTCGACCAGCATTACGGCAGCGCGCAGGTGCTGCGCGGGATCGGCCTCGACGTCGAGCCGGGCGCCTGCCTCGCCGTGCTCGGCCGCAACGGCGCCGGCAAGACTACGCTGCTGCGCTGCCTCACCGGCCTGATCCCGGAAAGCCGCGGCCGGATCGCCCTCGACGGGACCGAGCTGACGCGCCTGTCGCCCGACCGGCGCGCCCGCTCGGGCCTCGCCTACGTGCCGCAGGGGCGCGAGATCTTTCCCGACCTGACCGTCGCCGAGAATCTGCGGGTGGCGGCCCGGGCCCACGGGCTGGAGCGGACCGACGCAATTGACGAGGCGGTCGCCCTGTTCCCGGCGCTGCGCGGCCTCTGGCACCGTCCGGGCGGCAACCTCTCGGGCGGCCAGCAGCAGCAGCTCGCCATCGCCCGGGCGCTCGCCACCCGGCCTCGCGCGCTCCTCCTCGACGAGCCGACCGAGGGCATCCAGCCCTCGATCGTCGCCGCGATCGAGGCGGTGATTGCCGGGCTCAAGGGCCGGATCACCGTGCTGCTCGTGGAGCAGTATCTCGATTTCGCCCTCCGGGTCGCCGATTCCGTGGTGGTCTTGTCCCGCGGCAGCGTCGTCGAGCGCGGCGATCCGAAGGTGCTGAACCCCGAAGCCCTCACCCGTCACATCGCCGTCTGACATCCGTAGAAGGAGCCGCCGTGTCGACCCATCACGAGATCCCCGCGACGCCCGAGACCATGGTGCTCGGCTATTTCGACGCCGCGCTGCCGCCCGTGCTGACCGTGAAATCGGGCGACACCGTCACCCTGCACTCGCATCCGGCGGGCGGGCGCGAGTCGCTCCACCCCGACCCCGCCCGGGTGCCGGCCGACCTGCTCCACGCCCTCGACACCCTGGAGCGGGGCCCCGGCCCGCACTTCGTCACCGGCCCCGTCCACGTGGAGGGCGCCGAGCCAGGCGACATGTTGCAGGTCGACATCCTCGACCTGAAGTTCCGCCTCGACTGGGGCTTCGTGGCGATCCTGCCGCTCCTCGGCACCCTGCCGGACGAGTTCACCGAGTACGAGACCGTCCACGCCGACATCGACACCGCCCGCGGCCTCTGCCGCCTGCCCTGGGGCACGGAGCTGCCCCTCGACCCGTTCTTCGGCATCATGGGCACCGCCCCGCCCCCCGCCTGGGGCCGGGTCGGCAGCCCGGTGCCCCGTGCCTTCGGCGGCAACATGGACAACAAGGAACTGAAGGTCGGCACGACCCTCTACCTGCCGGTGTTCAACCCCGGCGGCGGATTCTACGCGGGCGACGGCCACGGCGTGCAGGGCGACGGCGAGGTCTGCATCACTGCCCTGGAGACCGGGCTGACCGGCACGTTCCGCCTCACCGTGCGCAAGGATCTCCCAGGCGCGTGGCCCTTCGCCGAGACGCCCACCGACCTGATGTCGATCGGCCTGCACGAGAGCCTCGACGAGGCGATGCGCCAGGCCGTGCGCGAGATGGTGCGCCTCGTCTGCGCACGCACCAGCCTCACCCGCAACCAGGCCTACATGCTGTGCTCGCTCGCCGGGAACCTGCGGATCACCCAGACGGTCGACGGCAACAAGGGCGTGCACATGCTGATGCCCAAGACTGCCCTCGCGTCGACGTCCGGGGCCGCCTGAGCGCATTCTCGGCTGATGCTGCCTCCTCCGTCTTTGCGAGCGCAGCGAAGCAATCCAGCAGCGCTCCGTTCAACGGTCCCGCTGCCCTGGGTCGCTTCGCTGCGCTCGCGATGACGGGGAGGAACGCCTCACCCGATTCCTGCAGATGGAGACCGCCTCAGTTCGCACTGCGTCCGAAGGCGAACCGGCCGACACAGGCTTGGGCGCCGCGATGGTGCGGCGGCTGGCTCAGGCTCGCGCGCTCCGTCGTGGCCGGTGCCCCGCGCCCCGGCTGGACGAGCAGGGCTGCCCGAAGCCGCAGCACCTCGGCCCGGAGGCCGGCATTCTCCCGCTCGACCTGATCGAGCCGGGCCACACCGGCGGGCTTCAGGCCGCCGAGGCGTCTTCGCCAGCGGTAGAAGGTGCCGAGCGAGACATGGGCGCTGGCGCAGATCGCGGCGATCGGTATGCCCCGCGCGGCCTCGTCCAGCAGGAAGGCGATCTCCTCGTCCGTGTGCAGGGATCGACGCATGCAGGGTCTCCCGGTTCGGCAGCCTCGGGGCACTCTTCGGGCGGAGGATCAGCAAGAAGCGGACCGACCGCGACGGGCCGACCGCGGCGCTTTCGTGCCGCGAAGCCCGCGATCCGGGCCGGCGGCCGCCGATTCACGTAACCGGCGCTCGGTTCTGCGGTCTCCGTACGCTTGGGTTTGCGGGCGCTTGTCAGGCGCGCGTGGATCGGCGCTGCGACCGCATCGGAGTGGATTTTGGCATCGCCCAATCAGCTATGCCGCGGCGCGGCTGGCCAGGTAGCGGCGCCAGCCGCCGAACTGCGTGATGTCGGCGGCCCCCGCGACGCCCGCCGTCTCCACCAGAAAGCCCTTCGGCGCGGTCCCGTCGGCGAGCCGCAGGGTGCCGATCCCGAGCGGTTCCGGGATGGCCGCCACGAAGGCCCCGAAGGCGGCGGGCGGCAAGGCCCAGACCTCCGTCTCGATCGCGCCGCCGTCGCCCTCGGCCACCCGGAGCAATCCGGGACGATGCGGCGGTCCGCCGGGCAGGGCGTAGAGGCGGTACTCCGGTCGGGTCGCCACCGTCCGCAGATACCGGGCGCCGTGCGCGGCGAGTTCGCGGTTCAGCGGCAGGCCCGACAGATGCGCCCCGACGACCGCCAGTTCGATCTCGCCGGGCCATCCGCGGGCCGGACCCGGCGCCACGGCCGGCACGGGCGTCTCCCCCGCGCCGATCCGGCCGGCCGCGGCCGCGTGCAGGCGGGCGCCCAGGGCGGCGAGGAGCCCATCGGAGCCACGCGGCGCGAGCAGGGTGATCCCTGAAGGAAAGCCGTCGGCGCGGGGCCGTCCCGGGACCGCGAGGGCGCACCAGTCGAGCAGGTTGACGAAGTTGGTGTAGGTGCCGAGCTCGCTGTTCGGGCCGATCGGGTCGGCGGCCACCGCCGCGCAGGTCTGGGGACGCGGATAGGTCGGCACGGCGAGCACGTCGACCCGGTCCCAGACCGCGTCCGCGTGCCGTCGCAGTTCCGCCAAGCTGTAGAGACCCGCGAAGGCGTCGGCGGCGTTGTAGCGCCCGGCGGCGGCGATCACCGCCCGCGTCGTCGGGTGCAGGATCTCGGGGCGCGTCTCCATGATCGGCCGGATCGCCGCGTAGCGCTCGGCGACCCAGGGCCCGTCGTAGAGCAGGGCCGCGACGGCGAACATCGGCGCGAAATCGACCGGCAGCGCCGCCCCGGCGAGGGTCTCCAGATCGGCAATCGTCGCCGCGAAGGCCGCCTCCGAGTGGCCGTCGCCGCCGAAACGGAGGCTCGCCGCATCGGGAAGGCCCAGCCGCAGGCCCGGTGGAAGGCCGGCCGGTGCGGGCGGCACCGGCAAGGCCCGCGACCAGGGATCGGCGCTGTCGAAGCCCAGCATGACCCGGAAGGCGGCGTCGGCGTCGGCGACGGTGCCGGCGAACACGGAGAGCGTATCGAGGGTCCGGCAGGCCGGCAGCATGCCGCGGCTGGAGATCGACCCCAGGGAGGGTTTCAGACCGACGACGTTGTTGAGCGCCGCCGGCACACGCCCCGAGCCCGCCGTGTCGGTCCCGAGGGCGAAGGTGACGATTCCGTGGGCGACCGCGACGGCCGAGCCGCTGCTGGAGCCCCCCGGCACGTAGGCCGGATCGATGGCGTTGCGCGGGACCGGGTCGGGCGTGCGCAGGCCGACGAGGCCGGTGGCGAACTGGTCGAGGTTTGTCTTGCCGATCAGGATCGCCCCGGCCGCCTGTAATCGGGCCACGGCGGGCGCGGTCTCGGTCGGGGTGTAGGCGAAGTCCGGGCAGGCCGCGGTGGTCGGCAGGCCGGCCACGTCGATGTTGTCCTTGACGGCGAAGGGCACGCCCCAGAGCGGCCTCGACACGGGGTCGAAGGGCGGGAGCGCGGCCGCCTGCGCCAGCGCCTCGGCCTCCGGCACCAGGGCCAGGAAGATGCCGGGGTCGTCAACCGCGGCGAGCCGGCGGTAGGCCTCGGCCACGACGGTGCGCGGGTCGCGGCCGTCGGCGTAGGCCGCGTGCAGGAGCGGGATCGTCGGGAAGGGCGGCACGGCGGTTCCTCGGGTCGCTGCTCAGGATTCGTCGCCGGTGGCGCGGTACCAGTCGAGGATCTCGCCCCCCTGCATGAACACCGCGTCGCTGCGCGCCAGGATCGCGTCGAGCAGTCGCTCCAGCAGGCCGATCCGGTGCGGGACGCCGGTGATGTAGGGGTGGATCGCGAAGCCCATCACCTTGGCGCCGCCGAGGGGACCGGGACCCGCCGCCTCGGCGGCGAGGCGGTCGAGGTTGGCGAGCGCCCGCTCCACGAACTCGTCGGCCCGGTGGTGTTGGATGGCGAGCAACGGGATGTCGTTCAGCTCCACCGAGTAGGGCAGAGCCACGAGGGACCCCGTGCGTGTCGCCACCCGACAGGGCCGATCGTCGACCACGAAGTCGCCGACATAGTCGACGCCGGCCGCGTGCAGGTGGTCGGGCGTGTCGAGGGTTTCGGTGAGGCCCGGCCCCAGCCAGCCGCGCGGCGGACGCCCCGTGGTCGCGGTGATCGCCGCGATGGTGCGAGAAATCATCTCCGGCTGGTCCTCGACCCGGTGGGTCGGAACCTGATGGAAGCCGTGGGCCATGAACTCCCAGCCGGCCGCATGGGCGGCCTCGGCGATGCGGGGATAGGCCGTGCAGACCGAGTCGTTGATCGACAGGGTCGGGCGGATGCCGCGGCTGGAAAAAGCCTCGAGGAAGCGCCAGAAGCCGACCCGCATCCCGTACTCGTGCCACGCCCAGTTTGGGATGTCCGGGAGCAGGCTCGCGGCGGTCGGCGGCACCAGGATCTGGCGCGGCATCGGATGGTCGATGAGCCAGTGCTCGACATTGACCACCGGCCAGACGGCGACGTGCTTGCCCCCGGGCAGGGTCAGGCGCGGCCGGTCCACGGCGGCGCGGTAGGCGAGCCGGTTCTCGGGCCGGCGGGGATCGTCGGGGGCGGTGTCCATCAGGCGGCGGCCCGCGGGGCGTGGTGGCTGTGGAGCTGGGCCGCGAGCATCCGGCGCAGGTCGTTGAAGGCCGGGCTCGACACGTCGCGCCGCCGCGGCAGCTCGACCGGATGGATCGCCTCGATCCGGCCGGGGCCGGGCGACATCATCACGATGCGGTCGGCGAGAAAAATCGCCTCCTCGATGGCGTGGGTGACGAACAGGATCGTCAGCCCCGTCCGCGACCAGAGATCGAGCAGCTCGTCCTGCAGCCGCTCGCGGGTCATGGCGTCGAGCGCCCCGAAGGGCTCGTCCATCAGCACGACCTCGGCCTCGTTGGCGAGCACCCGCGCGATGGCGACCCGCTGCTTCATCCCGCCCGAGAGCTGGTGCGGGTAGGCGTCGGCGAAGGCCTGGAGGCCGACCAGCGCGATGTAGCGCTCGGCGGTGTCGCGCACCTCGGCGGCGGGCCGCCCGCGGGCCTTCGGGCCGAAGCCGATATTGTCGCGCACGGTGAGCCACGGGAACAGGCCGTAATCCTGGAAGACCATGCCGCGGCTCGGCCCCGGCCCGGCGATCGGCTTGCCCCACATCAGGGCCTCCCCGGCGGTCGGGGCCTCGAAGCCGGCGGCGACCCGCAGCAGCGTCGACTTCCCGCAGCCCGAGGCGCCGAGCAGGCAGACGAACTCGCCGCGTCCCACGGTGAGGTTCGCCTCGCGCAGGGCCTCGGTCCGGCGGCCGCCGGCCGCGTAGGTCTTGGAGACCGCCCGCATGTCGAGGATCGGGATCGTCGGATCAGCCATGATTGGGGCTCCAGGCGAGCAGCCGGCGGCCGAGCTGCATGACCAGCCAGTCGGACACGAAGCCCGCGACCCCGATCACCGCCATGCCGCAGATCACGATCTCGGTGCGCGAGAGCTGGCGCGCTTCCATGATGATCGCGCCAAGGCCGGTCTGGACCCCGGTCATCTCGCCGACCACGATCACCACCCAGGCGAAGCCGAGGCCGAGCCGCAGGCCGGTGAAGATCGATGGCAGCGCCGCCGGCAGCACCACCCGGACGAACTGCGCCGGGCCGGTGCAGCCCAGCATCGCGGCCGCCTCGAACAGGCGCGGCTCCACCGAGCGGACCCCGAACACGGTGTTGACCAGGATCGGGTAGAACGCCCCGAGGAACACGAGGAAGAAGGCCGAGCGCGGCCCGAGGCCGAACAGGATCATGGCCAGCGGCAGCCACGCGGTGACCGGGACGGGGCGCAGCACCTGCAGGACGGGGTCCAGCAGCGCCCGGATCAGGGGCACGCGGCCGATCAGCAGGCCGAGCGGCAGGGCGGCGGCGGCGGCCAGCGCGAAGCCGCCATAGACCCGGCTCAGCGACGCCGCGAGATGGGTCCAGAGCGTGCCGCTGAACGCGTCGTCGTTGACACCCCCGACAGCGAGGTCCCGCATCTCGGCCCAGACCTCCGCGGGGGGCGGGATCAGGCTGTAGGGTCGGCCCGCGGTGCTGACCTGCCAGACCGCGACGAGCACGGCCGGCACCACGCAGGCGAGGGCCAGCCGGCGCAGGTGGGCGAGCCCGGCCCCGGCCCGGCCGGCCCCGCGGGCCGGGGCCGGCGTCACCGGCGCCGCTGCCGGCAGGGCGCCGGCCTCGATGCCGGTGCTCACGCCCGCCCCAGCGCGTCGACGAAGCGGGTGTCGATGAAGCCGGGCTCCGGCAGCCGCTTGATCTGCTTGAGCGCCAGCATGTGCTGCGCGTAGGCGTCGGCCTGCCGGACCTCGTTCGGCCCGAGGCGCCAGGTCAGCTCGACGTTCGGGGCCGAGAGTTCCAGCGCCTCGCGCTTCTGCCCGAGCTTGGCCACCGCCATGGCGATCATCGCGTCGCGGTCGCCGGCCGCGAAGTCCGTCGCCTTGCGGTGGATCTCCAGCATGGTCCGGACGAGGTCGGGCCGCTCGGCCAGCGTGTCGCGGTGGGCGCCGAACACCATGTTCAGCGCGCCCATCTCGGTGCCGTAGGGGTACTCGACGAGCTGGCCGACGCCCGAGGCGAGGCTGACGCCGGGCCCCGGCTCGGCGCCGACATAGGCGTCGACGTCGCCGCGGGCGAGCGCGATATGCATCTCCGAGAAGGAGACGCGCACGGGGGTGATGTCCTTCACGGACAGCCCCTCCATGCGCATCCGCTCCAGGACGAAGACCTCCTGGGTGCTGCCGGGCCAGATCGCGACGCGCTTGCCGCGCAGGTCCTTGATGGCGTGGATGTCGGAGCCCTTCTTGGCGATCACCGCCATCCCGCGGTTGCAGGTGGAGGCGATCACCACGAGCGGCTCGCCGGCGGCGGCGCCCAGCGTCGCGGCGGCGATGCCGAAGGTGCCGAAATCCACCGATTTGGTGACCACGGCGTTCTTGCACTCGGTGGGGCTCTCGAAGGGCACCACCTCCACGGTCACGCCCGCGGGGGTGAAGCGCTCGTAGAAGCTCGGCGCGATCGAGTGGATCAGCTTGAGCGAGCCCATCCGGATCGTGACCGGCGTGCCCGCGGCGCGTGCCCGCGACAGGGGACCGAGGGCGAAGCCGGCCCCGAGACCGGCCAGAAGGGTGCGGCGACGGATCATCGAACGGCTCCTGCAGGATCGCTATCGCCGTGACGCTAGGTGCGCTCCCTGTTGCAAGGAAGTGCTATTTTCTGAGCGTGTCGTTGCTTTCTCGGCAACGGGGGCGCACGATGCCAGCGTGAAGCACCTGCGCACCGTCACCTACGTCGCCGAGGTCGCACGTGCCGGCTCGATCCGGCGCGCCGCGGAGCGGCTGAACCTGACGCCCTCGGCCCTGACGCGGCAGATCCAGGATCTCGAATACGAGCTCGGCACGCCGATCTTCGAGCGCCTGCCGCAGGGGATGCGGCTCAACGCGGCCGGCGAGCTCTTCGCGCGGCACATCCGCGACCAAGTGGCGGATCTCGACCGGGTGAGGTCGCAGATCGCCGATCTTTCGGGGGTGCGCCGCGGTCACGTGTCGCTCGCCTGCAGCCAAGCCTTCGTCACGCAGGTGGTGCCCGAGGAGGTCGAGGCCTACCGGGCCCGGTTCCCCCAGGTCGGCTTCATGGTCCAGGTTCGCGATCACGCGCAGGCCGTGACGGCCCTGGCGGCGTTCGAGGCCGATCTCGCCCTGATCCTGCAACCGCCGCCTTCGGCGGAGCTGCATCCGCTCTTCTCCGGACACCAGACCCTCTGCGCGCTGATGCGCACGGGGCATCCGCTGGCGTCGGAGACCGGGCCGGTCCGGCTGCGCGACTGCCTCGGCCATGCCCTGGCCCTGCCCGACCACTCGCTCGCCATCCGCCATCACATCGAGCATGCCCTGGCCCGGCGCGGGGTCGAGCTCCGGCCGGTCGTCGAGTCGGGCTCGCTCGAATTCCTCCGCAACCTCGTCCTGCGGGAGGATCTCATCAGCCTGCAGATCCCGAGCGGCATCCCCCAGGACCCGCGCCTGCACAGCCGCCCGATCGATCTCCGCGACCTGACGCCGATGACGCTGGTCCTCGCGCAGTTGCGCGGGCGATCGCTCTCCGTCGCGGCGGCGAAGTTCGCCGATCAGCTTGTGGTTCGGCTCAACCGGGAAGCGGTCTGATGCGGCGCACGCCCTGAGGCCGGCGCGTCACCGCTCTCCGCGCCCGATCAGGGCGCGCCCGCTTCGGCCGTGGCGAGGAAGGCCCGCACGGTGTCGCGGAGAAAGGTGGCATCGGCCGGGTTGATCGACGGGTTGCCGGCGCGGTGGCCCCAGATGCTCGGGATCGGCTGCAGGACGGCGTCGCGCAGATGCGGCAGCTCGGCGGCGTTGTCGGCGACGCGGAAGTAGAGATCCGTCTCGCCCGGCATCAGCAGCAGCCGGGCGGTGATCGCGTTGAGCGCCCGGGTGAGATCGCCGCCGTAGCGCAGGTCGCGGCTGATGTCGCCCGCCTCCCAGGTGCAGAGCTGCGCGTAGAGATCGGCCGCGGGGCGGCGGGCGAAGCGTTCCTCCCAGTCGGTGCGCAGGAAGCTGTCGAGGTCCGGGGCGCCGAGCGCGGTGCGGTGGAGGTCCGCCCGGTAGAAGTCCTGGCTGAGCGCCCAGCCCGCATAGATGCGCCCGAAGGCCCGGAGGGCGGCGGCCGGCTCGGCCGAGAAGCGGCCCCCGCCGCCATGCTCCGGCGCCGCCTCCAGCACCGCCATGAGGCCCTTCAGGAACACGCGGTTGTGGGTGGCGGTGCGGGCGCTGCCGCAATTGATCACCGCGCGGGCCACGCGGTCGGGGAACAGGGCGGCCCAGTGATAGGCCTGCTGGGCCCCCATGGACCAGCCGTAGACGGCGTGCAGGCGCTCGATCCCCCACATCTCGGCGAGCAGGCGGCGCTGCGCGTGGACGTTGTCCCAAGCGGTGACGAGGGCGGGCCAGTCCGGGGTGTTCGACGGGCTCGACGACAGCCCGTTGCCGAACATGTCGGGGATGACGATGAACCAGCGGTTGGGATCCAGCACCCCGTCGGGGCCGATCAGCCATTCGAGGTCCGGATGCTGGGCTCCGTAGCTCGTCGGGTAGAGCACGACATTGTCGCGCCCGGGCGACAGGGTGCCGTGCGTCTTCCAGCGCAGCTGCGCGCCCGGCAGCACCGCCCCCGACTGAAGCGTCAGGTCACCGAGTTCGAAGGTTCCGGTGGCCGTCGCCCAGCCGCTCACGGGCGCAGCGTCCGCACGAAGCCGACCTGCCAGCGGTTGTCGCCCCTCTGCGGCACGCCGGGCCGCGCGCGCATCGCGGTATGGGCGTCCGGCAGGCTGTGGAACGGGATCGACGGATAGAGGTGGTGCTCGGTGTGGACGGGCATGGCCTACATGAGGCGCCGCATGAGGCCGTTGGTCAAGGTCGTGCGGGTGTGGGTCGGGCCGTTGTCGTCCATCGTGCCGGCCGCCCGCTCAAGGTCGGGCCGGCCTTCGGCGCGCCCGGTGTCGGACTGAGATACACGGAAGATCTACTGCGTACTTCGGTGTAATAATTTGTGTCGGAAAAATATTTCCCCATCCCGGCGATGTAATGGATCGGTCGGTCCGAAACCTGCTTGGCACGCGTGTTGCGAACGGGCTGGACGCTTCAGGAGTCCTCTGGCTTGTCCCGCACGTCCGACGTGACCGATCTCTCCCGCCGCACCGTTCTGGCGCTTCCCCTCGGCCTCGCAGCGGCCGCGAGCGGCGCGCGCGCCGCCGAGCCGAGACGCGGGGGCACGATGGTGATGATCGTCCATCCCGAGCCCTCGACCCTAGCCCATTACGCGGTGTCGGCGGGCAACATCCCGCCGATCGCCACGCAGGTCTATGAGGGGCTCTGCACCTACGACTGGGACCAGAACCCGCAGCCGAACCTCGCGAAGTCGTGGGAGGTCGCGCCCGACGGCAAGACCATCACGTTCAAGCTCCAGGACGGCGTGACCTTCCACAACGGCAAGCCGTTCACCAGCGCCGACGTGCAGTACTCCTTCATGGAGATCCTGAAGAAGTACAATCCGATCGCGCCAGTCATGCTCGCGGAGCTGGTGGCCGTCGACACGCCGGACCCGATGACCGCGATCCTGCGGCTCGCCAATCCGGCGCCCTACATCATGAAGGCGCTGTCCGGGCGGGACCTGCCGATCCTGTGCCGCTCGGTGTTCGAGGGCACGGATGTCCTGCAGAACCCCAGCGCCAACAAGCCGATCGGCACCGGTCCGTTCAAGTTCACGAGCTGGGAACGCGGCCAATTCGTGCGCCTGGACCGCAACGAGCAGTACTGGAAGCCCGGCCTGCCGTATCTCAACCGGATCGTTGCCCGGTTCATCCCGGATGCGGCCACGCGCTCGGCCGCTATGGAGGCGGGGGAGGCGCATTTCGCCGGGTACAGCGCGGTGAACTACGCCGACCTCGCGCGGATGAAGACCAACCCGATCCTCGATCTCACGACCAAGGGCTACGAGATGACGCCGGCCCAGAGCGTCCTGGAGCTGAACGGCCGTCACCCGCATCTCCAGAAGAAGGACGTGCGCCAGGCGATCGCCTACGCCATCGACCGCAAGGTCATCCTCAAGGACGTGATGTTCGGCTACGGCCTGCCCGCCACCGGCCCGCTCAGCCGCAAGTTCAAGACCGCCGGCCTCTACACCGACGACGTGCGCCAGTACGACGTGCCGGACCGGCTGGACATCGCCAATAAGCTGCTCGACCAGGCCGGCGCCCCGCGCGGCGCGGACGGGACCCGCTTCGCCCTGCACTTGGAGGTGAACTCCTTCGGCGAGCAGTGGCTGCGGCAGGCCGAATATTTGAAGCAGGCGCTGGCCGTCGTGGGCATCGCCGTGACGCTGCGCTCCGAGGACACCGCGACCTGGCTGCGGCGCGTCTACACCAACTACGATTACGACCTGAACGAGCCGTTCCTCAGCCAGGGCGTCGACCCGGTCTACGGGCTGAACAAGCAGTTCCTCACCAGTCAGATCCGCAAGGGCGTGACCTTCGTCAACGACACCTTCTACAGCAATCCCGAGGTCGATCGCATGCTCGGCGAGGGCGCGCGCGAGCCGGATGCCGAGAAGCGCGCCGCGCTCTACAAGAAGGTCCAGCAGATCCTGGCGGAGGACAGCCCGATGATCTGGCTCATCGACGTGCAGTACGTCAGCGTCTTCAACCGGCGCCTCAAGGACCACACGACCGGCCCCCTCGGAACCCAGCAAGCCTTCGAACGGGCCTGGATGGACACGTAGTCCCGTGCGGCTCGCGCGGTTCCTCGGTTACCGGCTGCTGCTGGCGATCCCGGTGGTGCTCGGCATCGTCGTGCTCAACTTCTTTCTGATCCACCTCGCGCCCGGCGACGCGGCCTCCGTGCTGGCGGGCGAGAGCGGCGCGGCGAGCCCCGAATATATGGAGTAGCTGCGCCACAAGTTCGGGCTCGACCAGCCGCTTGCCACGCAGTTCGGCGTCTATCTGCTCAACATGCTCCACCTCGATCTCGGCTACTCGTTCCGCAACGACAGCCCGGTGGGAAGCCTGATCGTCGACCGGCTCTGGCCCACCGGGCTCCTGATGCTCACCGCCTTCGCGGCCGCGTTGCTGATCGGCACGCTCCTCGGCCTCGTGGCCGCGACCGGGCGCAACAGCTGGCGCGACGCGGTCATCTCCCTGGTCAGCCTCGTGGCCTACGCGACGCCGGGGTTCTGGCTCGGACTGATGATGATCGTGGTCTTCGCGATCCGTCTCGGCTGGCTGCCCACCAGCGGTTACGACACGGTCGGCGCCGACAACGAGGGCTGGGACGAGGTCTGGGACGTCGGCCGCCACCTCGTCATGCCGGCGGTGGCGCTCGCGCTGTTCTACCTCGCGGTCTACGCCCGGGTGATGCGCGCCTCCGTGCTGGAACAGGTCGGCATGGACTACGTCACCACCGCCCGCGCCAAGGGGCAGACCGAGGCGCGGGTGATGACCGGGCACGTCCTGCGCAACGCGCTGCTGCCGGTGGTCACCATGGCGGGCGTGCAGGCCGGCAACCTGATCGGCGGCTCGATCGTGGTCGAGACAGTGTTCGGCTGGCCGGGGGTCGGCACGCTGGCCTTCAACGCGCTCCAGTCGCGCGACCTCAACCTGCTCCTCGGCATCTTCTTCGTCTCGGCCTGCCTCGTGGTGGTGATCAACCTCGCCGTGGACCTCGTCTACGTCTGCCTCGATCCGCGGCTGGAGCTCTAGCGATGCGTACGGCTCTGGCGCGGTTCGCCCGGAACCGCCTCGCGCTCGCGGGCGCGGCGGTGCTCCTCGGGCTGGTCGTCCTCGTGGCGCTTACGCCGCTCCTCTATCCGGGCGATCCGTTCGGGCTCGTCGGCCCCGCCCTCCAGCCGCCGGGCGGCCGGTTTCTGCTCGGGACCGACACGCTGGGCCGGGACGTGGCCGCCGAGATCGCGTACGGCGCCCGCACCTCCCTGATCATCGGCCTCAGCGCGACCGGGGCGGCGATCCTGCTCGGGACCCTGATCGGCGGGCTCGCCGGCTATTACCGGGGCGGCGTCGAGGTCGCACTGATGCGGCTTACGGAGTTCTTCCAGACGATCCCCGCCTTCGTGCTGGCGATCCTGATCGTGGCGATCCTGTCGCCGTCGCTCTTCAGCGAGGTCGTGGCCATCGTGGCCGTCTCCTGGCCCGGCATCGCCCGCCTGGTCCGGGGCGAGTTCGTGGCGCTCGGCGGCCGGGAGTTCGTGCTGGCCTGCGACGGCCTGGGGGCGGGCGACGCCCGCATCGTCTTCCGCCACATGCTGCCGAACTGCACCGCGGCGATCATCGCGGTCGGCACGCTCCTGATCGGCACGGCGATCCTGATCGAGGCGGGGCTCGCCTTCCTGGGCCTCGGCGATCCGAACGTGATGAGCTGGGGCCTGATCATCAGCTCGGGCCGCGCGGTCCTCCGGTCGGCGTGGTGGATCTGTACCTTTCCCGGGCTGGCGATCCTGCTGACCGTTCTCGCCATCAACCTCGTCGGGGATGGCCTGAACGAGGTCCTGAACCCGAGGCTCCGAGAGCGATGAGCGACGCCGTCCTCGAGATCGAGACGCTCACGATCACGCTGCCGCCCGGCGCGGACCGGCCCAATGCCGTCACCGATCTGGATCTCGTCCTGCGGCCCGGTGCGGTCACCTGCCTGATCGGCGAGAGCGGATCGGGCAAATCGATGGTGGCCCGCGCGATCCTCGGGCTGCTCCCGGGCCCGCGCGTGCGCGTCAGGGGTGGCCGCATCCTGTTCGAGGGCGCGGATCTCGCCGCGATCACCCCGCGTCAGATGCGCAAAGTCCGGGGCGCGCGCATCGCGATGATCTTCCAGGAGCCCATGACGGCCCTGAACCCGCTCCACACGATCGGGCGGCAGATCGACGAGGTCCTGCGCATCCACACGCCGCTCGGGCGCGCGGACCGCCGGGCGCGCATCCTCGCGCTGCTCGAAAGCGTCCACCTCCCGGACCCGGCCCGGCTGCTGCGCTCCTACCCGCACCAGCTCTCGGGCGGCCAGCGGCAACGGGCGATGATCGCCATGGCGCTGGCGTTGAACCCGCGGCTGCTCATCGCCGACGAGCCGACCACGGCGCTCGACGTCACCACGCAGGCGCAAATCCTCTCCCTGATCCGCGACCTGCAGCGCGAGCACGGCACGAGCGTCCTGTTCATCACGCACGATTTCGGCGTCGTGGCCGACATCGCCGACACGGTCGCGGTGCTGCAGAAGGGCGTTCTGGTCGAGCAGGGGCCCGCGGCCTCGGTCCTCGGCGCCCCGAAGCATCCCTACACGCGCGCCCTCATCGCCGCCGTGCCGAAGCTCGTGCCGCCGCCGCGGCGCGCCGCCAGCACCGCCCCTCTGGTGGTGGAGGCCAGGGGGGTCGAGAAGACCTACGGCGCCCGCGGCCTGTTCGGGGGCCGCGTCACCCGGGCCCTCGACGGCGTGGACGTCCTGCTGCGGCGGGGCGAGACCCTGGGCCTCGTCGGCGAGAGCGGCTCCGGCAAGAGTACGCTGGCGCGGGCACTCACCCGCCTGATGCCCGTCGATGGCGGGGAGATCCTGCTTGCCGGGCACAGCGTCGCCGAACTGAGCCGCCGCCAGATGCGTCCGCACCGTCGGCGCGTGCAGATGGTGTTCCAGGATCCCTACGGCTCCCTCGATCCGCGCCAGCGCGTGGTCGACATCGTCGCCGAGGGGCCGATCATCCACGGCACCGAGCCGGGAATCGCGCGGGTCCAGGCATGCGAGATGCTGGCGCTGGTCGGCCTCGACCCCGCGGCGGCGCAGCGCTACCCGCACGAGTTCAGCGGCGGCCAGCGCCAGCGAATCGGCATCGCCCGGGCGCTCGCCATGAAGCCCGAGATCCTGGTGGCCGACGAGCCGGTCTCGGCCCTGGACGTCTCCGTCCAGGCGCAGGTCCTGGCGCTGCTCGCCGACATCAAGGCGCGGCTCCATCTCAGCATGCTGTTCGTGACCCACGACCTCCGGGTCGCGCTGCAGGTCTGCGACCGGATCGCCGTGATGCGGTCCGGTCAGGTGGTTGAGGTCGCGCCGACGTCCGAGATCTTCTTCGCGCCGAAGCACCCCTACACGAAGGCGCTGTTCGCCGCGGTGCCCGGCGCCCAATGGCAGGACCCGATCCCCGCATGACGACCGCGCAGCCCCTCTCGACGGACCCGTTCCTGCCCGGGCCGCGCGTCCGCGTCGCCGGATCCGCGACGGGGCCGCTCGCCGGCCTCACCTTCGCCGTCAAAGATCTGATCGACGTCGCGGACAGCCCCACGGCGGGGGGCAACCCGGACTGGCCGCGGGCCTACCCGACGCCGACCCGCCATGCCGGCGTGGTGCAGACGCTGCTCGATGCGGGCGCCTCGGCCGTCGGCAAGACGGTGACCGACGAAGTCTCGCTGGGAATCCTCGGCGAGAACGCCCACGACGGCACGCCGCTCAATCCGGCGGCGCCGGACCGGGTGCCCGGCGGCTCGTCCAGCGGCTCGGCCTCCGCGGTGGCTGCGGGCGCCTGCGACTTCGCCCTGGGCACCGATACCGGCGGCTCCGTGCGCGTGCCGGCGAGCTTCTGCGGGCTCTACGGCATCCGGCCGACGCACGGCCGCATCGACTTTTCCGGGATCTGCGTCCAGGCGCCGAGTTCGGACACCTGCGGCTGGTTCGCCCGGGACGCGGCGACCTTCGCGCGGGTCGGCGAGGTCCTGTTCGGCCAAGGCATGCCGGACCGTCTGCCCCACACGCTGCTCGTGGCCGCCGACGCGCTCGGCTTCGCGGACGCCGCCGTGCAGGAGGCGCTGGCCCCGCAGATCGAGCGTCTGGCCGCCCTCATCGGCAATCGCCGCGACGTGACGCTCGCGCCGCAGGGCCTGTCCGTGTGGCAGCGGGCGCAGCGCGTCCTGCAGAGCAGCGAGGCGTGGCAGACCTTCGAGCCCTGGCTCGATGCCTGCAACCCCCGCATGGCCTTCTCGGTGGCCCGCTCGCTGATCCAGGGCTCGATGATGACCGATGCCGAGCGCAGCGCTGCGAGTTTGATGCGGATCGAGGCAAGGGCCCGCCTCGCGCGGCTCCTGCCCCCCGGCACGATCCTGTGCCTCCCGACCACACCGTTCCCGGCGCCGCTGCGCGGGCTGCCGCTCGGCGCGCTGCATCCGCTGCGCGAGCGGATCGCCTGCCTGACGAGCCACGGCGGCCTCACCGGCGTCCCGCAGGTCAATCTGCCGGGCGCCCACGTCGATGGCGCGCCGGTCGGCCTGTCGATCCTCGGGGCGCGCGGGACCGACCTCGATCTGATCCGCCTGGCGGTCGCCCTGGAGGGTTGAATGGACGTGACGGTGAACCGCCCGGAGATCGTGGCCGAGATCGCGGCTTTGTTCGAGCGCTACGAGCAGGCGCTCATCGAGAAGGATGTCGCCGTCCTCGACGCGACCTTCTGGGACAGTCCGCACACGATCCGCTACGCGCTGGCCGAGAACTGCTACGGATTCGCCGAAATCCACACTGCCCGCGTGGCGGCCGATCCGCCGCCGGGCGGCACCAAGGAGGCACGGATCCGGCTGGAGATCCTGACGCTCGGGAGCGACTTCGCCACCGTCAATCTGGAGTTCAAGCCGCGCGGCAAGGCCGGCATCGGGCGTCAGAGCCAGACCTGGATGCGCTTGCCCGGTCTCGGATGGAAGGTGGTGTCCGCCCACGTGTCCATCCTGCCGATCGGGACGTGACGCAGGATCGCCGGGCGCGGAGGATCGGACACATCTGGGTTCGGTCAGCCGCTCGGCGCGTCTCTGCCGCCAGCCAGTCGATGTACATGTGAGCAGGACGCAGGCGTCCGCCTCTGGACGATTGCGCCGAGGAGCTGAACGGCTGAGATGTGTTGGCAGAAGGCCGTCCGCTTTTGCGGCAAGTCCCAAACCGAAGCAGACCAGCCGCTTACGGCCCGACTTCGTTACACTTGATCGCCCTCGCGCGCAAAACCGGGCGTTCGGCCTTGCGCCCAATCCGGCCGTTTATGCGCGTTCAGCACTGGCCGCGAAGCGGACATCAACCGTGCATTCGATTGCAGAAGCACAAGAAGGCTGGCATGCACCGCGCCATCGTCATATGCTCTGAATGGGCCGGCCACAGTTGGCGACTTTCAATTGAATGTTGCGGGATCGCGAGACAATTATTTGTTGGCGTCTGGTCGGATTGTCATTCAAGAGATTGGCGCGTGAAAAATACAAGTCTCTGGGGAAAATGATCAAAATCGGTCGATGCGCCGGGGACAAAAATTAATTACATCCAACGCTACCGCAGAGCGAATTAGTTGGATTGATCGACCAGGATGTGCTCGCAGATCCGCGCAGTATGTTAAGGGCACTTTTAGCTTCTTCATTATCAGGCTTTAGACGAAGGACCTCTTCGTAATCTCGAACAGCCGCCTGCGTGTTTCCGAGGGTGATGTTAGCTTTCGCCCTGTTGATGAGCGTATTGGAAAAGGTCGGCCGCATCGCCAGCGCACGGTTGAAGTCCGCGATCGCGGCAGTCGGGTTCTGCAGGCCGGCATAGGCGACCCCGCGATTGTGGAAGGCGTAGGGGTACTGATCGTCCGCCCGGATAGCGCTGTTACAATCCGCGAGAGCATCCGCAAACGCACCTCGGTCGATGTTCGCCCAGCAACGCCCATCGAGTGCGATCGCGCGCTGCCGTGGTGTCCGGGCCTCGGCCAGGAGGCGGCTGCATCCGCCGACGCGCATCTCCGGGTTCCCAGACCGACAATCCTGGGCGGCATCGGCCAGAGCGGAGGGGCTTGCAAGCACGATCGCCGCCATCAGGCCGGCGTGTACACATACGGTGAGGGTGCGTAATGGTGCACGCATAATCGATCAATCCTGCTTCCGGCTTGTCGGGCGGCTCATCGCTCTCAGCTGCAGCGATTGTTGAAGACGTCCCGGCCGGGCAGCTGCATCGAGTTCATCATGCGGAGCAGTTCGGCACGGTACAGATCGCTGAACTCGGCCGGGAAACGCCCCCCGATATTCGTGATCGTGCTGCGGTCGTCGCGCCGGATCGTCGCAAAATCGTAGAAGCTTCTGTCGTCGAAGCTGCCTTGAGCGACAGCCGTGCCGCGGCCTTCGAGCACGAAGCCGGCGCGAACCGGAGATGTATTGACCTCCTGCGCGCGGCTGATCTGGCTCCGTCGCGGCCGGATCTGCTCCGTGATGAACTGTTGCGCGCTCCCGCAACGCTCGTTCGGGCTGACCTGCACGTACATCACCACCTGCTCGCCGTGCTGCCGCGAGTGCCAGATCGTCGTGTAGGTCTGCTTCTGCGGATCGAACTGGTCGTTGGCGAGCGGCGAGATCTCGAGCAGGTTGGTCGAGTAGTTCAGCGTCCAGCCGGAGGCGCTTCCGACCGTGGTGCGCTGCTGCAGCTCACGCTGGCGGCGCTCCTCATCCGCACGGCGCTGGGCATCCTGCTCCCGCTGGCGCCGTTCCTCCTCCCATTGCCGATCCCTCTCGTCTTGCCGTCTGCGCCTCTCCTCCTCCTGGCGTCGGACCTCGTCCGCCTGCTGGCGCCGGGCCTCGTCCTGGCGATCCCGCGTGCGGGCGCATTCGACCGCGAAGGTGTCGACCAGGGCGCGGAAGCGTCCCGCCGGATAGGACGCGCTGTAGCTCGCGGTGGCTGTGGCGTCGTCGCAGGAGGCGACCGCCCGCTGATAGGCCCGCTGCTCCCGCCCCGCCTGCAGCCGGTCTTCGAAGGGACGGGCATAGGGATAGGTCCCCGTCATCGTCTCGCAGGCGCGGATCGCGGGATCGAGGTTCACCCCGCGCAGCGCGGCCGGCTCGGCATTTGGGTCGATCTTGTTGCACTCCGTCCGCAGGCCCGCGAAGAACCCCTGCGGGATGAAGGCGAACGACGTGGTGAGCGCGCCGCTCGCCCGGGGCTCCAGATCGCTGCCGGCGAGGCCCCGCTTCAGCGTTTCGTGCGACTGCAGAAAGGTCTCGCCTTCCTGCGCCATCGCGGCGAGCATGGGATCGCGCAGCGAGGCGCGGCCCGCTAGCGGCGCGCCCGAGGCAGTGCGGCGGCCGGCGCGTTCGCCGCCGATGACACTCGCCCCGGAACTCCCCGCCGCGGCATCGAAGTCGCAACGCCCGCCCGCCGAGGATTGACACTCGTCGATCACAACGACGAGTTCGCGGGTCCGGCGTCGGGCGATGCGGCGCAGCACGTCGCTCAGCCGCACGCCCTCGCTGTCGAGCAGGCCCGGGCGCTGTCCGGCATCGGCCGGGGTGTCCTGCGGCATCAAATAGATGTCGTCGGCGCCGCCGATGGTCGGCCCGAGGGCGAAGACCGCCACCTGGGCATCCTCCGGCAGGCGGCCGACGGCCTCGCGCAATCCGCGATCCAGCTGCGGGCGGTCGGCCGGCCCGAGCGTCCACACCTCGAAGCCGATGTCGCGCAGGCGCTTGCGATAGGCTTCCTCGTCGGCGTTGGCCGTCGCCGCCCGGCCGCCGGAGGCCGCGGCTTGCGGCACGATCAGCAGCGCGATCCGCTGCCCGGTGACGGCGCTGCTGCGCGCGGCGGCGGCCTGGACCGTCAGGCCGGGCGAGGCCGCGTGCCCGCCGGTGGCGGCGGCGAGACCGAGCGCGGTCGCGGCGGCCAGGCGCCTCCAGCGACGGCCGGTTCGGGCGGGCGGGGCCATGTCGGGGATCCTCGGCATCGGACGGGGTGAAACGCGCGGACGGACGAACATCGCGGGGCGGGTCGGGGCCATCAGGGACGACAGATCGCCCGGAGGCGGTCGCTGGCGCCATTGCCCTCGCACAGCGCCCGGAGCGCCTCGGTGTGGCGGGGGGAGCGGTTGCGCCACAGGGCGTAGTAGTAGGCGGCCCGCACGATGTCGGGCCGCGCCGCCTCGCGGTACGCCGCGTCGGCGTTGCCGGGGTCGTAGAAGCGCGCGAGCTGCCAGGCCGCGTCCGCGCTCGTGACCGGATCGGCCTCCTCGAAGGCGCGGAAGGCCGCGCTCCCCTGCCGGGAGGCGAGCGCCGTCTCGCCGAGCGCCAGGAAAGCGCCGGCCGGCGCGCGCTCGTCGACGAGGCGGGCGTAGCGCTGCCGCAGCTCGGCGGCCGTCAGGCGGGACTCCGGCTCGGGAGGCGCGGGCGGCGGGCCCGGCTCCTGGGAGGGTGCCTCACGGCGGGCCATGATCTCGGGCAGCCGGTCGCGGTACAGGTAGGCGCCGCCCGCGGCCAGCGCGAGCAGCATCAGCGCGACCAGAGACCAGAGCAGCCGGCTCTTGCGCGCGGGCGGCTCGGGCGCCGACGGAGCCGCGGGCGCAGCGTCCTGCGGCGGGGCGGGCTCCGGCTCCGGGAGCGGCACGGCCTCGGCGGCCGCGTCGGACGGACGACCTATACTGTCCCGGGTCAGCGTCGGAGCCGGTGCCGGAAGGCCGGCGAGGATGCCCCCACCGGACGGCGCGGGTGGTATGAACGGCCACGCGACCACGCCGAAGGAGGTGCCATCCTGCGCGACGATCTCGATCGGGACCAGCTCCTCGATGCGGTCGACGACGCTGGGACCGAAGCGCGCGACGGCTCGCCCGTCCCGCTCGGTCACCGCGAGGGGCGCGAGCCACGCGACCTCCGGCTGCCAGCCCTCTGTCCCGAGATGCCGCGGCTCGGTGTCCTGGCGGCGGAACGAGAGCAGCGGCGACGCCAGCGGGCGACCGAGATCGATGAAGGCGTAGCCGCCGGACTCGTCCTCGTCCTCGGTGATGCGGATCGTCATGGCGAAGGCTTCATGCGTACAGCGGAGCGAGAGGGCGGGGGCGGTCAGGCGGCGCGCGCCTGGAGACCGGCGAGGATCGCGCCGATCCGGGCGTTCTGAGCGAGGTCGACCGTGACGCCGGACGCGCTCTTGGCGTTGTCCTCGACGACCCGGTAGAAGCCGTGGAACCAGTCGGTGGCGTAGGTATGGGCGAAGGTCGCGGGGGCCTGCCCGATGCTGCGGGCATCGTAGCTGACCGGCCGGTGGGCGAAGGCGACCCGATCCCCCGCCTCGTCCTGGATCGCGGGGCGCTCGCCGGCCGGCGGGACGAGGGTGAACCCGAGGCTGCCGGTCAGCCGGTTGAGGCGGGTCGCGGCGATCAGCGCGAGCTTGACCGTCGACTGCTCGGAGCGCTCGACGGTCGCCAAATCCCGCAGGTCGGACGCGATGCCACCCTCGATGTCGGCCCGGCGGGCCAGGACGATCAGCTCGCTGACCACGATCTCCAGGGCGGTCAGCGGGACGGCGAAGCGGCGCGCGAAGTCCTCGGCCTCGATCGTGCGGCGCAAGGCCCCGATCCAGGCGGCGACCACGGCCCGCGCCATCGCGCGCTCCCGGTCGTTGCCCGGGCTCGACGGCTCGGCCCGGAGCGCCGGCGCCGCGCCCGGCCGCGGGATCGCCCCGGGGCGAGCGATGCGCGGCGCCGCGACGGGGAGCGCGGCCTCGGTGGTCGCGCCCTCGGCCCCGTGCAGAGCGTGCGCGAGCGCCGCGGGGTCCACCATGAGCGCCCGCAGGAGCGAGCCGAACTGGCCGGCCGCCACGACCCCATCGAGCGCGTCGAAGACCTGGCCGGCCGCCTCGCGCCGCTCGGCCAACCGCGTCTCGATGTCGAGGGCGACGTGGAAACGGGCGAGCCGCTCCCGCATCTCGGCGCGCAGGGCCTCCAGCCGGGAGGCGATCTGCTGCGCCTTGAGGGCCGGTCGGCAGACCCGCGACAGGTTCTCGACGAGGTAGCTCACGCCGCCGTCGTTGAGGCGGAGGGCCTCATCGAAGGCGCGGCCCGGATCCGCGAAATGCGCGGTTGCCTCCGGCAGGGCGGCGAAGCCGGCGCGCAGCTCGGCGATCCGCTCCTGCTTTTCGGGCAGGAACGCCACCTCGCGCCGCCCGTCGTAGCGGATGACCGATTCCGCCGGGTAGTTCGGGTTCCGGAACCAGTAGGTGTTGCGGAACGGCGCGCCCGGAATCCATTGCCGCGGCCACGTGTGCGCCTTCCCGAAGAATCCGAGCAGCGAGGCCTCGATCCGGTTGCGGAAGCGCAGGCCCGCATCCTGGCCGACGTCGCCGGCCTTGTCGACGAAGTGGCTGTCGAACCACGTGAGCACGAGGAACAGCAGGTTCGGCAGCTGCGCCCGCGCCTCCGGGCTCGATCCGTGCGTGAGCGTGATCCAGCGCTCCACGAGGTCGGGCAGCGTCACGACCTCCTGGTTGGAGGGGCGGACGCACAACATCATCGCGGTCAATTCCTGCTCCGCGACGTAGCGGTCGAACAGGTAGGCGACCTTGCCGCGCAGGAAGGTCTCCTTCAGCGCGTCCGGGTGCGCGGTCAGGAAATGGGCGAGATCGACCTTCTGCCGGCTGCGGGCGCCGGGAAAGTCGAGCAGGTCGGCCTCCTGCAGGAAGGGTCGGGGCGTATCGGCAATCTCGATGCGCAGTTCCGCGGTGATCGCCGCCACTGTGGCGCGGGCGAGCGTGACGACCCTGCCGCCGGCCCCATGCACGGTCAGGGTGTCGTCCGAGCTCGTCGCCCCGAGACCCGCCAGGGTCGCCACATCGAGGATGCTGCCCTCGCGGGGCACCAGCGCGGCGAGCGGCGCGTAGATCTCCTCCGGATGATCGAGGCGTTCCAGCGCCTCCGCGAGTTGGCGGTAGAGGCCCGTGAAGGCCGCGTGCCCGCCCCAGAGCGGCGCGAACAGACGGGCGCGCCCGTCTAGATCGAGGCCCCCGGCCAAGCTGCGGGCCTCATCCCAGTAGCCGGCGAGATCGTCGAGAGGCCGTGTGCCGCGGGCCTGGTCGCGCACGTAGTCCTGCAGATCGTCGATCGCGACGTCGTTGAAGCGCGACGTGCCAGAGCGGCCCTGCGCCTTCAGGCTCGCCAGCAGCGCGGCAATGGCCTCCGGGCTGGGCGGCGTCTCCTTGATGGCGTCGCCGTCGTGCAGGAAGGTGTTGGACAGGACCTTGACGAGATCGGCCTCGCTGAGGACCCGCAGGCGGACCGGCGCACCGGGTGGCGTCCGCCCGGCCGTGGTACCCGCACCGGCCGTGAAGCGGGTGACCAGCCCCGTCGCCTCCTTCTCGCCGATCGGGTTGATCTCGGCCAGGAAGTCCACCGACTCATGCCCGTCAAAGCGGGCCCGCAGGGCACCGTCCTCCGGACGCGCCAGGACCTCGACCAGATAGGATTTGCCCGCCTGGCTCGGCCCGAACACGCCCGCGCACATCGGCCGTGCCGCTGCGCGGGCCAGCCGCTCGGCCCGGTTGGCCGCCTTCCGGACGTAGCGGATGAGATCCGCGCGCTCCCGTCCGACCGCGCCGGCATTGGCCTCGTCGTCGAGCCACTGCTCGGCGTCCTCGGCAAGACGACCCGTATTCCTGCAATCCTGGGCCAGATGTTCGGTCGACATGTTTGATCTCAATCCAGGGCAAGGATGCCGGTGTCGAGCCAGTATCCCTGCTCCGAGGCCAGGGTATCGAGCACGAGCTCGATCTTGCGTCTGACGTCGAGACCGTCCGCGTCGTAGGCGTCGGTGATCTCGAATTCTTCCTTCATCGACTCGGAGCGCAGCAGGGCATCCGGCCCCTCATCGTCGGGCCGGCCGTCGCCGCTGCGCTCCAGGGTAATCTCCAGGGGCAGCCGCAGCTGCGTCGCCTCCTGGCCGGCGCGCATCCGCAATCGGTAGAGCGGTGTCGCGATCCAGCGCTCCACCGGCAATTGCCGGTACCCCAGGCGCATCGGCGCGTAGTACCGGAGCTTCGCGCTCATCGCGGGTCCCTGGCGCCGGGCCGAGGCCGGGGCGTCGAGATCGACCTCGCGGAAGACCAGGCCGGCGTCGCGGAGCTGGCCGCTCAGCTCCAGCTCGCCGATGTAGCGGGCCGTGGAGCGCAGCGCGAGGCGGCGGGTGAACAGGGTGAAGTTGGTGAGCTGGCCCTCCGCGAGCGCGCAGAGCATGCCGCCCACCGCCGTGGTGGTCTTGGGATCGCCGATGCGGCGGTTGTCCCGCTCTCGGAACGGGTACCACGTGCCGGCCTGATACTGGTGGAGCGGCACGATTCGGTCCGGCGAGACCGCCAGCTTGTCGACGAGGCAGTCGACGAAGGCTTGGAGCCGGGAGGGGCGGCCCGAGAGCAGGACCACGTCGACGTCGAGGGCGTGCACGGCCTCGCACAGGTTGTCGAGGACGAGGTCGAGCGTCGCGACCACGCAGGCGCCGACCACGTCGGCCCGGCTCTCGAAGACGCAGTCGGTCAGGGCGAAATCCGCCGCGCCGCCCGCGCGGGCTGGGATCTCGAGGAAGTCGAGCAGGCGCTGCTGCGGCAGGGCGCGGCGCAGGATCCGGCCGCCGCGTTCGGGGAAGAACTCGGCGAACGGGCGCGCGGTGATCTCCGCGCCCGCCTCGACGTCGCCGAGGATCCGCAGGCCGATCGGCTCCAGCACCCGCGACACGAATTGCCGCCGCAGATGCTTTTCCTGCTCGGCCATGTTGGCGCGGTCGCCGCCGAAGCGCTCCAGCAGCAGGGCGTGCGGGTCGGGATGCCCGGCCGACCGCAGGGCCGCCTCGATCGTGGGCAGGACGAGGCGCTCGATCACCCGCTTGAGGATGTCGTCGCCGGCGATCCGGAAGCCCTCGCGGAAGTTCTGCACCGGTTTGATCGCCCGGTTACCCTCCGCGTAGTAGGTGGTGATCATCAGGTCGGTGGTGCCGCCGCCGACATCGATGCTGGCGATCCGCACCGATGGTTCCGGGGGTATCTCGGGGCCGGGCGTGGTGTCGGGCTCGGCGAAGGGCCGGGGGCGGCCGACGAGGCGCAGGAAGCCGTCGACCGCGCCGCCGAGCTTCTGCGTGATCTCTCCGTACAGGTAGACGAACTGGACGCAGCTTGCCTCGTCCCAGGCGACGTGGACCTCGGGCTGGGTCAGGCCGGGGGGCGGATTGTCGGCCCAGCCCATGAGCTGCCAGATGAGCTTGACTGCTCCCTCGGCGCGGGACCGGAGCAGGCGCTGCTCCTGGACCGGCATGGCGGGCGGCAGGGTGAGGATGATCCGGCGCAGCTTGCGTGGGGCGTCCTTCGTGCGCCGCCGCTCCCGCACACCGGCGTTGTTGATGGTCGAAAGGGCGTGGCAGATCACCTCGGCGACCATGAAGGTGAAGAAGGACGAGCGCGAGAAGGTCAGGCGCGAGGCACCGACGCGGTCGTCCGGCAGGACCCGGATTCCGTAGCGCTTCCTGTCGGCGTCGAGCTGCGCGATGACGTCGCCGCGGCTGTTGACGAATTGCCGGATCGTGCGGTCGATCAGCGGGCTCGTCCCGTCGGCGCCGTAGTCGCGGTCGGGGAAGCGCCATTCCTGGTTCACCGGGCGGACGTCGCACAGATAGCGCTTCGGGCTCGACAGGCCGCCCACCGCCTCGGTGCCCTGGGCAAGCTCGCGGAACCGGCCGGCCTCGGGCCCGACCCGGACGGGGCTTGGCCAGAAGAACGCCCGCGGGCGCGCCGACAGGCGCGAGAGGTGATCGCGGCCGAACCGGGCGTGCGACAGCTCGACATGGCTTTCGAACGGCTCGGTGTAGACCTGCTCGGGCTCGGAAAGGTCGCGCAGCTGCAGCACGAACGAGTTGTTGAGATCGACCCGGTCCTCGTTGGGGTGGGACTCGATCAGGATTCCGCAGGTGCGGCTGTTGCCGATATCGAGGATCAGGTCGACCGTGACCGGCCGGATCGCCGGCTGCGCCGTCACCGTATCGGTCAGCCGCAGGGTCCGGGGCCGGACCGCCATCTGCAGGTATTCGAGGAAGACGAGATACCGGGCATAATGCTCCAGCGCATTCGGGAAGTCGGTATCGCGCAGGGGGCGATCGGGCCGCTGCGCCGCCTTGAACTCGCGGAACTGCTCCATCAGCCACGCAGGGACCCATTCCTGGAAGCCCGCCAGCCGGCGAGTCTCCTCGTCCTCCCCGGCCGCGCCCAGGAACCAGCCGATGTCGCGAAAGCGGTGGGCGAAGCGGAACTCGTGCTCGTTGGCGGCATCCTCCAGGCAAGGCGCCGTGTAGGGCCGGTTCGGGCGCCGCTCGAGCAGCTCGGTGTCGAAGGCGAAGATCACCCGGTGGCTGATCGGGCTGTCCGGCGCCCGGTCGGCGACCTCGACGATCCGCACGCGCGCCCAGTTGGTCGGTCCGAGGTCGAGTTCCTCGCCGCCCTCGACTCCGGCCTTGACCCGCAGCATCGGCACCGGGGTCCATTTCTCCAGGAAGACCTCGAGGGCGCCGCGCTCGCCGACCGCGTATTCCCGGTCGTCGCCTTGCGCGGTCTCGACCGCGTCGGCGCCCGGGTCGTCCTCGTTCTAGGTCGGGAGCAGGCGGTAGGTCCGGCGTCCGTCGGCTCCGGGCGAGCCTGAGACAGCGCGCTCGACGAAGCGGCGGGACAGGCGGCCGACCGTGTCGATGTGGAAGGCGTATTCCACGAACTGGACGCCGCTGTGCGGGACCAGCCGGATCGTGGGGCCGAAGGGGACGGGGTCGACGAACATCGCGGGTGGCGGGTCTCGTGTGACGCGGGACGGCGGGTCAGGGAGCAACTCTGGGCGTCGGGTCGGTCAGGGCACAGCAGCGTTCCCGGTCGGGGCCTGGGGCCCGCTCTGCGGCGTTGCCGGAATCGGCAGGTCGAAGGACAGCACGGCCTGCGCGACCCTCTCCGCCGAGATCCGGCCGGTGCGCTGCTGGACGACCTCGCCGTGACGCGACAGGATGATCTGGAACGGGATCTCCGGCCTCGCCTCACCGTGACGGGCAAAAAGCCCGACCTCGACGCCGTAGCGGCCCTCTGGGGCGGGGGCATCGTCCCAGATCACGTGCTCCACCGGCCGGCTGGCGCTGCTCCCGCCCTTCTCGTTCTGGTCGGCCACGAGGCGGGCGCCGCAGGAGGCCCGGTGGTCGAAGCTGATGCGCGTGCGGTCCGGACAGACGACCTGGAGGTCGAGATCGGACGCGCCCTCCCACGCGAGCGTCAGTTCGAGACCCTGCCCGCGCTCGATGCCGGTGAGACGCCGCGCGAGGTCGGGCGGGATCACCTGCGGGGCCTCGAGTGCGGCTCGCCGCGGCGGCACCGGGCAGTTCGCATCGCAGGTGAGCGCCCGGCGCGTGAGGGCGAGTTCGGCGGCCCGCACGGCGCCATCCGTGGTCCGTATCGCCGCGAGGATCGCGCTGCCGTCGGGATCGAGGGCCACCGACGGTGCCGGGCAGTGATCGGGCAGCGCCGCGCGCATCCAGGCGGGCCAGTCGCCGCTGCCGACGGCGCAGGCGTGGAGGAGCCGATCCGCCAAGACGCCGCAGAGCAGCACGAAGACGAGCCAGAGGATCGGCGCGAGCCATGGCCGCCGCGTGGGCGCGAGCCGGACGCCGGGCCGCGGCGCGGGCGCTCCGGCCGTGTCTAAAGGCGGAGCCGGCGGCGGCGCCCAGGGGCTGCTGGCCGGCGCTTCCACCGCCGCGGCGCTCGCCGTGATCGCGGCGCCCCGCGCGACGGCCGGGCCGTCCGAGCCGGCACGCCGGAAGCCCCAGGCCACCAGGACCGGCTGGCCGTCGACCGACCACAGGTGGTCGGCGTCCGGGACAACGAGCGCGTCCCGCAGCAGACGGGCAAGGTCACGCGAGGCCTCGCCCTCGTGCTCCAGGCCATCCGCGAAGGCGGTGATCTCGGCGACCAGACGGGCCGCGGTCTCGCGCAGGGTCGTGGCGGCGACGGGATCGAGCGCGGTCACGGGCCGCGCGTCACCGTCGACCGCGGCGAACCACGCGAAGCCTGGACGTCCAGTGCCGGCGACCGCGACGGGGGCCGGTTCGGCGAACAGGTGTGCATGCGCCGGACTCAGACGGCGCGCTAACAGGTCCACGAGCTGCTCGTATTGCTGCCCGAGCTTCGGATTGACCGGGTCGAGGCCGAGGCGCGGCGTCTCGGTGAGCTTTGTGGTCGCTGGCATGATGACGGCCCCTCAGCGTGCCGGCGGGCGGGCGTCGCGCCCCGGCCGAGGGGCGGTTCGCGCGTCCGGCCGCGGAGCCGTCTGACCCGCCGGTGCGGCTGGCGCCTGGGCCGGCGTCGTTGCGGCAGCCTCGGCCGGCTCCGCCGCGGCAGTCACTGCAGGGCGGGGCGTCGCCTGGAGATCACACGGGCGGTCATCGAGAGCCGCGGTCACGCCGGCGCCTGCCAGAAACGCCGCGAGACCGTCGGCGCCAAGGGCGTAGCGCGCGGTGACCGGCATCCGGTCATCGGTGCGGCCGAAGGCGTTCACGCCGACGACGCGGCCGCAATAGTCGACGAGCGGGCCGCCGCTGTTGCCCGGTGCGATCTCAGCACCGTGCAGCACGAGTGTCACTGCGGCCTCGTCGTAGCGCTGCAGATGGTTGACCACGCCGGTCTGAACCACCGGGACCAAGTCGCGGCTCGCGGCAGCGTCGCCGTCCCGGAGCCGCGCGAAGGTCGGGTCGGTGCCGAGATAGAGGCCCGGGAACCCGGCCGCGACCACCGGCGTCAGCGGCCGGCCCGGCTTCGCGAGGGCGAGGGGCCGCCCCCCCGAGCGCGGCGGGACCCGCAGCAGGGCGAAGTCGGTCAGGGTACCCGGAGCGCCGACCTGCACCAGGGTCGCCGGGACGACGCCGGCGTGCCGCCCGGCGATCATCAGCGTTGCGGCGCCCTCGACGACGTGGCGATTGGTGACGACGAGATCGTCCGCGATGAAAAACCCCGAGCCGGTCGCGTCGCCGGCCAGGACCAGGACCGTGCTGCGCTCCAGCCGGTCGATGAGCCCGTCGGTGGCCGGCGTGCCGGGTCGAACGGATTCTGCCGGCGACGTTGACGGCTCGACGGCGGCGCGGGCCGCGGGCGGGGCGGTCGGATCCGCGGGCAGGCGCACACCCGCAGGGCTCTGCGGAACCAGGCCCGGAAGTTCCGTCCGGAGACGGGGGCAGGCGAAGCCTTCCGCCGCGGCGAGGGCATCGCGCCGGCGGCGAAGGCCGTCGAGCCAGGCCGTCTGGAAGGCCCTGGACTCGGCCGAGACCACCCGGGGCAGAGGCGGGAAGACCAGCACGCCCGGCACGTAGGAGAGCGCGACCAGGGCCGCCGCCGTCCCGGCGGCGACGACCGGCGCGATGCTGCCGCGCCAGGCCGGCCGCGCGGCGATCCCGTGCCGTGGTCCAGGCGACGGATCCTGGCTGATTGAAGCCGTCGGCTTGAAGCGTGCGGCCCAGTCCTCACGGCTGATCGGCGGATAGGGCAGGTGTTCGGGTGCGACCGCGCCAAGCGTTGATGCGTGATGGCGCACGCGTCCGCGCTCGTCCGCGGCCAATCCCTGAGGAAGCAATCCCCAGTCGACGAGGAGCGGGACGTCCCCGACCGCCAGCACGGCGGAAGGTCCCGCGAGGTTGAGGCACGCCGCCGTGAACGCCCCCGCCTCGCGGTCCCGCAGCACCGGCTCCAGCGCCGCCAGCGCGGCCCCGAGGCGGTGCCTGAGGCGGGCTGCACTGTCTGGATCGAGGTCGGCGAGCGGCCGGATCGCGCCCTTGAGATTCGTGTACCAGTCAACGCGTGCCGCGGCCGCCCCGTTGCTGCGCGAGATGACCGGTTCGGCGAAGAGTTCGGCAGCGGCGTCGCCGCCGTGCTGGCGCAGGAGCCGCCGCAGCCGGTCATACGCCTCGATGACCGGCCGGTCATCGAGGCGCACCGCATCGAGTCCGCTCAGCGTCCGGCTGGCGACGAAGCGCGTGGCGCCGGTCATGACCGCACCGCCCACGCGGCCTGCGGCCGCCGGCTAATCACAGCGCACGCCCGTGCCGGAGCCGTCGAGTTCAAGGCGCACGAGCGCGTCCCGCGCCTTCGTGGTGCCGCGCTCGGCGGCCTTCACGTACCAGGCTCTGGCCGCCGCCGCGTCCGGAGAGCCACCGATCCCGTTGTCGAGGGCG
This sequence comes from Methylobacterium sp. UNCCL125, assembly GCF_900116795.1. NCBI lineage: Bacteria > Pseudomonadati > Pseudomonadota > Alphaproteobacteria > Hyphomicrobiales > Methylobacteriaceae > Methylobacterium > Methylobacterium sp. UNCCL125. Next base: position 94,203 of record NZ_FPBW01000020.1, on the reverse strand, counting down.
ACCGCGTAGCAGTACATCCCTTCCGGAATGCCTGTCTCGGCCGCATCGCGGAACCAAGCGCGCGCCTTGGCATCACTTTTCTCGAATCGGCGCCCCTGTTGATAGAGGATGCCGATATTGACCTTGGCTGCACCGCTGCCCAGTTCGGCCGCGCGCCGATAGGCCTCGAAGGCATCGTGGTTTGCGCCCTGCCGGTCGTAGGCGCGTCCGAGCTGGAAGTGGAGGCGACGCAGGCGCGGGGCCTCAGCGATTGCTGCCCGGCACGCCGCGACGGCCGCGCTGGCGCGCAGATCCCGGAAGTTGACGGTCCGCTGTGCGTCGGGGGCGTCCGGATCCCACGGAGCGCTCGCCAGATGGTCGCAGGACTGGATAACCCCCACACCCATATCGCCGTCGCGTGCAGATGACGCGCCGCAGGACATCGCAGCGCTCAGCACGGAGGACACAAGGTTTATCGTGAATACTAGCTTGCTTCTGCTAGATCTGCTCAAGGCTAGCACTAGAGTGTCTCTCGAACACGATTGCTGCTTCTACCTAAGCGCTTGCGGGTTAACGCATATACAATCTCAAGTGGTTAAAGCGGTCGCGCAGCTGCCTGTACACGGCGACTCAGAGTGTTTGCCGCACGCCATGGCGAGGAAGCCACACACGTCCCGGGGCTTCCCATCGTGGTAGAACGCCGCCGAAACCTGCAGCGGCCGCAAGTGGATGCGGCTGCGGCCGTGCCGGCCTCAATGACAGGTGATCTGGACCGTGAAATCGCGAGCCTTCTCGGCGATCGCGGCTCCGTCCATTGGGTCCGTCATGCGCACGTTTATCGGCGCCTCGACGCCGTTCGCCTCGAGGAAGTTGAGGGCGATCGTCGACTTGATTGCGAAGTTGACGTTCTGCGGCACATCGCCTGAGGCGAACGCGACCTGCTTCGATTGCACCACCCCGATCACGTTGCCGAACTGATCGAGGGCGGGGCCGCCGCTATTGCCCTGCTGGACCGGCGCCGAGATCTGAATCTTGCGGGTGTCGTCGCCTGAACCCGCCGTCGCCGTCACGCTGCCGATGGTAAAATTGCCGGTCGAAGCCAAGACATTGCTCTGGGGATAGCCGTAAACATAGACGTTCTCGCCGAGCCGCGCGCGAATCGAGAGCGGCGGCACCGCTTTCTGCGGGAAATCGGTGGTCAGCACCGCGAGGTCATTGGCGGCGTCCCGGGCCACGAGACGGGCCCGCAGGGCGGTATGGCCGGGCTGCTGCACAGAGATATCCGAGCACGCTTCGACCACATGGTTGTTGGTCAGCAGATGCCCGCGTTCCGACACGTAGAAGCCGGTTCCGGTGCTGGTCATGCCGGCTTCGCGCTTGCGCGGGCTATCGGGCGCGGGCTCCGCCTTTGCGGCCGCCGTCGTCACGTCCTTCTGACAGCCGATAACGGCGTCGAAGGCCTCCGTGGATCCGACGAGGGACAGGACGGCGATCTGACGTCCCTGGAAGATCACGTTGATGCTGCCGGACGCGGACAGGTCGGCCACGAAGCGTTCCTTCAGCCCCGACTGGTACAGCCCGTGCGCGTCCCCGCGCTCGAACCCTGTGAATGTCCCCTGCCACTTCTGGCGGCCCGCTATCATCCGGAGCTCGTACTGCCCGCCGACCTCCAGCGAGCGCCACTTGGCGTTGGTGAGGGCCAAGTACGACGCGCCACGGGCGCCGTTGAAGCCGAACCACAGCGTGGTCCCGTCGCCGTAGCTCGCCGCCGCCAGGCAGCCGCCGAGGCTCTCGCTGTAGCCGATGGACCAGCCCGCGACTTTCCCGAAGCTCTTGTCGACCGTCAGCTTCGGTGGCGCGGGCGATGCCGCGGCGGGGTGTGCCACGCCGCCGACGACCGCCAGAACAGCGAAGGCAACCTTTATGCGAGACATGCGCGTCGATCCGGCGTGCGTCCTGGAAGTGGCTCTCAGCGCGTCTGGTTGATCGAGGTCGTGGCATTGCCCCGCGGCGAGGCGAAGGGATCTGCGGACGCGTTCACGACCTGCGCCCCCGTCGGGCCGGCGGCGGGCTGCATGGGCTGACGGTTCGCACGGACTACCTTCCGCCGGGGAGCTGGCACGCGCCGCACTTCATGGATGACACGGACGGTACGGCGCGGCGGGGCATAAACGACGACGGGTCGCTCACGCGCCGCCTGCGCGGCAATCGAGCCGGCGATGACGCCGCCGAGGACGCCTCCAGCCAAGCCGCCGAATACGGCGCCCGCGCTTTGCGCGTGGGAGGGCGCTGGAGCCAGACCCAGTGCGATGATCGCACCAGCCGCGCCGGCCGACAACAAGAAACGCCCTCGCATCAACTCACCCTCTACAGACCAGGCTCAGAAGTGGCCGCGTCCTGATCTAAGCTTAGCCATATTCAGGGCGCTGTGAAGGGGGATCGATCGCATTTTGCATATTTTAGGTTGCCTGGCCCTGAAAAAGGGCAACGGAAAGTTACGTAGACGGGGGGAGCAACCGGGAAGGAGATTCCACGGGCTGTCAAACGTTGTATATTTCAAAATTGTCCCGAATCGGAGCGGCCTTGATACTATAAAATAACTCTTGATATTGAGTTTTGGTAAATCCAACTATAATATTCTGTCGGGCAAGATTTTGTCGGATTCTAGGCAACGACGACGCGATCAAACTTTGAATCGCGCAATTATTTTATTATTGTCGGGTTTGATTTATTTTCGATTTCGATCAAGGTAAAAACTACAATATATCAGCTTATGATAATTATCTATGCTTACATTATTAAATAAATTAGAAATATAAGCGAAATGACATCTACAGATTTACTGCATTGAATGAAACCAATATGCCGCTCAGCGCATCAGTCGGTTGGCGACGGGCCCGTCTGCCTTTACAGCAGATCTATCTCAAAGCACACCTTCCACTTGCGGCCAGTCTCCGTCGTACTTGACCGCCATCGCGCGCGAAACCGGTCGTTCGCCCTTGCGCCTATCCCGGCCATTCAACGGGCTGTGACGGCACCCTCTAAACGGACGCTCCCAACTCGAATCGAGCGTCGCATAAGGTCGGTTTACGGAGCGCTGGGGCTTACATGGCAGCAGCGTGCTGACGGTGACGAAGGGGCTGGCGATGCCGCGCAACGTCATCGTGCGCAAGCGACCAGAACGTGAACGACCGTCTGGCTCGAAGACAGCCGTTCTTCGCCGATGTCGCCCCGAGACGGGGTGATGCTCTACGAGGCGGAGGTGTTCCCGCTAGGTGTTTGATCCCGCGATGTGGTGGTACGGTTGACCACCATGCGGTGAGGGATGGGCTATGGGCCAAATTCTCCACGGCAGCGCCCGCACGACGGAGGCGATCCGTCGCGCAATACAGCTACGTCAAGAGAGTGTGAGAGCGGCGGCCAAGCGCCACGGCGTCAGCCCGACGACGATCCAGAAATGGCGCGGACGGCAGTCGACGGCCGATGCCGCCATGGGGCCGAAAGAAGCTCGGTCGACGGTCCTGACACTGGAGGACGAGGCGACCATCGTCGCCTTCCGCCGGCATACCCTGTTGCCGCTGGACGACTGCCTCTACGGCCTGCAGCCCACGATTCCGCAACTGACCCGCTCGTCGCTGCACCGTTGCCTTGAGGGGCACGGCATCAGCCGCCTGCCCGAGATGGAGGGCGACAAGCCCAAGAGGAAGCGCTTTGCCGATTACCCCATCGGCTACGTCCACATCGACATCGCCGAGGTCAGGACGGAGGAAGCCAAGCTCTACCTGTTTGTGGCTATCGACCGAACCTCGAAGTTGGCTTTCGCCAAGCTGGAGACGGAGGCCAACCGCGACACCGCTTCAGACTTCCTCCGCGCGCTGGTCGCGTTCGTGCCGTACAAGATCCACACGGCGCTGACCGACAACGGGGTGCAATTCTGCCATGCCCCGCGCAACCGCTCAGGCCCGACTGCCCTCTACAGCCGGCACATGTTCGACCGCGTCTGCCATGAGCACGGCATCGCGCATTGCCTGACCAAACCCAACCATCCCTGGACCAATGGTCAAGTCGAGCGGATGAACCGCACCATCAAGGACGCTGCGGTCAAGCGCTACCACTACGACACGCACGAACAGCTCCAGGCGCACCTGCAGCTCTTCGTCGACGCCTACAACCATGCCCGTCGGCTGAAGACCCTTTGTGGCCTCACGCCCTACGAGCATGTCCTTCAGGTCTGGACCAAACAGCCCAAACGCTTCAAGCTCGATCCGTCACACCACATTCCGGGACCATACAGTCCTGCGCGCGCCGGCCTACCGGCGTGACGTAGTCAGTTTGTGAGCGTTATGCCTGGTTCGGAAAAGGCTCGCCATAAAGGCGGACGATCTCTCCCGACGCAACCCAGTCATTCCGTTGAAGAAGCAAGCATCCTGAAAGCAGGTATTCGGTGAACCCAGCTCCACCGAATGGTCGCTGATTTGCGGATGGGCAACTCAGGCACCCATGCTTCTCAATGCAGACTGACTGCTGGCGCGACCCCGCGTTCCGGCGTAGTGGCAAATGCTCAAGCCGGGATGCTGTCCGGCGTGGCCGTGTTCTCGCCGGTGACACCGTTCGCGCGATGTCGGAAATCGCTGAGGGCCCGATAGACCTGGAGCCGTGCCCGCATCACCGAACCGAGCGGACGGTGTTCCGAGAGGCTGTGCGCGGGCCGAAAGGTCATCACCTCATCGAAGTAGCGCACCCGCTCGGGGGAATAGGCATCCTGGCGCGGCAGCCGGAGCGTCGCCACCGTGCGGTACGGGCTGATCGCGACCGGCCAGTCCACCGAGGCATCCTCGATGGGCTGGCGTTCGGCATCGGCCCAAAGCTGCGCCTTTATTTCGAAGACCACTTCGTGGTTGCGGAAGAACGCCGCGGCTGCATGGCGGAAACCGTCCTCGTCACCGTGCGGGTCGAGCCGCCATTCGGCCAAGTCCCACTGCGCCTGCGAAGCCGGGACCGCGCCGAGCTTGGCGACGTAGTCGCCAAACCGCATCGGGGCTTGGCTGAAGTAGCTGTCGGCGAGCGGATGGCTGTAGGGATGGCCCAGAAAGTCGGCCATGGCGCTCTCCGTGCCGAAGGCATGCAACATCCGGTTGAGGTTGCGTGCGGTGGCAGCGACCGCACTCTTCACACCCTCGGGCAGTCCGGTCGCCTTGCCGATCACCGTGCCGTCACGCAGGAAACCCGCTGCCGTCCCGGACGGAAAGGTCGTGCCGGTCGCGAGCACGAAGTCCTGGGTGTCGACGTCGTGGCCGGGCAGCTTCTCGCCCGTCACTCCGAACACCTTGATCGACATGCCGCGATGGGTGGACACCCGGTCGCCCAGGGTCTCGCCCGGCCCCTGGGCGAAACGCACGGCTACCTTGTGTGTCCCCGGCCTGGCGAACAGACCTTGCGCGAGTTCGGGCGGCAGGCCCTCCGGGATGACCAATTCGCCGACGACGCAGGCTGAGCTCTTGGCGTGGCTCGCGCGCACCGCCTGATGCTGGCGCTTCTCCACGACTTGCGATTGCTGGGTCATCCCCTGGATGATGCCGTCGATGGACGTCTGCTCGTCCGGCGCCGGCGTCTCGATGTCGGGGGCATAGCGAAGGTAGGTCATGAGCGTCTCCTCGGCGTGCGGCTCGCCTCTGGGAGTGTTTGACGAAAGCCGAAGTCAGGGCGCGGGATCGACCTGCTAGTCCGGGATGGGGACGTCGAAGCCGTCAAGCGTCGTGCTCACCATCGCGTGGAGGCCGACGAGGTGGATCAATTCGGCGATGCCCCGGGGTCCGAAGGCCGCCTGGACACGGGCGTAGACAGGTCCCGGCAACACGCCGCCGGCGTTGAGCGCGGTGGCCGCGTCGTAAACGGCCGCTTCGTTGGGCGAGAGGTCCGCGGGGCGCTGACCGGCCGTGATGGTGGCGATCTTGTCCGGGGCCAAGCCTTTGTCGCGGGCGATCCTCACATGGGCGTAGAGTTCGAAGGCGGCCTTGAACCGGGCGCCAGTGGCCAGGATGGCAACCTGTCGTGCGTTGTCCGGCAGGGCGCCGCAGGCTGAAACTGCCTCGGTCAGTTCCCAAACCGCTCTGCCGATCCGGGGTTCGTGGAGCCAGGGTTTGAACGGGCCGAGGAGCGCACCGTCTGCCGTGGCCGTCTGGAATCCCTGGAACTGCTTGGCGATGCCGGCCCTGAGCGTGTCGTAGAGATCGCGCTGCTCGTCGTTGAGCTCACTCGGGGGAATGGGAGGCAGGCGCAAGGCGATCGCTCCGGCGCGAATTGGCAAGCCGCACCGCCGATAAGCCGTCCGCCCGGCGGACGTTCCATAGTTCGTTCATGGGCAATTGAATGTCGCGCAATGCGGAACGTCAGCTACCCGTGGCTGTTCTCTCTCGGCCGTCGCCAGGAGACAGCAGGAGACAGACCGTGCAACCACCCGTGCGATACAGTCCCGATGTCGAGGCGGTGAGGCCAGACGAAGGGCAGATCATCGAAGAGCTGAACGCAGCCTTCGACAAGATCCTGACCAGGGTCGCAGAGGATTCCGGGCACGCGGTGCGCTCGGTCCACGCCAAATCGCACGGCATCCTCGAAGGTACGCTGACGATCGATGCAGACTTGCCCCCCGAATTGGCCCAGGGCCTGTTCGCTCGAGCGGGCGAGCACAAGGTCTACATGCGGATGTCGACCAACGCCGGTGACATCCTGCCTGACGCCGTCTCCCTACCCAGGGGCATTGCCTTGAAGGTCCTCGACGTCGAAGGCGAGCGTCTCCCGGATGCGGAGGGGACAACGCAGAACTTCATCATGGTCAACGGCACGGTGTTCCAGGCGCCGAACGCCGAGAAATTCCTCGGCAGCCTGAAGCTTCTCGCCGGCACGACCGACCGGGTGGAGGGGCTGAAGGTCGCCGCCTCCACCGTGCTGCGCGGGGTCAACAAAGCCCTCCACGCGGTCGGTATCGACAGCCCCACCATCGGCTCCCTCGGCGGAGCCCCCAACGTCGACCCACTTGGCGAGACCTATAACAGCCTGACCCCGTTCCGGTACGGCGACTATATCGCGAAGTTCTCGCTGGTCCCCGTCGCCCCGGCGCTGACCGCCCTCACCGGCACCGAGATCGACGCTTCCGGCCGCCCGAACGCCATCCGCGAGACGGTCCAGTCCGAGATGGCCGGCATCGCCGGGGAATGGGAGTTCCGCGTGCAACTCTGCCGCGACCTCGAACGCCAGCCGGTCGAAGATCCGACGGTGGAGTGGAAGGAGGACGAGGCACCGTTCCAGCGGGTCGGCGTCGTCCGTGTCCAGCCGCAGGACAGCTGGCACCCGGACAGGGTCCAGGCGGTCGATGAGGAGATGCGCTTCAGCGTCTGGACCGGGCTCGCCGCGCATCGGCCGCTCGGCAACGTGAACCGCGCCCGCAACGCCCCCTACCGGCATTCGGCCGAGTTCCGCGAGCGCTTCAACCGCTGCCCGATCCACGAGCCCGGCGCGCTGCGCTGATGATGGATGACAGGGCGCGGCTCGTCCGCGCCTTTTTTGAAGCGTCCGCGACCGCAACGAGATTCGGTGGGAGGCCAGCATCGCACCTGATCTCGTTGACCCGACCCGGGCCTCGACTTCGAGGTGCGCGGCCCCGCGGGTATCCGCACGCTCACCGCGATCCTGCGTGGTGGCCTGTCGTCGAGGGCGGCCGCGTTTCCAGGGCAGACAAACCGGCGAGGTCCAAGGCCCGTCGGCCACCGGGGAGCCCATCGACATCGTGGTCATGGACCTCTTCCGGGCCGCGGCCGGCCGCTGGGCAGACTTGGCTGAAGGAGACCGCCTCGATCCAGATCAGTCCCTGCGACCGCGGCAGCTATGCTGAGGTGGTGCGGCCACGATCGCTGGCCCAAGGCCTGGATGAGAAGCGGAAGTGCATCAGAGTCAGAGTTGCGCGCCAAAATATAATATTCGACGCTGGGATCGAGTTCAGCCCCGCGGGGTACGGTTACCGTGGAGAGAACCGAAATTTGTTCATGGTGGTCGCTTCGATCGGTTTCTCCAAAGCGGATCCACGCCGCTCTAGCCGACGGAGACACTTTCCCGCGTTCTGTGTCGGGGTGGAAGCTCGCCCAGAACCGTTGGTCTGTCCCGGAGAAGAGTCGCCGGAAACATGTGCGCGCCCCTACCGACGCATGTCGGCCCTGCGGACAGCCGTCGCCGTCTTCTCAGCCCGGTCACATCGCGGCCGCCAGAATCGGCCAAGCGCGCGAACCCGGAAACCAGCCTAAGACACCTGCCCTCCTCTGCAGAGCGGCGATTCAGCCATCTGGTATCAGCGGATCGATTGAGGGCAATGCGGTAGCGCGCTATCTTTCCCCTGATCCGGCTCGAACCGTTCCGGACGGTGCCCGCACGCGATGCGGAGCATGGAAACAAGGAGGAGACATGGACGCACATGCGACGGGGGATCCGGTCGGCGGACAGCCCTTTGGACCCCACAACACGGTGACGGTGGTCGATCCGTCGCCCGTCAACTGGCTCTCCATCACGTGGAACACCATGGAGGAGGCCAACCGCGTCGACCACGACGGCATCGGCCAGCCGAGCCTCGCGGAGTCCTGGCGCTGGCTCGACAGCGAGACGCTCGAACTCACCATGCGGCAGGCCGTCTATCAGGATGGCGAGCCCTTCAACGCCGGCATGTTCAAGCTCGGCTTCGACAAGGTCCAGGAATGGACCAACCCGCACCCGCCGGGCGCCTTCCTGAATTTCGCCCGGGACGTCACCTGCGAGGTTGTAGACGACCGGACTGTGCGGATGCGCTTCCCCGGCGGCGACTCCGCAGCGCTGATGAAGCTGCGGGGCATGCATCTGCCCTCGACACGATTCTGGAACGAATGGGGTTTCGTCGACCCGAAGACGGGATCGGCCGAAGGCCATTGGTGAGTGATCGACGCGCCTGGTCCGTGGGGGACTGGCCCGTTCGTGCTTACCGAAGGCGTCTCGCTGATCGACTCGCGCTCCGACCGCGTGGTCATGGAGCCGAACGAGACTTACTGGAATCCCGACCGCAAGCCGACGGTCCGGATCGTCTACGACAACGTGATCGGCAAGGCGGAGGGCATCAAGTCGGTGGCGGCCGGTGACGGCCGGGTCGACGTGGTCTTCGATCTGACGCCGGACGAGGCGCACGCCTTCCCGGCGAGCGAGCATGGAAAGATCCAGACGAAGAAGGCGAAGACGATCCTGACGGGCGTTTTCAACGAGAATCGTCCGGACTCACCCTGGCGCAACCCGGAGGCCCGCCGGGCCTTGAACCTCGCCATCGACCGCGAGTTCGTGCTCCACCAGGGCGCGCACGGCTACGGCACGGTCATCCCGGCATTCATCCAGCCCGGCCGTTACGGGGCGGATCCGGAGATGAAGCCGTTCCCGCACGATCCCGAGGCCGCCAAGAGCGCCCTCGAGGCTGCCGGGATCGGGGGGCGGGAGCTCGTGTTCGTCGCCTCGCCGGCCTGGGAGGGCGTGGTCGCGGCGATCGGGCAGTGCCTCGCGAAGATCGGGCTCGGTTGCCGGTTCGTCAGTGCCAAGGAGGAGCCGCCGGAGGAGTTCGACGTCAAGCTCGAATGGTACTTCGACTGGACGCCGCAATATCCGGTGGCCTGCGTCCACCGGGAGTTCTTCGGGAAGGACGCGACCCTGCGCCAGGGTCCGGAGGATCCGGACTTCGACGCCCTCTACGACAAGCTCCTGCACACGCCGCACGAGCCGCAGCAGGAGGAGGTGGTGCGGGCGGTCGAGCGCTACCTGCAGGACCAAGCCAAGGCCCTGTTCCTGTACGCGCCCTACACGCTGTTCGCCGTGTCGGACCGCGTGGCGTTTACGCCCTACGACACCTGCATGTCGGAGCTTGCCGAGACCCGGATCAAGGGTTGAAGCGGCAGGCGGCGCGGGGCTTCCTGCGCCGCCACCCCAGGAAAGTGTTCTGATCCGGAGCGAGCACAGCGTGATCGTCGTCACCGCCGGCCATATCGACCACGGCAAGACGGCTCTGGTGAAGGCGCTCACCGGGATCGACGCCGACCGTCTGCCGGAGGAGAAGGCCCGCGGCATAACCGTCGATCTGGGCTTCGCCTACACGCGTCTTGGGACCCGAACCGTCGGCTTCGTGGACGTGCCTGGTCACGAGCGGCTGGTGCGTACGATGGTGGCCGGCGCCACGGGCGTCGACTTCGCGTTGATCGTCGTCGCAGCCGACGACGGCGTGATGCCTCAGACCCGCGAGCACATCGCGATCCTCGACTTGCTCGGCCTGCGCCGGGCGGTCGTCGCCATCACCAAGAGCGATCGGGTCGACGATCGTCGCCTGTCCGAAGTCGAGGCGCAGGTCCGCGTCGCGCTCTCCGGCACCGGCCTCGCGCACGCACCCGGCAACGCGCCGCTCGAAGCGCCCGTCCAAGCGCCCATGATCGCCTGCTCGGCGCTGCGCGGGACCGGCATCGCCGACCTCGCCCGGTACCTGGAAGAGGCTGCAGCCAGCCCGTCCCCTGGGGCCGCCGGGACAGAGTTCCGGCTCGCGGTCGACCGCTGTTTCACTGTCGTCGGCGCCGGCCTCGTCGTCACGGGGGCGATCCATGCCGGCGCCGTCCGGGTCGGCGATCATCTCGTCGTATCCCCCAGCGGGTTCGAGGCGCGGGTGCGGGGCCTGCGCGCCGGCAACGAACCGTGTGATGTCGCGGAGGCCGGTCAGCGCTGCGCCATCAACCTGTCCGGTCCCCGCCTGTCCCGCGCGGGTATCCACCGGGGTGACTGGATCCTGGCGCCGCAACTCCACGGCCCCGCCAGCCATCTCGACGTGGCGCTGCGCGTCTTGCCGGGCGAGGCGCGTCCGCTGCGTCACCGCACGCCCGTCCACATCCATCTCGGGGCGGCGTCCGTGACCGGACGGGTGCTCCTGTCACCCGGAATCGCGGTCGAGCCCGGCGCGGCGGCGCACGCACGGATCGCCCTCGACGGCAGCCTCGGCGCGCTGCACGGGGACCGCTTTGTGCTACGCGACGCGTCCGCCGCCCGCACGCTCGGCGGCGGCCGGGTCATCGACATCGAGGGACCCCGCCGGGGAGCCTGGGCGCCGGGGCGACGCGCGGTGGTCGCGGCGCTGGACACGCCGGATCATGCTGCGGCGCTCACCGGCCTCCTCGACGTGAGCGAGGCAGGAGCCGACCTCGACCATTTCGCCCGCGTGCGGAATATCCCGAGGCCCGCCCTGGAAGCCTTGACGTGCGCGCACGGCGTCGTCGCGATAGCGGGGCCGGCCGGATTGCGGGGATTCGCCGGCGCGCGGATCGCAGCACTCGGCGAAACCGTGGTCGCACGTCTCGACGCCGCACACCGGTCGGAGCCGGACAATCCCGGCCTGTCGGCCGAGGAGATCGGCGCGCCTGTGGCGCTGCCGGAGCGTCCCGCTCTGCGGGTTGCCCTCGATCGGCTGCTCATGGACGCCCGTATTCTTCGGCGGGAGCATCTCTACCACCTGCCCGGCCACGAAGTCCGCCTAGCCCCGCCGGAGGCCGCCCTCTACGAGGCGGTCAGGATCCGCCTGGAGGCGGCTGGTCTCGATCAACCGCGCCTCGCGGACCTCGCGGAACAGGTGGGTCGGGAGCCGGAAACCCTGCGGCCGCATCTCGACAGGTTCGGCCGGCTCGGATGGCTGCGGCGCATATCCGGGCATTACTACGTGCTGCCGGGCGTCCTTGCCGAGTTGGCGGCGCGAGCATGCGCGGTGGCGGCGGACCATCCGCAGGCGCTCCTGACGGTCGGCCGCTTCCGCGAGGCGACGGGGATCAGTCGGAACATGACCATGCCGGTGCTGGCTTATTTCGACGCCCGTGGTTTCACGACGCGTGTCGCGGACGGACGGCTGGTGGATCCCAGGAAGGGCGACCTGTGACTCCGGTTCGACGGGCGTGATCGGGTCCGGAGCAAAGGCCGCGGGGCAGCGTTTCGTACCGTCACGGTAGCGATGCGCCTGCCAAGAACTTCAGGTGCGGTTTGGGAAGCAGCATGGTCGAGGGCACGGATCTGACTGGCGACGAATGGACGCTCGCCAGCTTCACCGCGGCCATCCACCGGGGGGGCGTCGGGATGTGGGCTTGGGCCCCGGAGGCGCGCCTCGCCCGGCTCGACGGCCTCTGCATGGCCTTCTGGGGCACAACGGAGCCGGTGGTGAGCATCGACGCGTTGTTCGCCAAGGTGAATGCCGAGGACAGACCCAAGATGATGCTCGACTGGTTCGCGAGCGCGACCAGCCCGAAGGCCTACAGCTTCGACTTCCGCATCGGGGAAGACCCGGACGTCCGCTGGATCTCTGCCCGCGGCATCGGCGGGGACGAGGGCCGGGTCGGCGCGTGGATCCAGGCCATTTTCCTCGACATCACCGACCGCAAGCGTGCCGAGGAGGCCGAGCGGCTGATGACCCTGGAACTGGCGCACCGGGTATCGAACATGTTCACCGTCGCCCGCGCGCTGACCAACATCGTCGCCCGGGAGGCCGAGTCCACCGCCAGCTTCGCCGAGGATTTGTCGCGGCGGTTCCACGTCCTACACGAGGCGACCACCCTGGCGACGCGGTCGCACGGGCTCGAGCAGGGCGACGTGCGGCTGCGTGACCTCGCCGCGCGTATCCTGTCGCCGTACCTGCAGGGCGCCAACATCGCGGTCGATATCGAGGACGCCGCCGTGGCGGCCCCCGACAGGGTCGACGACTACGCGATGATCTTCCACGAACTCGCCACCAATTCGGCCAAGTATGGCGCGCTCGCCAACGGAGGCACCCTGAACCTGGTCGGACGTGTCGTTGATCACGCCCTGACCCTCGACTGGACCGAAGGCGCGGCTCCGTCAGGAACCGCCAAGGCCGACGGCACCGGCTTTGGATCGCGGCTCCTCACGCAGACCATTGAACGCAGCTTGGCCGGTCAGTTCCAGCGGACCATCGACGATGCCGGTCTCCATTTCCGCATGATCGTGCCGATCCGGTGACCGACACGGCCCGGTGCTCCGGCCGTGCAACAGCAAGCCTCGGATCACAGGATGCAAGGAGCTCGCCTGCTGTTGCCGGTCCGGAACCGCGTCGGCGCGTCTGCGTGCCCTGATCGAATGCCGGGTGTGGGCGAAGAGCTGCCGCGTTGGATTCGCGGCCCCTCGGCGCTTTAGCCGACGGGCCAAACGCTCAAAGCTCCGTTCCTTCTGAGCCACGCCGTGTTTCCCGGAGGTCGACCAGTTCGAGCCGCCGCCGGTGGTAGAACCGATCGACCCGTTCGAGAGTGGCGAAACTGATAGCGTCCAAGGATCGCTGCGACCCGCGGGCGGAGAAGCAGACGAGGCCCCGCCGGATCGGGACCGGTGGTGCGGATCCTGCGCCGTCGGACGACGCCGGTCAGGCCCCTCCCCCGCATCGGCCGGGCCATCGTGCCGCGCGCCACCGCGCGTCTCCTTCGGCTCGGGCCGGCAGCCGCTTCGGATCGGCCGGCCGCGCTGCATGGGCATGGGCCATCGATGGGTCGATCGACCGGATGCAGCCCATTGCGAGCCGTGCTCGCCCTCATGCTCCCGGACCGGCCGGACCGCCCGCTCGCGAACCTCGGCGAACGGGCGTAATATTCGGCGTCCTGGCTCCAATCTCCCGGGCGTTGGAGCCTCCGGAAAACCCGGCGCGGTTCATGACTGGAGGGCTCGGGAAACGGTTTGGTTCCGAGGCCGCTTCAGGGTGGGGGTGCCGTGAACACCAAGCCGAGCTGTGAGCTCTCCGTCCCCCGTCCCATCCTTCGGTCCACCAAACGCAGCGTCGGCGTGACGGTGACGCCATGCATCAGGATCGAGATCAGAACCGTCAGGCCGGCTGTGGCCCAGAGAAGGTCCGCGCGCTCGAACGTGGCCTGTCCGCACGCATAGGCGAGATAGTAGACGGTCCCGAGCCCCCGGATGCCGAAAAAGCTCACGACTGCGCGCTCCTCAAGGGCTCGGTCGCTGCCCAGCATGCCGATCCATCCGCTAAGAGGACGGACGACCAGCAGGGCGATCAGGGCAAACAGAGCGGCTTGCCAGGTGAGAGCCTCGAGTAAGCCGCCGCCGACGAGCACGGCGCCGAAGCCGACGAGGAGCACCATCATCAGGAGGCGTTCGAGTTCCTCGGCGTAGTCGTGCATCTTGCGATGATATCCATGGCCCCGGCTCGATGAGCGAAGGGCTAGGGCCGCGGCGAACACGCCGATGAAGCCGTAGCCGTCTGCGGCTTCGACGATGCCGTAGGCGAGGCAGGTCACTCCCAGGGCCACGAAGCCGTCACCGGTTCGGGAGAGCTTCGACAGGTTCGGGAGGTGAAAGGTCAGCCAGCCGAGGGCACGGCCGATGATCGCGCCCAGCACGGCACCCACGGCGATCTTCCAGAGGACATCCACCGCGAACCAGTGCGACCAGGACAGGCCGGCCAATCCGCCGCCTGCGGCGAGCGCGATGGCGAGGTTCACGAAGGGAAAGGCGAGGCCGTCGTTGAGCCCGGCCTCGGAAGTCAGGGCGAAGCGCGGCTCGTCCTCGTGATCCTCGGCCGGGTGACCGACCTGAACGTCGGACGCGAGGACCGGGTCGGTGGGTGCCAGGGATGAACCCAGCAGAAGCGCGGCGGCAAGCCCGAGTCCCAGCAGCGTCGATGCCAAAGCCGTCAGGGCGAGGATGGTCAGCGGCATGGCGATGCCGAGCAGGCGCCACGTCACAGCCCAGCGCTTCCACCCGATGAGCCGGTCGATCTTGAGGCCCGCGCCCATCAACGAGATGACGACGACCGCCTCGGTCGCATGCTCGATGAGCTTCAGATGCAGGCTCGGATGGGGTGTGATGGCGGCTACAGCCGGGATGGCGGACAGAGCGGCCCCGATCCCGACGCAGCAGATCGGCAGGGACAGAGGAAGGGCCCGCAGCACCATCGGCAGCCATGCCGTCAGAAGCACCAGGACACCGAACCCGGCGACGACGAGGACATAGGTTTCCATTCAACGATGAACCGCGTTGGGGCCCGGCTCGTTCCTCATCCCGCACCGTCTGCAACGGTCGGTCCGCCGGGGCTCCTCCGCGCGAAGCGACGGTTCGTGCCAGACCGCCCGAAGCCGCACCTTGGTCCGCCCTCGCCTCCGGCCCGAGCCGGCCCATCAGTCGAAAACTTGGACAGGAAGGTCGCCTGAGGCGCGATCCTCAAGAATCCGCCCAGTCTGGCGCATCCTTGAAGAGCGTCAGTGGCGGTGCGCTTGACGGTGCTTCGCGTGCGACAGGAAGAAGCGCAGCATCTCGCCACTGGCATCCGGACCGGTCGGATCGGTGTGCGAGCCGGCCGGGTGGCCGCCGGCCCAGGCATGGCCGGCGCCGTGCAGGACCCAGTGCTCCGAAGACCACAGGCTGTCCGGTTCGGTCAGGACCCTCCGCGTATAAGCCATCCCGCCCCTTGAGCGTCCCGCGACGGTGGTAACGGTCAGTCGTCCCTCGGGCTGCGCCTGGGCGAGCGCCTGATCGCCGTTGACCGGCGAGACGGTCGTGTCCCTGTCTCCGTGAAAAACGATAGTCGGCACGGGATGCGCGGCCTGTACCGGCCGGATTAAGGCACCCCGCCGCATCGTGGCGATGGCGGCCGAAATCGAGCCGGCCGAACCGCACGCCAATCCAGAATGGATGCCGACCGCCGCGTAGAGGTCCGGGTACATCATCGCCATCACCGCGGCGGCCGCACCGCCCGAGGACAGGCCGGCGACGTAGACCCGCGACGGGTCGACGGCGAACTCGGCCATGATCGCGGATGTCAGACCGGCGATGATCGACGGCTCGCCCCGGCCGCGTCTCTGGTCCTCATCCCTGAACCAGTTCCAGCTCTTGGCGAAGTTGGCCGACCGTGGCTGGTCGGGATAGGCGACGAGGAAGCCCTGCGCCTCCGCCAAAGCGTCCATTCCCGTACCGATGGCGAAGTCGCGCGACGTCTGCGAACAACCGTGCAGCATCACCACCAGCGGAAGCGGTGTCCCTGCATATCCGGACGGAACGAACAGGTCGTAGGCCCGGCTTCCGGCGGCGTTGCCGAACCGGCGCGCCAGCGCGCGCGGCCGGTCGATGGCCAGCCCCGACGGGCGTGTCAGGGCTGTCCCGAGGGACTGACTCATTGGGGTGCTCTCGTGAGTGACTGAACCTGCGGCAATCGGGTCGGGCTACGACAACGTACCGATCATTCCCTTCACCGCGCGCCTTGTGTTCTCGCAGGCCCCCCTGTCGCCGCGCCGATCCGCGTCGGCGTCATGGACGATGAGGCTGCTGGCGTGCCCGACGCCCTCGGCCGTCGAGACCTTGGCGGGATCGTTCGGGGCATCGCGGCGGGTAGCCCGCATGCCCCCGGCTGATCCGGTCCGAAGGATGAGTCCTGCTTGCAGGCCGATCGCCTGGACGGCACCGGCGCGATCGAGACGCTGTTCGATGGTACCGATTCGCTCGGCGTCGCACGATGCCAGCGCCGGCAAAGGCGCGAAGGCGGCGGTCAGGATGGTGAGGGTGGCCAGGACGAGGCGCATCGGCGAATGGACTTTCCAAGGGTCGGCAGCATCCGGGATCCGCTCGGAGAGCGCATAATCCGATGCCGTCCCTCACCGGTCGATGCGAGGGTAGCATCGAGACAATCCTCGCCTCGTCGTCTTGTTGCCTTGCGGCATGAAACGCGGGACAGGCCTGCGTCTGAGGGTGTAAGCAGCCAAAAATTTAGCCTTCGGAACACGTTATTATCGGCAAATCTGAGGAACAGATCAAAGATTGTCCAAATCATGGTCGAGTGCGAGTTCGATGAGCTTGTTTTTTGCGCGGTGTGACGGATTTAATCTATCGTCGTTCCATCATTTGATGGTGCGCTTCTCGATAGCAGTATCGTAATTATTCGGTTGCTTCTGCGATCCGCCGGTTCAGGGTCGGCTTCGCCCCGGGGGCATAGCCATCACCCGCGTCCCGGCCTCGGCTCACAAGCCTCGACACATGGAACGTCCTCTGTTGCGCGCGTTGGACGAGGTCGCGGAGACAGGGCGGGCGACCTGCGGCATTCGGACGACACGCCCGTCACATGACATTCCATGCAGACGGATCCGCCGTGCGGCGAGAGCCCGGCGCCGTGCCGAAAGATGGTTTCGGCTTGCCGTATTAATATTGCTCATCTGAATATGGACATAATGTAGCATGACCTATTTGCCCGACGGCGCGTTGTCGGATCGGAAGAAATATTTATCTTCGATTGGCAGGGCACGATGAAACAGACAATCCTGACGGCCGCCGTCGTCCTCGGAACGCTGGTGATACTTCCGGCGAGCGCCGATGCGCGCGGCGGCTTCGGTGGGGGCGGGTTCCACGGCGGCGGCTTCGGAGGCGGTGGGTTCCACGGGGGCGGGTTCGGCGGTGGCGGCTTCCGGGGTGGCGTAGCAGGTCGCGGCTTCGGAGGCGGGCTCGGCGGCAATCGCTTCGGCGGCGGTGCTCTCGCGGGTGGCGGCTTCGGTGCACGCGGGGGCCTCGGGGGCGGTGGGATCCGCGGAACAGGCTTCGCTGGCAACCGAGGGTTCGGCGGGCGGGGTTACGGCCGACGCGGCTATGGCTTTGCTATGGCGGCCTGGGGCTGGGCGTCGGTCTCGGCCTCGCTGGCGCTGGATTGGGCTATGGTTACGGCGGATTCGACGACGGATATTATGGCGGGGACTACGCGCCTGCCGGTTACGGCGTTTACGGGGGTGGCTATGCCCCAGCCGGATACGGGCAGGGTTACGGTGCCGTCGAGACGGAGGTGGCACCTGCCGGCGACTCGGTCAGCTACTGCGTTCAGCGTTTCCGGTCGTACGACCGTCGGAGCGGCACGTATCTGGGCAACGATGGTCAGCGCCATTCCTGCCCGTAACGATCTGCGCGGCCTCTGACGGGACCGCGGCACGACAGGCCCCCAGCCGCACGGCTGCGGGGCCATCTGCCCCACCGGGTTCCCGCTGCGGTCAGGTGAGAGAGCGGGTCACGCGCCCTTCGTGACGAAGGTCTTGCCGACCAGCCGGACGTGTCGCCCGACTCTGCCTCTGCGAGGAACGGGCAGCGTTCACGCTCACTGTCGCAGTCCGCTGCCGATCTCCCGTTGCGGCGTCTGAACGCCCCCGCCCGAGCTCCCGCCTTCGGGCGGCGCCGGTCGTATGGCGAAGCGCGGACAGGCAATGCTCAATACTGCGGGCTTCCGACCGCTGGCCAGGGCCGTCCGCGGAAGCCATCCGTGTCCCGCCGCCATCAGGGCGGCTGTTCACCCGTCGCGGTATCCCAGACGGTTCAGGCGTGCCGGAGAGCGTATGAACGATCTGCCGGGCGCTTCCGCACCGGTCGACGCTTCAGCGCATCCGGCGTGAGGTCGCTCGCGTCTCCGAGCAGTCGTCGGCCGGAGGTGATCACTTGGAGGGTCTGGCGATCGGCGCCCGTTGTCCACGCGGCCTGTTCCAGGTGCTGCAACCGAGCAATCATATCCACATGGCCTGCGGTCGCGTGACCGAGTTGTTTTGTCACCAAGTCTGTCACCAGTCGCTGTAGGATGCTCAATTCGTTCTGATCAAGCTGAGGAATGGTTGTCACGTCGCGCCTCCTTGGGGTTCGGCGATGCAACATGGCTCACGGCTACAGGTCGATGCTTCAACATAAATTGGATTGGAGCGTCTTTTTGATCTGTCTTTTGATAGAAACCAGCAATACAGATCCGAAATTTACCGAAAAACGAAAGCAATTCGCATCGAAAGCCTCCGCGGTGCGGAACCTCGCGGCATGGGAGAGCTTCATCAAGGGCGGGAATTCGCACGGTCGGCCGGCTGCAGTCCCCGGCAAAAGAGTCCGCGGACTCGTCAACCCTGCCGCCTCTACCGGATCTGTCCGCCCGCCGTTCGGATGGGGCGGCCGCTGCCGGTGCTACCTGAATCGATAGGATCTCCCATGAAGCGACTGCTCCTCGCGATCGCGGCCATGACCGCGGCAGGACCGGCTTTGGCGCAAGACTCGTCTTATCGCGATCCTGGGGCGACGGGATCCATCATCTCGAATCAGCCCAACAACACGGGTGGCGGGGACGATTTCACGGAATCTCCAGGTGGGACCGGCGTAGACGCGTTCAGCAGCAGTTCGGCCGCGGGCGGCAACGCCAGCCGACCCGAGGTTGGTGCGCCCAACAGCAGCGGCGGCTCCAGCGGCAGCGGCGGCTAGACGGTTCGCTGCCGAAGAGGGCCGCTGATCCAGCGCCAGTGAGCACGTCAGATCAAGACCTGGGGCTGTTCCTGCAAGCAACGCGACTAGGAGCAGCCCTGGCCTGCCGCGGTCAAAGCCTCAGTTCCGTGCACCAACATACGGTGAAGTCATCGGAACTCATGCATGGGCGTGGCCCATGAAGCAAACAGAGCCGTTGTCCGAGAGGCGAGTGTCATGCTGTTTCGATCCGAGACCCCGCGGCCGCCCGGCAACCTGCGCGTGTCGGAGCCGGGCGCCTCCGACCGGCCGACCACGGCGATGCTGAAAGCCGATATCGACAGCGGCGCCACGGGGGACAAGATCGCCGTCTACGACCTGGGCCTGTCGTCGCTCGGGACCGATGACGAGGCGGCCGGCTCCGCACCGTCGCATCAGCGTATCGCGCTGGCGCGCGAGACCGAGGCGGCGTCCGCGAAGGTCAGGCGCGCCGCACGGTCGCCCAGCCTGGACGCCTGGATCGTGCTGGGGTTCAGCGGGTTCATCGGTGCGATCGGGATCGTGCTGAGTGCCGCCATCTGGTTGGGACACTGAGTTCGCTGGCGCCACCCATCGGACCAAGGCGGCACGGCCCTCCTGAATCAGACCTTGTATGTCTTGCGTTGGCTTCGCGGAGAGGAGCGGCCCGCGGGCATCGGTGATGCCGAACGGACAGTCTGGGCGTATCTGTCGGCGCTGCGTGGCCTGAAGCCCAGCTCGAAGCGCTGCAGGTGCCTCGGCAGAGGATAGCTGGCCGCGACGGCCATCCGGCTTCCCGGCTGCGCGGGCTAGATCATTTCGATTTACCGGGAGCGCCTCAGCGAGAAGTCGGTCTGACGAGCGCCGAAGCCGCGCGTTCGGACGCGGGGTTTCCATCCGATGTCGAATGAGCGTCCAAGCGGGCGCGATCGATCGCTTCGCTCGCCGGTGGATCGACATGGGTCCTTGGGCGTCGACGGCGCCCGATGAGCCGGAACGGCATCGAACATCGGTATCGATAAACGTCGTCCGCTGTATTTCCATGGCTCAGACGGCCTTCATATTCTTCGTTCCACCTTGGATAGCCATTTCATTCCGGTGACGCCGCTTTCCGGGCGCCCTCCGTCTCGGGACGCCGGCGGCTCCCGGACCGTGCCCACAAACTGACCTGATCCGCCCAGTGACGAACGTCATGAGGTCGAACCCCACAACGCTGCGATCGGCAACGGGATTGGCGGTCACGCGGCGACAAGCAGAGTCTGCCTATCCCCTATGAGAATGGATCGCGATCTGCAGCCCGAAGCGATGTTCACGGGCCGAGCTTGTTGCGAATTCATGCATCGCTTCCGCTAGGAAGCTGAAAAGAAAATCGTCTCTGATCTGTGCAAGATAAATAGTCAGAAAGGCGTCAAATTTTAATTTTACGAGCCTAGGCTCGTGCAATGTTGGTGCGTCAACGCCGGGGACCGAAGGCTTTGGCACGGACTGCGCCGGCATAGGGTCTTCCGATCGGGCCGCGCAGGCCTTTAGATGGAGGCGTCCCACATGGCCTACCGCGTCAGGATCGATCGCATCGGGAAGACCGGCGTGCCGCGGAGCGCCCCGCGGATCTACAATGCGAGTAACGTGGCGGATGCCGTCACGATCGCGACTTACGAGGTCGATGGGAGCAAGCCTGACCGTCCCCGTGTTGCCACCGCCACCGACGGCTCCGGCCAGATCATGTTCATCTATTCCGGCCGCCTTGCCGGGGCTCTCGGATGAGTGGGAAAGAGCAGGAGAATCAGACGCTCCACGACCGCGACGCCAAAACCCTCATCACCGTGATGCTCACCTTTCAGATCGCGTTCCTGGCGGTCTCGATGCTGTGGCTGTAAAGCTCTTCGCGGCTCCGGCAAGGATCTCCCCTAAGCGTCTCTCGGCATCAGCTCTCCGAACGATCGATGATGGGGGTTGCCGCCGGATTGAGCCGGACGGCTGGGGACGCGAGCGAGGAGGTTGCGCAGGCGGTGCGGAATGGCTCGCCCGAAGGATCCGGGTTTGGTCGCGACCGGCCACGCGCGTCACCGGCTGCGCGATCCGAGCTGCGGTGCCACCACGGTCGGCGAATTCAGGCCGGGCGGACCTATCCATCGGTCCCGGGGTTGCCGTCCGAAGTTCCGGCGCGATCCGCGCGATCTCTTGAACTGCGTGCGGGACCATGCGAGCGAAAACCGTCAGCGACGGGGTGCCGGTCTCAAGATTTTAGCTCCTCGCACCGGCGCGGACGGGGCCTCATCCGACCGCCCGATTCTCAAGCTGCAGGTATGTAGAGTCGAACTCGGAGACCCGCAGAAGCTCGTCCCATGCCTCGATCACCAGTGCGTTGCTGCGGAGCGTGATCAGGGTCTGACCGCGCATCTCCTTCAACACACGGTTGATGTGCACGGGTGTCAGTCCGAGTGCGTCGGCGAGATCGGTCTGGGTCATCGGAAGCGGGCAGCGGAAATTGCCTGCCAGGCCCAC
Source organism: Methylobacterium sp. UNCCL125 (assembly GCF_900116795.1). NCBI lineage: Bacteria > Pseudomonadati > Pseudomonadota > Alphaproteobacteria > Hyphomicrobiales > Methylobacteriaceae > Methylobacterium > Methylobacterium sp. UNCCL125. The sequence continues at coordinate 72,435 of NZ_FPBW01000020.1, read as the reverse complement.
CGCCTGCAGCTTCAGGTACAGCTCGCAGAACAGGTGCGCGACGTGCTCGAAGGCCGAGCGGCGGCCCATGCTGACGAGCCATTCGCGGAAGATGCCCGAATCGATCAGCGTGTCGCGCCAGAAGACCGCCGCGAGCCCGGGGTGGCGCGCTGTCAGTTCCCGCAGGCTCTCGTGGGGGATGAAGGCAACGAGGGCCTTGGTCAGAGTGGCGAGGCTGTGATCCATCGTGCGGACGTGCAGGCTTTGCAGATCCGGGATGTCGCCCGGAATGTGGAACGACATGATCTGCCGCTTACCCTGACGGAGGAGCTTGTACCGGCAGGCCCATCCTTCGAGGACGAGGCAGCAATGCGTGGGCTGGTCGCCATCGCGTACGATGTCTTGCCGGGCGTTGAGATGGTGGATCCGCACCGGCAGGCCCTGGATGGCCTGACGTTCGGTGTCCGAAAGGGTGGCGATGCTCTCCAGCTTGCGGATGAGCATGCCCAGGGCATGCTGGTCGGGCGCTGATCTCATATCGTTCCACCATGGCATTGCAGGCGGAAGCGCGCGGCTCTCCCAGTCACCAGAGCCTGTACCAAATCGGCTGATGATAATCGCGAGACTAAACCAATGTCAGTCTCGTGTTCTGTCATAAGACAGATTCGCGAGTTGATTGATCATCGGTACCGCGCAGTTTCTGCCGGTCGACGCGGCTGCCGCTCGGCGACGACCCACACGGCTGGCCTCTGACCGGCTGACCGAGGAGATCGGACCTGGAGGCGGGTCATGACCGGAGCCGCCGGCCTCGAGGCTTGCGCTGAAGCGGGGCTCAGACCCGGCCCGGCGTCCGTTCAGCCTTCGGCGTATTCCAGCAGGGGAGCGATCACCCGGTCGCCGTCGGACCGGATCGTGACGGGGATGCCCTTGGCGGCCGGCGTCTTGCTGCCGATGGCATAGTGCCAGATCGGCATCAGGACGTTGCATTCCGGGTAGTAGCCGCCGATGCAGCCAATCGGGATGTCGTAGGCCACCACCAGCAGGCCCGAGAGCGCCCGGTCGACGCCGTCGTCCGCCACGGTCCGCAGCGTCACCGCCTGGCCGACCTTCAGGCCCAGGCGATCGATATCCGAGCGGTTCATCAGCACCACCTTCCGGGTGTTCTTGATGCCCCGGAAGCGGTCGTCGTAGCCGTAGACCGTGGTGTTGAACTGGTCGTTGCTGCGCAAGGTCATCAGACGCAGGGAATCGTGCCCGACCTCGGGCATGTCGGCATCCTCGTCGAGGCCGGTCGGCGTGACGAAATTGGCCCGGCCCGTCTCCGTGTGCCAGTCCCGGCGCTTGGCCGGCAGGTCCCGCTGGAAGCCGCCCGGCTCCCACATGCGCCGCTCGTAGTCCCAGAAGGACTCCGGCAGCGTCTCGCCGATCTCCTTCCGGATCTCCGCGTAGTCGGTCCTGTAATCCTCCCAGCGGACCCGCGGGTTGGGCTCGAGCACCCGCTGCGCCAGTTCGCAGATCAGCCGGATCTCGCTGATCAGGTGCGGCGAGGCCGGGCGCCGCAGGCCGCGGTTGCCGTGCACGCAGGCCGAGGTGTCTTCCATGGACAGGACCTGCTGGCCCTTCGTGGTCTCGTCGATCTCCAGGCGGCCGATCACCGGCAGGATGTAGCTGACCGCGCCCGGCAGCAGGGCGCTGCGGTTGAGCTTGGTGATCACGTTCACGGTCAGCCGCAGCCGCCGCCAGGCCGGCTCCATCTGGCCGTGATCGGGAATGGCGCGGACGAAATTGCCGCCCAGCATGACGAAGGCCCGAACCTCGTCCCTGAGGATCGCCTCGCAGGCCTCCACGGTGTTGTAGCCGGCCTCCCGCGGCGGCTCGAAGCCGAACTGCGCGCCGAGCCGGTCCAGGGGGAACAGCTCGGGCTTCTCGGTGATTCCCACCGTGCGCTGGCCCTGCACGTTGGAATGGCCGCGCACCGGGCAGATGCCGGAGCCGCTGCGGCCGATATTGCCGCGCATCAGCAGCAGGTTGACCAGCATCTGCACGGTCTCGACCCCGGCCTGGTGCTGGGTCAGGCCCATCCCGTAGACCGCGACGGTCGCCTTCGCCGCGCCGTAAACCTTCGCGGTCGCCTCCATGTCGGCCCGGTGCAGTCCGGAGCGGCGCTCCAGCGCGTCCCAGTCCTGGCCGCGCAACCAGTCGGCGAAGGTCTCGAAGCCGTGGGTGTGCTCCCGGATGAAGGCCTCGTCGAGTATCGCCGGGCCGCCGGCCGCCAGCGAAGCGTCGTGCGCGTCCAGCACGGATTTGCAGATTCCCGCCAAAGCCGCGAGGTCGCCACCCGCCTTGACCTGATGGTACTGCGAGCTGATCCGGGTCTCCGTGCGGCTCAGCATCTCGGCGGGCGATTGCGGGTTCAGGAACCGCTCCAGCCCGCGCTCGCGCAGCGGGTTGTAGGTGATGATCGGTACGCCGCGCTGGCTGGCCTCCTGCAGCGGGTGGAGCATGCGGGGCGAGTTGCTCCCCGGGTTCTGGCCGAAGAACAGGATGCAGTCGGACTTTGCGAAGTCGTCCAGCGAGACGGTGCCGATGCCCTGGCCGATGCTGACCGGCAGCGCCACCGAGGTCGTCTCGTGGCACATGTTGGACGAGTCCGGCAGGTTGTTGTTGCCGTAGAGCCGGGCGAAGAGCTGGTAGAGGTAACTGCCCTCGTTCGAGAGGCGGCCCGAGCTGTAGAAGACGGTGCCGGTCTTCCGGTCCTCCACGGCCAGGAGTTCGCGGGCGATCTCCTCGATGGCGTGGCCCCAGGAGACCGGCACGTACCTGTCGGTCGCCGCATCGTAGCGCAGCGGATGGGTGAGGCGGCCGGTCTGCTCGAGCTCGTACTCATCCCAGTCCAGCAGCTCGGTGACCGTGTGCTTGGCGAAGAAGTCCGGCGTGCAGCGGTGGGCGGTGAGTTCCCAGGCCATGGCTTTCACGCCGTTCTCGCAGAACTCGAACGGCAGCGGGTTCGCGGGCTTCACCCAGGCGCAGCTGTTGCACTGGTAGCCGTCGACCTTGTTGTGGCGGGTGAGCGCGATCGGCCCGCTCGCCAGCACGCCTTCCTGCCGGAGGATGTTGCCGACCGAGCGCGCCGAGCCCCATCCGCCGGAGGGAAGGCGGTAGGGCCTGAATACGGGCTTGTCCAAGGGTAGAACTCCTGGCCTGAAAAAACTTTGGGAAACACCGGCGCTCGGGACGCGTTTACATTTCAACACGCCGACGTGTTAAATTGTTCGCGAAAATAGTGTTCTTTAACGGAGGTTCGTTTGACCGTCACGAGAGATTACATGCTCAAGAAGTCCGAGGGGCCTTCGGAAGCGAAGCTGTTCTTTGACACCAGGGCGGTGCCGCTGGCGGCCAATCTCGCCGGCAGCCTCGAAGTCGCTCTGGAGCGCGCCTCCGTCCGCAGCGGCATCCGGCCCTCGCTGATCCTGGCGGCCTGCCTGGGCGCCGGCGTTCTGGGGGTGCTCGGTCTCGTCCGCAACGCGAGGACGGCGCAAAAACGCGTCCCCTGACTCCCCTGCGCCGGGGCGCCGGAGCCGGTTGCCACCCAGATGTCCGCCCCGAATCAGCGACGTCCGCCGACCTCGTCCACATGGTCCAGCAGATCCGCCGGATCCTCGTAGACGCGTATGGCCCCGGACCGCTCCAGCTCCTCGGTGCCGTAGCCGCCCGAGAGGAGGCCGACGCCGAGACCCCGGCAGCGGCGCGCAGCCAGCATGTCCCAGATCGAATCGCCGACGATCACCGCCGTCTCGATCGGCTTGCCCAGGCGGTCGGCGGCCGCCAGGAACAGGTCCGGGTCGGGCTTGGCGTATTTGACCATGTCGCGCGTCACGACCGGGACCCGGTCCGGATCGACGCCCAGCGCGTCGAGATTGACCCGGGCCGTCTCCATCCGGCCGCTCGTGGCGATCGCCCAGGGGATCCCGGCCGCCGTCAGGGTATCGAGCAGTGCCTTCGCCCCGGGGAGCGGCCGGATCTGCCCCGAGAGCCGTCCGTAGGCTTCTGCATGCAGCCGGCCCAGCTTGGCGACATGCGCGTCGCTGATTTCCCGCCCCGTCTCCCGCAGGAGCTGGTTCGTGAACAGGCCGCCGCTCATGCCGATCTTCCGGTGGATGCGCCAGACCGAGAGGGAAATCCCCTCCGCGTCGAGCGCCTGATTCCACGCGAGGACGTGCTGGTAGACGCTGTCGACGAGCGTGCCGTCGAGGTCGAACAGGAAGCAGGTTTCAATCCGCATGGCTGCGTCCTCCCTCAGGCCGCCGGACGGATTCGCTCCGACGCGCGCTCTACGGCCGCGACGACACGCTCGGGCGCGAGATGATGGATCATGTGGCCCATGCCGGGCACGATCACGAGCTCGCTGCCGGGCACGTCGTCGTGGAGCCGCCGCGACTGGCGGCCGACATCGGCGATCTGGTCGTCCCCACCGGTGATGATCACGACGGGCAGGTCCAGATCCCGGTAATGCGCCTGCAGCTCGACCGTGACGGGCGTCATCATCGCGGCATCCTCCGTTGAGGCACGCAACTGTAGCGGGCGCAGCATCATGGCCGTCGGAAAGCTGCGCGCGAAGCGCTCGGGGATATCGGCCGGGGCGAACAGCCCCTTGATCATGGCCGGCATCATGAGGCGTCCTGCGAGCGGCGAGACCGTGTGGCGCAGCAGGTCGCCGATGCCGGGGATCGCCACCGGCGACGCCAGGATCACGTCGGCGCGCAGCGTCGGATAGTAGTAGCCCGAGGCCAGCACGAGGCCGCGCACGAGCCGCGGTGCCTGAAGCGCGAGAGCGACCGCGACCAACGTGCCCCAGGAATGGCCGAGGACGACGGCCCGCGTGACGCCGAGCTGTTGGAGCGCCTTCTGGAAGAGCGTGGCGTGGGCGCGGGGCGTCCAGAAGCCGCGCGGCCGGTCGCTGTAGCCGTAGCCGGGGCGATCGAACACGATGACCCGGTGGCGCTTGGCGAGGTCGTCCACGATGCCGCTGACGAGGAAGTCCTGGATCAGGGTGCCGTTGCCGTGGATGAGCACCAGCGGCTCGCCCTGTCCGCGCTCCAGGTAGTGGAGGCGGACACCATCGACGGTCAGGAACGAGCCGACGGGTGGCGTCTCCCATTCCGCCCGGCGTGTCATCGTCGCCGCGTAGAGCGCGGACGCGCCCAGGGCCGCGGCCGATCCAAGCAGCGCCGGAACGAGCCATGTGCGGGAGTCGGTGCGTCGCGTCATGCTGTGAGCCTTATGGGTGAGAGGACGTGCGCCGCGATCAGCGGGATCGATCGGAAGCGGCGCGGCCCGTGTCGCGGGGCGAGTCGGTTCCGAGTGGAAGGCCCGCCGCGCGCGGGTCCTCGGCGCATGCGTCGTGATGGCGTCGGATCGCAGGGGGATGACGCACTGCAATATGCCAACACCGGAGTTGAGCGATCGATCCCGATCCTGTGAATAAATAATCGGTAACGTAATTTGCCGGAATGAGGTGCGGAATTATCCGGATCATTCGACGTGAAATGGCGGTTGATTTCAGAACGCCGCTGTTTGGCGATGGAGATATTTGCGATGAAAGCACTCACCTGGCAGAGCCGCGGAACGATCACCTGCGAGACGGTGCCCGACCCGAAGATCGAGGAGGGGCGGGACGTCATCATCAAGGTGACCGCCTGCGCCATCTGCGGCTCGGACCTGCACCTCATGGGCGGGTTCATGCCGACCATGGAATGCGGCGACATCCTCGGCCACGAGACGATGGGCGAGGTCATCGAGGTCGGGCGTGACAACCGGAAACTGAAGGTCGGCGACCGCATCGTCGTGCCGTTCACGATCTGCTGCGGCGAATGCCGGCAGTGCAAATGGGGCAACTGGAGCTGTTGCGAGCGCACAAACCCGAACGGCAAGCTCCAGGCGCAGACCTACGGCTATCCGCTCGCCGGCCTGTTCGGCTTCTCGCACATCACCGGCGGCTTCGCGGGCGGCCAGGCCGAGTATCTCCGCGTGCCCTACGCGGATGTTGGCCCCATCGTGGTTCCCGAGGGCCTCAGCGACGAGCAGGTCCTGTTCCTCAGCGACATCTTCCCGACGGCCTACCAGGCCGCGGAACACTGCGACATCGGCCCGGAGGACACGGTCGCGATCTGGGGCTGCGGCCCGGTCGGCGTGCTCGCGGTGAAGTGCTGCTACCTGCTCGGCGCCAAGCGCGTCATCGCCATCGACAGCGTGCCCGAGCGGCTGGCGCTGGCCCGTGAGGCCGGTGCCGAGACCATCGACCTCGGCCAGCAGAACGTGCAGGACACGCTGATGGAGATGACCCACGGCCTGGGGCCCGATTCCGTGATCGAGGCCGTCGGGATGGAATCCCACGGGGCGGACACGACCCTCCAGAAAGTGTCCTCCGCCATCATGGAGCATACAGTGAGCCTGGAGCGGCCCTTCGCGCTCAATCAGGCGATCCTGGCGTGCCGTCCCGGCGGCAACGTCTCGATGCCGGGTGTCTTCGCCGGTCCCGTCGGACCGGTGGCGCTCGGCGTCCTGATGAACAAGGGTCTCACCCTCAAGACGGGCCAGACCCACATGGTCCGCTACATGAAGCCCCTGCTGGAGCACATCCAGAACGGGGATATCGATCCGTCCTTCATCATCAGCCACCGTTCCACCAATTTGGAGGAAGGTCCGGCGCTCTACAAAGCGTTCCGGGACAAGACCGACAACTGCACGAAGGTCGTGTTCAAGCCGCACGGCTGACATCGGGCGCGGCGGCCGCACCGCCGCGCCTGTTCCCCGAGACACGGGCGGGCGGCCCTCTTGTGCGTGTCGGGCGACCGAAGCCGGCCGCGCAGACCGGGTCCGCCCGGCGCGCGGCATCGGCGCGAGCGTCAACCGGTCACCATCGAGACCAACGCGGCCGATCCGCCGAGCGCCACAGCGCCGATGCCTCCGAAGAAGGCGAGATTCGAACCCGCGACCTGCTCGGAGACCGAAGCGCCGGAATCCGTCACCAGGGATAGGGCGCCCCCGGCGGCTGCCACGGCCAGGGCGACGGACATCATGAGCGACATGGTTTGATCCTCCGGTTCCGGCCATCACGACGGAGGCCTCTCCGCAGTATGAGGTCAAATGAATACCCGATAATGATCATTTGACATCTTATGCAGTAAATACTTGAAATAACAGGCTCATAACGTCACACGGCTAGAACTTCGGTCATACATTGCACGTTGTTCGCCCAGGCTCGACAGATTCGCGCCAGCGAGGTTCACGTGTGTCAGACAATATTTCCGGACAGGACAGCCGCCAGGGCAAGCGCGGTCGGCCCGCCCTCTACGTCCTGATCGTCAGTGTCGGCCTGATGCTGACGTCCCTGGCGGGGCTGATGATCTGGCAGGGGGCGACCGCACCGCCGGACTATGCCAGCCAAAGCCAAGCGGCCTCGCGCAAGCAGATCACCGGCTCCGAATCCGGCAAAGCCGACACCCCGTCATCGGCCAACAGCACGGCCGTGCCGGGCGCGAATCCGGCGTACCCGCAGCCCGCCCTGCGCAGCGTCAATCCATGACCGCGGCTGAGAAGGCGAACGACGATCCGGTCGAGGCTGCGGTGCTCGAACGCGCGCAGCGCAACTTCCTCGACAACGGGCCGGGCGACCGGATGTGGTCGGATCCTGACCCTATGGCGGGATCCACGATGAGCGCCGGTTTCGCGCTGAGCGTGGACCAGCAGGCCGCGTTCATCGCCGCGGCGCGGACGGAGATCGCGTCCGAGGGCCATTCGGCCGCTCAGCCGGAGGAACCCCTCCCCTCGCGGGAAGGTGCGACTGCGAGGCTGGGAATTTTCGCGCTCTATGAGAGCCGGAGAAAGGCACAGGCCGCGACAGCCACGCTCGTCGCGGCCGGCATCCCCGAGCAGGCGATCCGGCTCGTGGTCGATCCTCCCGATCCGGATGCCGACCATGCCGAGGCGGACGCGCCGGATACCGGCGGGGGCCAGGCCCTCCGGGATCGGCTCGAGACGTGTGGCGTGCCTCCTGAGGCGCTGGACGCCTGCTGCGCGCAGCTGAGGTTGGGCGCGGCGATGCTGAACCTCGTGGTCGCGGACGCTCAGCGTGACCGCGTCATGGGCATCCTGAAGGACCTTGGCTCGGTCGATACGACGCTGCGCCTCGCGACGTGGGGTGCCGAGGGCTGGGGCGGCACGTCGCCCGTCTCGACAGAGGGGTGGGGCGGCTATTCCGCCACTGCGACCGGTGCAACCGAGATCACGACGAGACGGGAATAAGCCGATGGCCCTGTTCGCCCCGGTCCGGTCCGAGACGACTGACCTCGACGCCGTGCGGCGCTACGCGGTGCGCGTCATCGCGCAATCCGAAGCCGAGGACCTGCAGATGAAGGCGGTCACCCTGGCGCTGCTCGGCGGGATCATGTGGCGCGCCGCGCCGGGATCGACCGAGATGATGCAGGACGCGGGGGGCGCTAAAGCCATCCTGTCGACCACCCTCGGCGGCCGCAATCTGACCTTCGCCTACGACCAGAACACCGAGTCGATCGAGATGCGCGAGGGAACGACGGACGGCCCCGTCCTGCACCGCTTCTGCAACCGGACCTTGATCGGGGATTTCGAACGCACCTTCAGCGCCTTGTGGGGTTGAGGGCGCAAGGTCCGATCCCGGTCATCGGCGTCAGCCGGATCATCGCTAACGCGCTCCCAAGAGCTGTTATTTTTGAATTAAACCACCAATAGAGTGCGCTGACATCGGAAAATCTCGCGCAATCCTGCTTTTTGACCGAATGGGTCTCCACGATTCCTGGCACAAGCATCTGGCTGTTGCCCGGTGACGTGAGTGCAGCGAACACCGCGAGCGTTCCTTGCTTCCTCATCGCCCGCACGGCTTCTTCCGACCCGAACCCACTCAGGCCCTGCAGCCCCCTCCGGGCCGCGGGGCTTCTTTTCGATCTGGCCGGCCCTCGCCGCTTTGGGCGCAAAGGTCCGGGATCGAACGTCTGATCTTCGCCGGGGATCACTCAGACCGGGCAGCGCGTTCCTCCCATGGGCCGCGCCCCGACGGTCGCGCCGTCCGCTCACTTGGGAGGGCGGTCCGATGCAGCATGCGTTGACACGCAAGCTCGAGAGTTTCGAGCCCCTCTCCGATCAGGCCCGTTGGGCCCTGAACGGTTTGGTGATCAAGGTCCGGCAGGTCGGGGCTCGCCAGGATCTGATTCAGGAGGGCGACAAGCCCGAGAACGTCCTCCTCATCCTCGACGGCTTCGCGTGCCGCTACAAGGTCCTGCCGGACGGCCAGCGCCAGATCATGGCCCTGCTCGTGCCCGGCGACTTCTGCGACCTGAACGTCTTCATCCTCGACGAGATGGACCACGCCATCGGCACGATCTCGACGTGCCAGGTCGTGGACATCCCGCGCCAGGCGATCGACGAGACCGCGACGCACCACGCGAGCATCGCGCGCGCCTTCTGGTGGTGCTCGCTAGTCGACGGCGCCGTCCTGCGCGAGTGGCTCGTCAACATCGGCGGGCGCCTTCCGGCTCCGCGCATCGCGCACCTCTTCTGCGAACTTCTGATGCGCCTGGAGGCGGTGGGACGGGTGACCGACAACAGCTACGCGTTCCCGCTCACGCAGACCGAGATTGCCGAGACAATGGGCCTGTCCGACGTTCACGTGAACCGAACATTGGGCGATCTGCGCGCCCTCGGCCTGATCCATCTCAAGCAGCGGGTGCTGACCATCCTCGCCGTCGAGCGGCTTAAGGCCTTCTGCGACTTCACGCCGAACTACCTGCACCTGCGCAACACGCGCTGGGGCGAGCGGCGTGACCTGAGCTGGCCCGGCCGCGCCGAAGGAGGATAGGAATGGCCAGGCGGGGCAACGTCGAGACGCTGCTCGTGCTAAAGCTTCAGCCGATCGCGGTGGACACCGGCAGCCTTGACCGCGACGGCATGCTGATAATCGCCAACGGCCTGCTGGTTGGCGTGCTGGTGCGCCTCGATGCACCCGAGCATGCGCATCCGGGCTATTGGTTCCTGGAGGCGGGGTTCGGACCGCTCCAGGGCGTGCGGGTGGATGCCTTCCCCACCCTCGACCACGCCACGCGCTGGGTGCGACATCATCTGAACCGGTGACGCTCACCGCCGCCTAGCCTTGGCGATCCCGCGGACAGGATGACGGCAGTCGCGCCGGCCACGATCCGAGCCGGCCGCTTGTCGACGGGGACCAGCCGGTCCGGTGTCGAGATTGGCCGGCGCCACATCGGTGCAGCGGCACCGGTATCCCCAAAAACCGCTACGAGGGTGCGGACGGCGAGGCGAGAGCCGGCCCCCCTCCCCGCGCCCAGCGTCTGCGCTGGGGGTGGCGAGGGTCTCGCAGGGGCCCTGGATATGCCGAGCCCAGGAATTCACGAACCTGGGCGACGCGCGCTCCTCCGCGGGCGTCGCCCAGGCGAAAACGGGGTGCCGTGGTCCCGTCCTCAGCAATCGTCGTCGCCGGGCTTGATCACCTTGCCCTCCGGCGCCTTGGCCTGGGCCGCGGATGGCTTCGCTTGCGCGCCCACGTTGTTCATCGCGCCGACCGTGCCTGGGGATTCGGCCTTGGCGCCCGGTGTCACATTCGCGGTCGAGCCACCATCGACGTTCGAGGAGGCATCTCCGGCTTGGTGACTCGTGCTGTTCGTGGTGGTTCCGGTCGTGCACGGGGCGGCTGCGGCGAGGCCGGCTGAGAGGAGCAGTGCGGCGATTGCGCCGGTCAGTGTGGAGACGGTCTTCATGGTGGACTCCTTGGAAGTCTGGCGGGCGGTGGATCCGCGGCGGGGGTGCCGTGGCGGACGGGTCGATGGCGTCTCGGCCCGCGCGCCGAGCGGCTTGCATGAGGCCGTCGCGAGCAGGATGGCGAGATGGAGCTCGGTCGCGCCGCCGGGCGGTGCCGGAGAGGTCTGACTGAGGACGCCCAGGGCCGGCACCGGTTCGGATCGGGTCCGGGACGTGAAAGGCCGGTCGAGGCGCGGTTGGCCTCGACCGTCGGTGCTCATGCGCGGCGCGGCGTCAGCGGCTGACCTCCCGCTCGGGCGTCTGTCCGATCGACGGCGGCGCTGCGGCCGGCGAAGAAGGCGGCCAGCGCTCCGAAGATCAGGGCAAGGGCCCCGAACAGCGCCCCCTGGGACACCCGGCGGGCCGCGGCGTCGGCGATCTGCTTCGACTGCTCCTTGGCCGAAGCGAGGGTTTCCTTGAACTGCTGGGTGTATTGGCCGACCTGGGTCCGGGCCTGCTCGACCGGGATGTTCTGTGCCTTGGCGAGGGCGACGGCCGCCTTCTCCTGGGCGGCGGCCTGCTGGGCGCCGTCACCCGAGACGGCGGCGCGCATCGCGGTCACCGCAGCGTCCTTCAGCGCGGCCGGATCGGAGCCGGTGTTGCTGCGGACGCCGGCTTCGATCTCCGAGAACGGATCGGTGACCCTCGTCAACGACGGGGCGGCCGCCTGCGCCAGGGTCGAGACGGATCCGCCCGCGGCGTTGCTCATCCCACCGATGGCCGTCGAAGCCGTCCCGAGGGCGCCGCCGACGAGGCCGCTCGCCGCCGACGAGAGCATGTACAGCACGACGAGGGTTGAGACCGCCCAGGCGAGAAGGCCGTGATACCCGGCGGTTGCGGCCGACGGCTTGCCCGAAAGCCGGCCGGCCAGAGCGCCACCCGCCACCGCGGCGAGGACGCCGGAGACGACGAACCAGAGACCCGCTCCGATGCCGATCGCGCTCGCCGCCGGGGTGCCGTCGCCAAGGGGATCCACCGTCGACAGGCCGATGCCGAGGCCGAGCATGTTCAGGATGACCTGGGCGATCAGCCCGACCGTGGCGCCGGCGAGGACCGCCCCCCACGAGACCGAGTGCAGCATCATCGTGCGGATGTCCTCGGACGGTGTGACGGCGCTGCCCTGAGGCGGGCCACGGTCGAGCACCGGCCGGTCCGGGATGGCGCGGCCGGTCGCCGCGAGGGTGGTATCGGTGACGGTAGCCATTGTGGTTTCTCCGGGATCTGTGATTTGCGAGGGAACGGGCGGCTGAAGCGGATCAGACGATCCGGCCGCGTCGCACGAGGGCGTGGTAGAGCCACAGCACGACCACGGCCCCGACGACCGCGACGAGCAGGCTGTAGAGGTTGAGGCCCGAAACGCCGGGTTGCCCGAACTGCTCGAACAGGAATCCGCCGACCACGGCACCGATGACGCCGAGCAAGATATCGACGAGCACACCCTGGCCGGTGTTGTTGACGATCTTGCTGCCGATGAAGCCGGCGATCAGGCCGAGGATGATCCAGGCAAGGAGGGACATGAACGTCTCCGGTTCGCGGCGCGTTTCAGGGTTCCGGCACCGGAGCGGCGCCGATGGGGGCAGGCGTTCGACGCGCTGCGAGGCCGACCGCCTCGTGCAGGACGGTGAGCCTGTCTCGGGGTCGTCTCCGTCCCGGCGCACCGCGCCTCGATCGGGGCCGCGGCTCCCGGCTGGATGTCCCCGCTGATCGTGCCGACAGCCAGCGCGATCAGGTCACGGCGTGATTACGCGACAGAACTTTCTCACCTCGGTTGCCGGCTGGGCCGCCACCGAGATGCCAAAATCGAGCGGGGTACTCCTGTTCAATGACCGCGCCTGGCGAGATGTTCCGAAGTTCTATTTAAAAACTTCGGGATCCAGCTTGAGTGATTTGCGCTTGTTGTTTTAGTCTCAGAATTTTTACAAATCTATCAAATGAATGATTTTGTTCGGTCCGGCGTCTCACGGCGTATAGAGCGCCGACGCCGTTTCGTTTGACGCCGGTCACACCGTACCTGCGCGCGATGTGGCTGCGCACGGTGTCGGACCAGAACCCGAGCCGCGTTCTTGCGGGCGCTACGGGCTGGGTACCCTCCGGAGCTGCCGAGCTCTGGCCCTGGTCGCCCTTCGTTTCGGCGTGTCGGAGTGCTCCGGCGCCAACCCTGCGACCGAAAGGTCGAAAGCCGTGATGCACGGACGGCAGCGCCATCCTCCTACGCCAAGCCGCCATGAGGTGCATGGCCGATACGACGGGTCAGGACGCCCTTTGGTGACATCCGCGAAACGTGGATGAATCGCGCCGGCGTTCCAATTCTGCGCAAGTATTCGACGTAGAGGAGTAAATCAGTTTTTGGAATTGGTTGTCAGACTCGCCAGGTCCCGGCGAGAACGGCGTGCCGATCGCTACACCGACGCAACCCAGGATCGTCAATTCGACGATCCTGCTTCTGTAGATGTAGATAAAGGTCCATATAGCGCCTCGCGATGGTGTTGCGCCCTGAGTCTGCAAACCTTATGCGTATTCCACGTACAAATTCGCGTATCAAAGGCGCTGTGCCTTCGACAGTATAGGGTGCTGGCGCGCGTATGTCGGCTCAGAGGCCGAATTAAGCGATGAAAGGCCTATTTCATTCGCCGGGTCCTTCAGCGCGACAAGACCCGTGATAACGATTACCCAAAGCTCGCTCGCGACTGCCGGCATGCCTTCGTGATCAGAGCCCGGTGTCGGCGGAGATCCGCTGGAGCGCCCACGATCTCGGACGCCCTCCAGGCCCGCAACCGCTACGCTCCGTGGCTGCTGCTCAGCCACGGCACCTGCCGGCGGGCGCTCCACCGCGTGTTTCTGAGGTGCAGATAATTTGGGTTGAATCCGCAATACGCCTTGAGTTGCTCAACGTCCAAGATCGTCAGGACCCGGCGCTTCAGCGTGATGAATTGAAGTCGACGCAACTCCCTCAGCGTGCGGCTCACGTGCACGTCCGACAGGCCCATCGTGTCCGCGATGTCGGTCTGTGTGAACGGGAACGCGTAACTGTTGTCGCTGACGCGCCCGACGGCTTCCAAGCGCAACAACAGCTCGCAGAACAGATGTGCGATCCGCTGATGGGCCTGCCGGCTGCCGATGTTGACCAGCCACTCGCGCAGGATCGCCTCGTCCACGAGGGCACACCACCATAACGCGCGGGTCACCTGAGGGTAATGCGCCGTAACCTCCTCGATGGCGTTCCGGGAGATCTCGACCACTTGGCAAGGGGAGATCGTGCCGATGGCATGGTCCATCTGATCGAGGATGAAGACGTTCAGGTCACAGAAGTCGCCCGGCACCAAGTAGGCCATGATCTGGCGCTGACCGTCCGGCAAGACCTTGTAACGGCAGGCATAGCCGTCGAGGATGAGATGAATCCGCTCGGGAACATGGCCTTCCTCGATGAGGTCCGTACGTGCGGGCACTTGGCGCACGCGGGGAACGAGGGCTCTCAGCGCAGCTCGATCGCCGTCGGTGAGGTCCTCGAAGCTCTCAAGCTTGCGGATCAAGGCATCTTGCATCGGGCCACGGTGGCAAAGGGCAACATAGTACCTTAGGTCCATTATCAGACACCCGCTCCTTCATAGGACGGATATTTTTCCGCGTCCGGCGGTCGATCGCGAGGCCCGCGTCACGTCGCCGGAGGCAGCCACGTCGCCGGACCATTCGGCGAGAACTGGGTCTCCGGCCTGATGAAGGGCTTTCCGGATGGTCGGCGGCACCTCGCGTCTTTTCACGTCGCGCTGTCCGTGCGGAGCCTGACGCGCTGCCTGCTGCCGGTCATCGATCCGTGTCGGGTGATCCGTCGGATGCGCTGTCCGCGTCTGCGCAGGGCCTCGACGATCCGGATCAGGATCACCCGTTCACGGGGTGACTCGCCTACCTACGCGGCCAGAGTCCGATCGACGTGATCTCGCCAACGCGCGGCGGCGCCGCTGCCGGCAGACAGCACCGGGGTCTCTGCCCTCACCTCGTCCGGCGGCACAGGCCTCTGGCGACGAGGCGGCCGCTCCCCTCCGGTACGACGCTCAAGGAGAAGGTCGTCGCTCCGGGACGACCGACCAGAAGGTCGCGGCCGAGGAACGCATCGACCTCCCCGGCGGCGATAGCGGTGGCATGCGCCTCGATATGCGCGTTGGCCGGCCATTCGAGCTCGACCAGTACGTTCGGGGCGGCTTCCTGCCGGGGGACACGATTGGACGGGCAACCCTCCGCGCTTCGGATGGAAGCTTCATCATGCCGGGGCATGGCACCCAAACACAGGTTGTAACCGCTTCCGGGGCCTGCGCGTCGGTCCGGATTGGAAATGTCAGGCATCGGCCGCTTCGACGTCCGCTCGCCCGCCGTGTACGCTGCCGCCGGGAATCCGAGGGGGGAACCCCAGCCTGAACCTCTGCAATTTTCGCACCTTTAAGTTGTAGTTAATATTTTCTTTGCCACAACATCGGTGGCGGGCAGGCGACGCGAACGGATCTGGCCCAGGC
The DNA here is from genome assembly GCF_900116795.1 of Methylobacterium sp. UNCCL125. Classification (NCBI taxonomy): domain Bacteria; kingdom Pseudomonadati; phylum Pseudomonadota; class Alphaproteobacteria; order Hyphomicrobiales; family Methylobacteriaceae; genus Methylobacterium; species Methylobacterium sp. UNCCL125. The sequence goes on along the minus strand of NZ_FPBW01000020.1, from coordinate 57,109 downwards.
GACTCCGCGATGCGCAGTGGCTTCGAATGTGTCGTAAGCGATGGGGACGTGGATGCCGGCTCGGAGATCCCGAGTCGCGGCTGCTGCGATGACGATCGGACTTCTCGTCATCCCTGTGACGCGACCGGCTGTCGGTGGTGAAAAGCTCGATTCAGCCGCGGCCGCGCTCGTGGAAAGCTTTACCCTCCGAGCGGAGAATGCACGGCAGGAGGGTGCCGAGGCGCGGCTCCGGGGCGCGAAGGACGCCTTCATGCCGACCGTCGCAGTGCTGGCCGACGCGCCGCTGAGCAGCCGGATCCGCTACAGCCCCGAGATCGCTCCGACGGTCGTGGGCCTCGACGTGACGCCGCGCGCCGCGCCCTACCAACTCGGACTCGTGGCCGACTTGCCGCTTTTCGACGGGTTTCGACGACTGAACACGCTCCGTGCCGTCGATGCACAGACGGATGCCGGACGCGCCCTCGTCGCGGGGAAGCGTCAGCAGGTGCTCCTCGACGCGGCGATCGCCGTCCTATCGGTCATGCGGGACACGCAGATCCTGGAATTCAGGGATGCCCAATGCGCAGCGATCGGCCTGATCCTCGACGCCACGGAGCGCCAGCTCGCGGTCGGGGACGCGACGCGCACCGATGCCGCGCTGGCCCGATCCCGGCTCCAGGCGGCGGAGGCTGAGCGCGAGCGGGCGCGCTCGGATCTCGCGGCGTCCCGGGCGACCGTGATCCGTCTCACCGGGATGGATCCAGAGCGGGTTGCCCCGCCGCGCCTGCCCGGCACGCTGCCCCGCACGCCGGAAGCCTACGAGGCGCTCGTCCGCACCAACAATCCAGGGCTGATCGCGGCGCGCCTCGGCGTACAGTCGGATGCGGCGCGGGCCGACGCCGTGACCGCCGATCTGCTGCCGAGCGTGAATCTGCAGGTCTCGCGGATCTCTCAATTCGGCTACAGCGCAGCCCTGGATCGGATCACCGACACCACGACGCGCCTGCTCGCCCGGATCCCCCTCTACGAGCCCGGCGCATTCCCGCGCGTCGCGGAGGCTTCCGCGGCGGCGCGCCAGCGGGGCTATGAGGTCCAGGATATCGAGCGCACGACGCTCAGCACGGCGCGCGTCGACTTCCTCCGGCACAAAACCGTCGCCGAGCAGGCGGCGCGGCTTTACGCCCGGGTGGTTGCCCTGCGTCAGTCCGTCAAGGGCATGGAGATCGAACGTGTCGCCGGCTTTCGGACGATCTTCGACGCGCTGAACCTCCGGGCCGAGCTGGGTGACGCGGAGGCCGGCGCGGCGGCCGTCGCGGCGGAGCGGGACGCCCTGTCGCTCGCGCTCGCAGCCGCCGCCGGCTTGCTCGACGTCGACCATCCGGGCGCCGTCGGCAAACGGGCGCGGGTGCTGCCGCGGGCCGCGTCTCGGGTTGCGGAATCGCCGCTGGTCCGATCCGGCGTCCCCCCGCTGCGGGGAAGCCTTACGGAGCTCAAGCCGGCTCCGGAACCGGTGCTGCGTCTGTCGCGGATCGATCCAGCTGACGCTCCGTGACGAGGCGCCCATCGCGGATCCGCAGCACCCGATCGACACCGGCGAGGACCTGCCGGCTGTGGGTGACATAGACCTTTGCGGCCTCCACACGCCGCAGACTGTCGATCAGCGACCGCTCGGTGTCCGGGTCGAGGTTGGCGGTCACCTCGTCGAGGAGCAGGAGGCGCGGCTGCCGGCACAGGGCCCGGGCGATGAGCAGACGCCGCCGCTGGCCGGTCGACAGCAGGCCGCTCTCCTCCGCGATCAGGGTGGCGAAATCTTGGGGCAAAGCTTCGACCGCCTCGCGCAGGCCGACCTGATCGAGGGCCCGCTCCATCTGCGCCCGCGTGACGGACGGGTCGAACAAGGCGAGATTGTCGGCCACGGTCCCGGCGAACACGCCATCGTCGGCGAAGACGACGCCGAGATTGGCCCGGAATTCCCGCCGCCCGAATTGCTGCAGCGCGGCTCCGTCCACACTGAGACGGCCCGCCGCCGGCTCGTGGAGGCTCGCCAGGATCTTGAGCAGGGACGATTTGCCCGAGCCGGAGGCACCCACGATCGCGATGCTCTCGCCAGCCGCGACGTCGATCGTCAGGTCGACGTCGCGTAAAAGCGGGGCATCCGCCCGGCCGAATTGCACGCGGACGCCTTCGAGCGCCACCGTCCGGCGCACTTTCCGGTGGATGCAGACATCGTCCGCGCCCGGCTCCGCCTCCTGGCCGACGAGATCGTCCAGCCGCTGGAAATGAACCCGCATCACCGAGAGATGCATCAGGTTGACCGTCAGCCGGTTCACCCGTTCGAAGAAGTCGCCGCGCAGGGCGAAGAAGGCGTAGAGCGAGCCGATCGTCAGGGTGTTCCCGATGACGCCGGTCACACCCATGTACAGCGTCGTCACGGTGCTCGTCGCGATGACGAGATGCATGAAGAGTTCGGCATCGATGGTCGCGTGGCGGGCGCGGAAATCCGTGTTGGCGAAGCGCGCGAAGCTTTCGAACCATCGCATCGCGAACAGGTCCGCGGCGTTATGGGCCTTCAGGGTGTCGACCCGGCGCAGACCGTCCAAGAGCCGACCCTGCTCCTCGGAGCGGGCCTCCAGGGAGGTCGCGGTGTACCGGTTCAGGGCCGGAAACGTCACGGCCCGGACCAGCAGAACGGCCGCGAGAGTCAGCAGGGTCAAGCCGGCCATGAGTGGCGCGTAGTAGTACATCAGGCCGACGAGCAGCACGGACGTGAGCGTGTCCGCGATGGCGGTGACGAGACCGCCGACCAGGAAGGTCTTGATGTGGTCGATGGAATCGACCCGCACGACGAAATCCCCGGGATGGCGCCGCTCGAAATAGCCGAGTGGCAGCCGGAAGGCGTGCCCCACGACGTTGCGCGTGAACTGCAACTGCATCAGCGTCGATGAGCGCAGCACGATGGCGTCCCGCAGCCAGCGGCCCACGGCCTCGAAGGCCATCATCGCCGCCAGCCCGATGGCGAGCACGCGCAGCAGATCGAGATCGACCTGCGGGATGACCACGTCGAGGGCGATCTCCAGGAGGATCGGCATGCCGAGGCCCAGCAGGGCGATGGCGAGCGAGATCAGGCAGATCTGCCAGACGGTGCCGCCGAGCCCCCGGGTCGCGCGGAACACCTCCATGAAGCCGAGGCGGCGTTCGGCCGTCAGGCGCGCAAAATCCATGCGCGGTTGGAATTCGAGGACCACCCCGGAGAAGAGGCGTTCCATATCGGCGCGGTCGTAGATCCGCAGCCCGAATTCAGGGTCCTGGATCCGGTAGCCGTCGCGCCCGATGCGCTCCAGGACGACGAAGTGGTTGCCATTCCAGTGCAGGATCGCCGGGAGCGCCACCCCGGACAACTCGCCGACATTCGAAAGCGCGAAGCCGTTGGCATCGAATCCCAGCCCGTCGGCGACCTCGACGATGTCGGCGAGGGACATGCCGGACTGCGACAGAGGGAAAAGCGCACGCAGGTAGCTCAGGTCGATCTGGTGCCGGTGGTAATTGGCCACCATCGCCAAGCACGCGAGGCCACATTCCTTGGCCTCGCTCTGGGCCATCCAGCGGATCCTGCGCCGCCGCGCCAGGATACGGCTCAGCCAACCCGTCATGATGTCAGCCCCTGCCGCGCATGGCCCGAATCGGATCGAGCACCCAGTCGATCAGCCGCCGCCGCTCCACGACGATGTCGGCGCTCAGGGTCGAACCGATCCGGATCGGCTCGTCGATGCCGTAGGCGCGGATGGTGCGGGATTCCGGGAGGACCTCGATCCGGTAGGTGGATTGCCGGTTCGATTCCCGCGCGTCCTGGGCAGGCGGCAGGTCGGCAGCCGGACGCAGGGGCGATTCCGAGATCGACGTGATGGTCCCGTGGCCGATGCCGAAGGTCTTGAACGGGAAGGCATCGTATTTGAGCACCACCCTCTGTCCGACCTTGGCGAGGCCGACCGCTCGCGCGGGCACGCCGAGCACGATCACCGGGTCGGCGCGGATGTCGCCGACGACGGCAAGAACCTGATCGGCCGCCACGGACGCGCCCGTCTCCACGAACAGGCCGGCAACCTGCCCATCGACCGGGGCGACGATGTCGAGTTGGGATTGCGCCGCCTGCCCGGCGATCCGAGCCACGATTCCGCTCAGCTCGTTGCGCACGGCGGCGAGCTGTCCATTCTTCTCGGCCAAGCCGAAGCGGTGGGTGCGTTTGCGTTCGTCCGCCTGTTGCCGCAGCTCGGCGCGCCGGGCCTGCAACTCGGCCATCTGCCGTCCGTAATCGAGGAGCGTCCGGCGTTGCAGATTGAGCGCGTCTCGGGTGGCGTAACCTTGGTCGAGATAGGTCTGGACGCGCGCTACGATTGCCCCCTGCTCCCGGAGGCCCATGCGCAGGATCGTCTCCTGTTGCGCGAAGGCCGCGCTCACGGCCTCGACATTGGCGTCGATCTCCGCTGTCTCCCGGTCGGCCCGCGCGAGGAAGGTCGTCAGGCGGTCGCGTTCACGCTCCAGGACGGCCCGGCGCTCGGTCAGGCTCGTCAGATCCGCCGCGACCGTGGAGACGCCGCCCACCGTCGGCTCGCGCAGCTTCACCTGCATCAGCCGCTGGCCGCGCCGCACCGTCTCGCCCTGGCGCACGTCGATCGTCGCGACGATGCCGGGTGCGCGGGCATCCAGACGCGACATCCCGGAGACCGCCGAGACATAGCCCCGCACGGACTCGGTTCGCGCGAAACGGCCGAAGAAGAGGGCGCTGATCACCAGCACGATCATCAGGCCGAAGAACCACGCCATGGCCGAGGCGCCACGATCACGATGGAGGTGGAGGGCACCCGTTCGGCGCTGCAGAAAGCCGAGTTGCGTCCGTCCGGGCGCGGCGATGGTGTCGCTCACGCAGCCCTCTCGATGGGCATCAGGGGATCCTCGGCCGCCAGGTACTCCTGGAGCGACGGCCAGAAGTGCCATTGTTCGGGACGTTCCCGGATCGTCGTCTCGATATGCCGGCGCATCAGGTCCGCGACGCGCCCGCGTTCGTGCGCATCGTTTGCCTGCACGGCGAAGGGATAGCGCGGAACCACCAACGCACCGCCCGCCTCGGCGCCGATCGCCAAGGGCACCACCGTCGCGCCGGTCAGGTGCGCCAAGCTGTCGATGCCGAAGGCGAACGCGGTCGGTAGGCCGAAGATCGGCATCGGTGCCGGCTTGCCGTAGCGCGGCGGCAGGTCGGCGAACACGACGATGACCGCGCCCCGTCGGGCATAGCGAATGGCGGGGAGATAGCCGGCCCGATCCGTGACGGTGAGGAAGCGCACCGGCATCCCGAACTCGGTGATGCGTTCCATTACCCGGGTCTCCAGCGGCCTGTCGTCCCGGCGTCTCAGGATCAGCACGGAGCGGCCGGGGAAGAAGGTGACCAGGATGCTGAGGAGCCCGATCACGTAGGGACCCATGTGCAGGGGCGCGAGAATGACCGGCTCACCGCTCGCCGCGATCCGCCTCAGGACCTCGGGCGACTGGGTCACCACATGGGCGAGGTCCCGCTGGATCGCGGCCCGGCTGCGGGTCAGGAGCGCGAGCCATTCCAGCTCGGCCAGCGCGTCATGGAAGGCCGCCTCGCGGTCGAGGCGCCGCGCCTCCCGCCGCGGCAGACGGAGCACGCGTTCGAACCGGTCCGCGAGGCCGGAACGCGGGCTGCGGCCGACCGCTGCGTACACGCGGAACACGGTTCGCAAAGCCAGGCGGCGCAGGGGGAGCGGCAGTCCGGCGATGAGCGCCGCCTTCCTGGAGATACCCGAGATCGGCTCCATTGCCCGACGCCCCTGGAAGTCGCTGACTGACCGGTGCGGGAGCCGCCGCGGAACGATCGATGTTAGGCTGCCTGTGTGCTGGCGCGCGGGACGGAGCCCCGCGCGCCGGTCGCTTGGGTCAGCGAGACTTGCCGGAGGACGATCCGAGCCCAAGTCCAACGCCGACGCTGAGGCCGCCGAGATTTAAGCCGACAGCAAGGCCCTGCTGGGAGCCATGACCGCCGGACACAGTCTTCAAGGTCTTCAGGTCGAGTTTCTTCATGATTCTCAGGCCTCGTTAACCAGCGACGCCGTCGTCGCCTCCGACTCACTTATAGTTGTGGTGGCTCGGAGTCGATACCACTCAGTAGTTGCATCGGATCGCTTGCGTAAGTGTTAAGGCCTGCGCTGTTCGGCGTAAGGTCCGCCTCCTCCGTGGAACCGGCTGTGGCCCGGGATCGTCGATCCGTGCCCCGCGGCCATGAATACCTGTGCGGCCCAGGACGCGGCGAAGCGCGAAGCCTCCAGAGGTGTCGGGCTCCGCATTCTGCCCGGTGCACAGACGCAGTGCAGCCACCGGACCGGTGGCGTTCAAGCCCGTCACGCCGAACGCCGACCGGCCACGGCCACCACCGTCGAGGCGGTTGCACGCGAAGGGATCGCAGCGCTGCGGCAGCTTCGAGCGGCCTGAGCACCCATCTCGACCATCCTGCGGATCCGAAGATCCACCCTGAGGCGGCCACGGGCTCCGCCTTCGCAGCCGATCGGGCCGGGTGCCCGATTAACCGGCGGCTTCCGGGGGCGCTCAGGTGCGATGAGCCAGCTCGCCATCGCGTGCTGGTGAACCGTGCTCCGCCGGCCCCTTGTACAGCGACACGGAGGGTGGTTGCCGGCAACGCTCATCGGTGAGATATCCCGACCCGGGTGCATGATCCGAAGGTCGGATCGGCAGGCTTCAGCGTTGGTCGGGCCGCCAGCGGCGGAAGGCCTGTGCGCGTGCCGACACTCACCTATCGTCCCCGGTCGTCCCTGCGCGGCCTGCTCACGAGCGGAGCGGGTGGCGGCCTCGTGCTCATGGCGAGCGCTGCGCTGGCCTTGGTCGTCGCCAACTCGCCGCTGGCCGACGTCTATTTCGCGGGGCTCAAGACCCATCTCGGCCCACTCTCGGTCCTGCACTGGATCAACGACGGCCTGATGGCCGTGTTCTTCCTGCTCGTCGGCCTGGAGATCAAACGCGAGCTGCTGGACGGGCGGCTGCGTACGTGGCCGGACCGCATCCTGCCGGGTGTGGCCGCACTCGGCGGCATGATCCTCCCGGCGCTCGTCTACGCCGCCGTCAATTGGCGCACGCCCGAGACCCTGCGCGGTTGGGCGATCCCGGCGGCCACCGACATCGCTTTCGCCCTCGGCGTGCTGGCGCTGCTGGGCTCGCGCGTGCCGGTTTCGCTCAAGGTGTTCCTCACCGCGCTCGCCATCCTCGACGACCTCGGCGCGGTGATCGTCATCGCCGTGTTCTACACCGCCGACCTGTCATTGCCGATGCTCGGCGGTGCGGCCGCGACGCTCGCCGCGCTGTACGGGCTGAACAAGGCCGGCGTCAGCCGCCTGTGGCCCTACCTTGCCCTCGGCGCGGTGCTGTGGGTGTTCACGCTCCTGTCGGGCGTGCATGCGACCGTCGCGGGCGTCCTGCTGGCCCTCACGGTGCCGCTCCGGCTGAGCGTCGGCAGGCCGGACGACCCGACCTCGCCGCTGCACATCCTCGAACATGCCGTCAGCCCGTGGTCGGCATTCCTGATCCTGCCGGTGTTCGGCTTCGCCAACGCCGGCGTGTCCTTCGCCGGGGTCAGGCCGGCGATGCTGCTCGACCCGGTGACGCTGGGCGTGGCGCTGGGCCTGTTCTTCGGCAAGCAAGTCGGCGTCTTCGGCTTCGTGCTCGCGACCGTAAAGCTCGGCTGGGCGCAGCGCCCGCGCGGTGCGAGCTGGGCTCAGGTCTATGGCGTCGCCGTGCTCTGCGGGGTCGGCTTCACGATGAGCCTGTTTATCGGCCTGCTGGCCTTTGCGACGCAGCCGGATCTGGAAGCCGAGACCAAGATCGGCGTGCTGCTCGGGTCGCTCGCCTGCATGGCCGCCGGGGCTCTGGTTCTGCGGTTTGCCCCGGCCCATCCGTCTCACCGCTGAGCCGAAGCCGCCGCCGCGCGGCGACGGGGCGCGACAGCCTCGATCCGTCGATCTCCCGCGAAACCTGGTGGAGCACCATGCGCCGTCACCTTCCAAAGCGTCGTCCCGGCACCATCGAGGGCCGGCTGTCCGATTTCGTGCTGGCGCTCACTGGGGTCATGCTCCTCGGGGCGATGATCCTCCTGCTGCTCTCCTGGCTGGGCGGCGGTGCAGAGGGAGCCGCGGTCGGGTACGCGGGGATGCAGGATTCTTGAGCTCTGACCCCGTAGCCCGACGACCGATGACGACACTGACCGCGACGCTGCGTGAACTGTACGAGGGGGACACGCGGCGCGCGCACCGCTTCCGCTACGTCCTGCTCGTGTTCGACGTGGCGACGATCGCCTTCGTCATCGTCACCTCGTTCCTGCCGCTGATACCCTGGATCATCGCCTGCGATGTGGCACTGGGCGTGTTCGTCCTACTCGACTTCGCCGCCCGCCTCGGCATCAGCCGCACCCCGCTCCGCGAATTCCGACATCTCAGCACCTGGACGGACCTCGTGGCCGTCGCCTCGTTCCTGGCCCCGGTGCTCGTCGAGGGCGTCGGCTTCCTGCGGATCCTGCGCACGCTCCGTCTGCTGCGCACCTATCATCTGCTGGAGCGGCTGCGGCAGGACAGCGAACTGTTCCGCCGGAACGAAGATGCGATCCTGGCCGCGACCAACTTGGTGGTGTTCGTGTTCACGATGACGGGCATCGTCTACGCCACGCAGCACAACACCAATCCGGCCATTCAGACGCCCATCGACGCTCTGTACTTCACGGTCACGTCGCTGACGACCACGGGCTACGGCGACATCACACTGCCGGGACCGACGGGCCGGCTGCTCTCGGTCTTCGTGATGATCTGCGGCGTGACGCTGTTCTTCCGCCTCGCGCAGGTGGTGTTCCGGCCGTACAAGGTGCGCTTCCCCTGCGACGCCTGCGGGCTGCAACGCCATGAGCCGGACGCGGTGCACTGCAAGGCCTGCGGCAACCTCCTGAACATCCCCGATGAGGGAGCCGACTGACGCTCCTGCGGGCGTCAGGGTCCGGTTCCAAGGCCGTCACACGGCGACGGCCTTGGACACCACGACGCGCTGCTCCAGGGCGGCGATGATCGTCGACGACAGCAGCTCGGCAGCCGGCGTGACATGTCCGGGAGCCCGGTAAAGGACGATCTCCGTATCGGGCAGTTTTGGAAGCTGAAGCCGAGCAGACACCGAGACCATGTCCGCCGGTATCATTTCCGTCGGCAGAACCGTTACGCCGAGCCCGGCTTGGACGGCGGCCTGAAGCCCGGCCAAACTTGGGCTGGTGTAGACGATGCGCCAGTCGCGTCCGGCCGCGTCGAGGGCTGACAGCGCACGCTTGCGATAGACATCGGGGGCCGGTGCGAGGATGAGGGGGATCGGGCCCTCGGTTTCCGTGACGAGGCGCGGCGACGCGACCCAGTCGAGCACCTCCCGCCAGACCTTGGTCCCGCCGCTCGGCCCCTGCGGTTCGCGCTTGAACAAGATCAGGTCGTAGCGACCCTTCGCGAAATCAGCGAGGAGGTTGACGGTGAAGTCGCACTGCACCTGAAGCGCGACCTGCGGATGGGTCCTCGCGAAACACGCCAGAACCTCCGACAGGTGCGTCGTCGCAAAATCCTCGGGCGTTCCAAGCCTGACGACGCCCGATACATCCGTCTCGCGCAGGCGCGAGAGCGCCTCGGCTCCCAGCTGCAAGATTTGCCGCGCATAGGTGAGCAGGATCTCGCCCTCGGGCGTCAGCTGCAAGTCCCGGCCGTCCCGGTCGAACAAGCGGCGCGCGAGCCCGTCTTCCAGGCGCTTGATCTGCAGCGACACGGTCGACTGCGTCAGGCTCAGGCGTTGAGCGGCACGCGTGAAACTGCCGTTGTCGACGATCGCGACGAAGGTGCGCAACAAATCGAGGTCGAACGGAAGGGGTGGACCCGGCATCGTCCCGACATCAAATCTCTCCGGGCGCCCTGCAAGCACCCGGGCCGCTTTCCTGCCGCCTCACTGTCAAAATCGACGCCGCTGCGTGATGAAACGCACATGACCATAAGCTTGCACAAGTTGTCGCAGGATTAAAAATTATCCCTGCCATGCCCAATCCTGTGTCCATTTATTTTCACAATGATCATCATTGGCTCCGTAGCGTTGTTCTGCGGCCCGGTCGTTTCCAGATCATTTGCGTGGATGAGGCGAGAATGTCGGTCACGCATTGGCGGGCCGGTGCGCCTCAGCCGCGAACAGGTCGATATGACCGTGATCTTGAGTGGAGACGAACCATGAAGACTTCGCTGAAGACAGCCCGTGTGGCGCTCGTGACGGCCCTCTGTGCGATCGCGCCGATCTCTGCGGCCGTCGCCGACTACCGCGTCGGATCTCAAATGCGGCCCCTGCCCCAGACGACCTGGGACGGACTGTCGACCGGCGCGATCGACATGTCGGACGCCCCGCGGTTTTCCACTGGTGGCTGCCGGAGAAGCTCGGCGCAGGAAGGCAATGCTGATCAGCAGCACTTTCCGGTGCAGCAATACGGACAGACGGCGGGCGGCTACCGCTGCTGAACGGGGCCAGCGTCCTCGGCCCGACAGCCGGCCGTGTCTCACGTGAGGGCCGGCAACGTATCGGTCCGCCACGCCATCGTGTCATGGCGGACCGCTCTCCCGATCCTCGCCTCACAGGGCGCGTCCCGGCGGTCTCCTCCGGGAGTCCTCCCGCAAATCGTCCGCCGCGTCCTCTGCGAGACCGCAGCGCGATCGCGCCCCGACCCGGAAAGGTGCCTCTCTGGTGCCGATCCGCGGCGCAATCCGGACGCCGGGAGACAGCAATTGACCAATGACTGGCGAGCAACGCACTGCATCCGATCGAAATCGTGATGCAGAACGCACAAATCGAACCTGTTCTGGAAAGTCCTCGATCGATGGATGCGATCAGACACACCCCTTTGACTGTCGTGGAAGCCTGCAGGCTCATCGCGCGCCTCTTGAACCCGGAGGCGCGTTTTGTCTGGCTGGCGATCGTCTACGGAGGTGCCATCGCGCTCCTGGGTCTCGCGGCACCCGTTTCCGTCCAGCTCCTGATCAACTCCGTGGCGAACACGGGGCTGCCGGCGCCCTTGTTCGTCCTGTCGGGTCTCTTGCTCGGATTGCTGCTGGTCGTCGCCGCCCTGAGTGCGGCCCGCATCTACGTGATGGCCCTATTCGAACGGCGCGTCTTCGCCAGAATCGTCGCGGATATCACCGTGCGCGCCGTCCACGCCAGGGATCCGCAGTTCGACGACGCTCGGCGCAGCGCTCTGTTCAACCGCTTTTTCGATCTCGTGACGGTTCAGAAGGCGGTCCCGCATCTCCTGATCGGCGGATTTGCAATCCTTCTGCAATCCGGGATTGGTCTTGTTCTGACGAGCTTCTATCACCCCTTCTTTCTCGCCTTCAATCTCCTGGTCGCCTCTCTGCTGCTCGGGATCTGGCTCCTCTGGGTGGGACCGGCTCTCCGGTCGGCCGCGGCCCTGAGCCACGCGAAGCACGAGACGGCGTCCTGGCTCGAGAGCGTCGGCCGCTCGAACGGCTTCTACAAGGACGACCGTCGCCTCGACTTTGCCATGGGGCGTTCCGAGACGATGACCGCGGCCTATGTGCGGGCGCATCGCCGCCATTTCCGACACACCTTCGCGCAGACCATCGGATTTCTCCTGATCTACGCTGTCGCCAGCGCCGGACTGCTTGCGTTGGGCGGATGGCTGATCCTGCAGGGCCAGCTGTCGCTCGGACAGCTCGTGGCCGCGGAACTCGTCCTGTCCGGGGCGTTCTATGGTCTCTCGCATTTGGGCTCCCACGTGGAAACCTTCTACGGGCTGGTCGCGTCACTCCACGAACTGGCGCAGTTCGACGGGATCGAGCAGGAGGACCGGGCGGGACAATCCAGTGCGGTCCCGGTCGATGGATCCCTGCGCCTGCGTGAGGTCGAGGCCGAAGGCTACCGGTTCGACGTTGCGATCCAGAGCGGTGAAATCCTGTCCGTGACGGCCGACGAAACTGTCGAGCGGACGATCGCGGCGCTGCTCAGGCAGGAGCTCCGTCCGCGGCGGGGATCGGTGATGATCGGCGGTGCCGATATCGCTGCGTTCGACCCGGACAGCCTACGTTCCGGGCTCCTCGTCCTGGATCGGCCGACGCTCCCCGAGATGACGATCCGCGCCTACCTGTCGATGGACCCAGGCCGGAACGCCGCGACGATCCACGATAGCCTTGAGCGCGTCGGATTGTCCGAGCGCGTCCTGCACCTGCCCCAGGGGCTCGATACGCTGCTCTCGTCGTCCGGCTGGCCGCTCACGACGGTCGAGTCCATGGCTCTCAAGCTCGCCGCCGCCCTTTCGCATCCGCCGAAGCTCGTCGTCTTGTCGACGCTCTACGATCTGCTGCCCCCGGATCGGATCGCAGCGGCGTTCGCGCGGTTCCGGGAGGCGGGCACGACGGTGCTGCATGTCACGCAGCGCCCGGCCCAGCCGATCCACGATCGCCACCTCCGGCTCGGCCTGCCTGAGCAGAAGCGCACCGTCGATCACGACGGCCGCACCGATCAAGTGACGCTACGGGAGAGGTCTCATGCTGTCGCGGCCTGAACACCTGCATCACTTCCCGACTCTGACATCGATCCAGGCCCCTCGCGCAGCTGTCGCGGTCGGCTGGATGCTCGGGATCGGGACCCTTCTTGCGGTCCTGATCCTCCTGTACGTTCCCTGGGTACAGACCTCGGCCGGCACGGGCCGCGTCATGGCCCCGAATCCAGCGGACCGCGTGCAGGCCATCACCGCCCTGGTCCAGGGCCGAGTCGAGCACTGGTACGTGGAGGATGGCCAGCGGGTCCGCGCCGGAGATCCGATCGCGCGCCTCGTCGACAACGATCCATTCCTGCTGCAGCGGCTCGCCGCCGAGCGCGAGCAGATCGAGGCCGAGATCGCGGCAGCCGAGCAGGCGGTGAAGGTTGCGGAAAGTCAGGTCAGCCAGACCCGTGAGGCCGCCGAAAAGGGCTTCGTTACGCGGCGCAACTTCGAGGCGGCACAGATCCTGGTCGCTGAGCGGCGCGCGCGCCTGGCCGAGGCCAAGGCCAAACTGAGCCGGCTCGAAGTGACCGTAAACCGCCAATCGGCGCAGCTGGTTCGCGCGCCGCGGGACGGCCGGATCCTCCACATCAACGCGGCCACCGGCGGCACCTTGGTGAACGCAGGGGACACCCTGGCCACTCTGGCGCCGCACGCACCGGCCCGCGTGGTGGAGCTGATGGTCGACGGACGCGATGTCGCCTTGATCAGGCCCGGCCAGCCCGTGCGCCTGGCCTTCGAAGGCTGGCCAGCCGTTCAGTTCAGCGGCTGGCCCTCCGTGGCCCATGGCATGTTTGACGGGCGCGTGCGTGCGGTCGATCCCTCTGCGCAACAAACTGGCCGGTTCCGCGTGCTGGTCGAGCAGGATCCCGGCAAGCCCGCATGGCCCGACGCTGAGTTCATTCCGCTGGGTGCGAAAGTGCGCGGCTTTATCCAGATGGAGACGGTGTCGATCGGCTACGAGCTCTGGCGGATCCTGAACAACTTTCCGCTGGAGTTCCATGCGCCGAATCCGGGCACAACTTAAGAGCCTGGAATTCCGCAGTCACACTCTGCGCGTATGGACTTGCATCGCTTGTTCAGGTGCGAAGCGGCCGCGGGCTGCATGAACGCGGCGGCTCACATGCCCCGTACCCGCCTGTCCGGGGGGCCTCATCTGACGCGGATTGGTGGCACTCGGCCAGATCCGGCCGGTCGCTACGCGCCGATATCGGCCGCGCTGCCGAAGAGGTCGGCGTTCCGGACGCGGATCTTACAAAGTCGTGGCGAGGACTGTGTTGCGAGCAGATCCGTCGCAGAAATCGCGCGTGAAATTCATCGCCTTCGGTTGCCGGCCGGATCAGCCGATCCCGAGGCCGCGGATGAGCAGGACGGCGATGGCCAGGAGCACGAGGAGCGAGGCGGTAACTCCGAGCGTCACCCGGCCGCCGACCTGGGCCAGGATGCGCACATCGACGCCCAGGCCCAAGGCGGCCATCGAGACGATCGTGAGGAAACCGGCGATCCGCGAGAGCGGCTGCAGCCAGTCCTCCGGAATGAAGCCGAGCGCGCGCAGCGTGGCGAGCGCCAGGAAGCCCAGGATGAACCAGGGCACCAGCTTGAAGAAGCCGAGCCGGCCCGGAGCACCGGCCCATGCCCCGTCCGCGGGCAGGCGCGGCGCGATCAGCGACAGGACCACCACGACGGGTCCGAGCATCAGCACCCGCACCAGCTTGACCAGCGTGCCCACCTGCGTCGCGAGCGCGCCCACCGGCACGGTCGCGGCCAGCACCTGTGGGACTGCGTAGACCGTAAGCCCCGCCAGCACGCCGTACTGATGTTCACCGAATCCGGCGAGCGGTACGAACAGCGGCAAGCCGAGCACCATCAGGACGCCCAGCACTGCCGTGAACGCGATGGCGGCTGCCACGTCCCGGCTGTCGGCACCGATGACGGGCGCCACCGCGGCGATGGCCGAGTTCCCGCAGATGGCGTTGCCGCAGGCGATCAGCAGCGCCATGCGCACCGGTAGGCCCAGAGCGCGGCAGATGGCGCAACTCGCCAGGATGGTGAGCGCCACTGCGCCGACGATGCCGGCCAAAAGCGCCGGGCCCGACGCAACGATGGCCCCGAGACTCACCGAGGCTCCGAGCAGGACGACGGCCACCTCCAGCACCTGCTTGGCCGAGAAGGCGATTCCGGCCTTGAAGCGCGCTCCCGGCACCCAGGCGGTGCGCAGGGCCGTCCCGAGCAGGATGGCGAGCACCAGGGCCTCGACATAGGGGTGGCCGGTCAGGTGCTCCTCGCCGGCCTGCAGCGCCTGCGCCATGACGGTCAGGATGAGGCACAGGAAAAGCCCCGGCATCAGCCGGCCCGCTGCACCGGCCCGAAAGGATCTGCCGGCTCGGACCGCGGGCACACTGTCTGGTGCGACCCGGGTGGCCATCCTGGCGGTCATGGCATCACCTCCTTGTCCGGCCTTCTAATGGTTGCGCCGAGACATGCGGCGCTGGCCTTGGCCTGCCGCCCCTCGATCATCGCCTGGTCGACCACCTGCTTGAGCGACATGCCGATCCACAGGGCGCAGCCCGTCGCGCCCGCGTCGGATACGGCAAACGGCGTCTCCCGTTGCGGCAGGCGCAGGGGCATCTGCCGGAGCGGGCGCTTGCCCGGATACGCCACCCGCGGACGCTGCCCGGTGCCGAAGGTCGGCGACGCGGCGTCGGCCGCCCCGCTGCGAAGCGGCGCGACGACCCGGCCGCCCGCGCCGAGGGCCGACGTCGTCAGACGACTTCGCCTGCCCATCACGGTTCTCATCCCTCCCGGGGGCGCACCGTTCCGATCCGCGCTCAAGCCGGCGTCACGGCCGCCGTCCCGCGTCGCGCGATGTCGGCGTTGCGATAGAGCGTCAGCGTACCCACGATCGAGAACAGCGCCGCGCAGGCGAGCCAGAGTCCCGGCATGGCACGGTTCCCCGTTTCGTGGATCAGATAGGTGCAGACCGCCGGTGTGAATCCGCCGAAGATCGCCTGCGCGAGACTGTAGGCCAGCGAGAAGCCGGTGGCGCGTACCTCGGCCGGCATGATCTCGGTCAACGTGACGACCATCACGCCCTGATAGCCACCGTAGAGGAATGACATCCACATCAGGGCGGCCAGAAGCCGGCCGAAGGACGGGTCCGACACGAGCCACGCCATAACCGGGTAGGCCGTGAGGCCGATCAGCACCGAGAAGGTCAGCAGCACCGGCAGGCGTCCCACGCGGTCCGACACCGCCCCCATGACGGGAACCCAGATGAAATTCGCGATGCCGACGCAGACGGTAACGACGAAGCTGTCATGGGCGCTCAGGCCGAGCACCTGACGCGCATAGGTCGGTGTATAAGCCGTGATCATGTAGAAGAAGACGCTCGTCAGCGTGACGAGCAGCACGGCCCTGAGAACGATGGCCCAGTTCTGGAGGAGAGACCGGTAGATCTCGCCGAGTGTCGCGCGGCGATGCTTGGCCCGCTGCGCGAAATCGGCGCTCTCCTGCATCGAGCGCCGGATCCAGAACAGGACCGGAATGATCAGGCAGCCGATCAGGAACGGGATGCGCCAGCCCCATGCGAGCATCTGCTCCTCGGAGAGGAAACCGCGCAGGGACACGCCGATGATGGCGGCGAAGACCACGGCGACCTGCTGGCTGGCCGATTGCCAGCTCACGTAGAAGCCACGGTTGCCCGGCGTGGCGATCTCGGACAGGTAGACCGACACACCGCCCGATTCTGCGCCAGCGGAGAACCCCTGCAGCAGGCGGCCGATCAGGACGAGAATGGGCGCGGCGATGCCGATCGAGGCGTAGGTCGGCGTGAAGGCGATCAGGGCGACGCCGATCGACATGATGGCGAGGCTCATGACCAAGCCGGCTCGTCGGCCGTGCCGGTCGATATAGGCGCCCAGCACGATGGCGCCGAGCGGGCGCATCAGGAAACCGATCCCGAAGGTGGCCAGCGACAGCATCAACGAGACGTACTCGTTGTCGTTGGGAAAGACCGCTTTCGCCACGGCAGCCGCATAGAAGCCGTAGACCATGAAATCGTACATCTCGAGGAAATTGCCGCTGACGACGCGGAAGACATCCTTCTTGGAAGGTGGGCGTTGGGCCGAGGCGTCCATGGTTTCTCCTCCGTCAGCGGAGCGGTCACTTCCGCAGAAGTCTACCGCTGGTTCGAGAAGCGACGCAGGTTGTTCTATTATTTAGAACGCCGTCTCATGATTTGTTAGGCTATGAAGGTCGTTGGCCGCCGTCAATGTCGAATCTGTTGCTTGCGCGATCATCGAACCAACTGGTCGGGGGCAAGCACTTACATTCCGCAGCAATCCGGAAGCACGCCCTTGACGGGTCCGGATGCGAGGCGATAGCGTTTAGCAGAACGCTGTATCGGATATTAGAACGATGGACAGCACACTCCTCAAAGGACTGACGCTTCTGGAGCACCTCGCCGGAAGCGACGCGCCCCGTGGCGTCAGCGAACTGGCGCGCGCCCTGAACCTCACGAAGAGCAATGTGCATCGCACGCTGCAGACCCTGGTGGCCGCCGGCTACGTGCACGCCAACCCGGGCGGCACCTACGCCTGCACCCTGAAGCTGTTCGAACTCGCCAGCCCGGTGGTGGCGCGGATCGACGTCCGGCAGGTCGCGGAGCCCTTCATGCGGGTCCTGGCCGAGCAGACGCAGGAGACGATCCACCTGTCGCTGCTCGACAGGGCTGACGTCATCTACCTGCACAAGATCGAGAGCCCGCAGCCGGTCCGCGCCTACTCGTCGATCGGTGGCCGCGCCCCGGCCTACTGCGTGGCCTCCGGCAAGGCGCTGCTGGCTTACCAGGAAGAGGCGCTGGCCCATCTGCCGGAGACGCTCCCGCTTCACACGCCGCGCACGATCCCGACGCTGGACCTGCTGCGGCGAGAGCTGGAGCAGGTCCGGATCCAGGGCTTTGCGGTCAATCGCGGGGAGTGGCGCGAAGGCGTCTGCGGGCTTGCCGCCATCGTTCACGATGCCATGGGCCGTCCCGTGGCTGCGATCGGCATCTCCGGTCCGGCCGACCGCCTGAACCCGACGGCTCTGCGCCGCTTCAGCGACGTCGTTGTCGACGCGGCGCGCAGCCTGTCGCGTGCCCTCGGCTACAACCCCATCACCGTCTCATCCCATCCGGCGCCGCGCCACGCCCGAGGCCTCGCGCCCGAGCCTGCGTCGGCGACGGTTGTCTGATCGAGGAGTAGGCCCGTGCGACCGCTGTCCGGTATCCGCGTGATCGAGTTCTGCAGTGTTGCGGCCGGGCCGTTCTGCGCCATGCTGCTCGCCGACATGGGGGCCGACGTCGTCAAGGTCGAGAACCCGGACGGCGGCGACACGATGCGGGCTTGGCCACCCCTCAACGAGGGCTTCAGCGAGAACTTCGCCTCGCTGAACCGCAACAAGCGCTCCGTGACGCTGGACCTCAAGGATCCGGCCGACAAGGCGCGGGCCCTTGAGCTCATTTCCTCCGCCGACGTGGTGCTGGAGAATAACCGCCCCGGCGTGATGAAGCGGCTCGGCCTCGATTACACCAGCGTCAGCGCCGGGCGGCCGAGCCTCGTCTACTGCTCGATCTCGGCTTTCGGCCAGGAGGGACCGCGCTCGTCCGAGGCCGGGTTCGACCTGACGCTCCAGGCGATGAGCGGCGTGATGAGCGTCACGGGCGAGCCCGGTGCGCCGCCCGTGAAGTGCGGCGTGCCGATCTCGGATTTCGGCACCGGGCTCTACGCGGCCTACGCCATCGCGGCGGCGCTGCTCCAGGTGCGGGCGGGCGGCACCGGCGTGCACATCGACGCCTCGATGTTCGGGGCCTCCCTGGCGATGGCAGCCCTCCAGACCAGCGAGTATTTCGGCAGCGGCCGCGACCCGAAGCGGCTGGGCTCGGCCCACCCACGCAACGCGCCCTATCAGGCCTTCCGCGCCAAGGACGGCTACTTCGCCATGGCGGCGGGCAACAACGTCCTCTACCGCGCCGCCTGCGCAGCGATCGGGCGGAGCGATCTCGCCGAGGACCCGCGCTTCGCCACCACCGCCCTGCGGGCGCAGAACCAGAAGGACCTCCTCGGGATCCTGGAGTGCGACTTCGCCGACCGCACCTGCGCCGACCTGCTCGCCCGGTTCCGCGCCGCGGGCGTGCCCTGCGCGCCGATCAACGGCTACGCCGACGCGCTCGCCGATCCGCAGGTCGAGCACATGGGCTGGGTCCAGCCGCTCACCCTGCCGTCCGGGTCCGAGACGCGCACCTTCGTGTCGCCGCTGAAATTCTCCGGCGAGGGCTTCCCGATCTACCGGGAGCCGCCGGCGCTCGGCCAGCACAACGCCGAGCTGTTCGGCGACGGCGCGCCGGCCCGCATCCGCACGGCTTGAGGGCGGCGTTATGGACGAACTCCTGAAGGCGCGCAGCGGCGAGACGCTGACCCTGACGCTCAATCGCCCCGACAAGATGAACGCCCTGTCGGCCGCCCTGGTCGATGCGCTCCTCGACGCCGTGGGAGAGGCGGCCGGCGACGGGACCCGGCTCCTCGTGCTCAAGGGAGCGGGCCGGAACTTCAGCGCCGGGTTCGATTTCGGCGGCTACGAGGATCAGTCGGAGGGCGACCTGCTGCTCCGCTTCGTGCGGATCGAGATGCTTCTCCAGGCGCTCGCCCACGCGCCCTTCGACACCCTGGCGCTGGCGCACGGGCGGAATTTCGGCGCGGGGGTCGATGTGGTCTGCGCCTGCGGCCGGCGGGTCGGCGATCCGGCCGCCACCTTCCGCATGCCGGGTCTGTCTTTCGGGCTGGTGCTCGGCACGCGGCGCTACGCCGATCGCGTCGGGGGCTCCAAGGCCCGGCTCGTCCTGCAGGAGGGCCGGGTGTTCGATGCCCCGGAGGCCCTGACCGACGGTTTTCTCACCGCCATCGCGGCGACCGAGTCCTGGTCCGACACCGTCGCGGCCGCGTCGGAGGCGGCGACGCGGCTGTCCCCCTGGGCCGGCGCTGCCCTCAACCGCGCTGCCGCCCGCGACACCCGCGCGGACGACCTCGCCGATCTCGTCGCCTCGGCCGCGCGCCCGGGTCTCAAGGATCGCATCCGCGCCTACCGCGCGGCCTGACACGTTTCCGATCGGAGGACGCCCCGTGAGCGCCGGACCTCAGAAGATCATCCCCCTCGCGGATCTCGCCGCCCGGGTGCCGGACGGAAGCTCCCTCGCGCTGGGCGGCAGTTTCCTGCATCGCGGCCCCTTCGCGTTCGTGCGCGAATTGATCCGTCAGGGACGTCGCGACCTCGAAGTCGTCAAGCAATCGCCGGGCTACGACATCGACATCCTGTGCCGCGCCGGCGCCCTGTCCCGGGCCAGGGCCGGCATCGTCGCCATGGAGGGCAATTTCGGCCTCGCCCCCTGGTACCGCCGCGCAATCGAATCCGGCGCCGTCCGCCTGGAGGAGCATGCCTGCGCCAGCCTGACCGCGGGCCTGCGGGCGGCGGCCTTCGGCGTGCCGTTCATGCCCTGCGGCGGCATCCACGGCTCGGACTTGGCCGCCCTGAACGGCTGGAAGACGATCGAGGACCCCTACGGCAGCGGCGAGGCGGTCTACGCCATCCCGCGGATCCAGCCGGACTTCGCGGTGATCCAGGCCAACGAGGTCAGCGAGTCGGGAGACGTGCGCGTCTTCGGGACCTCCCACTGGGACCGGATCATGAGCCGCTCGGCCAAGCGCGTGCTCGTGGTGGCTGAGCGGATCGCGCCGGACGCCTCCTTCCGCGACCAGCCCGAACTGACGCTGGTGCCCCACTTCCTCGTCGAGGCGGTGAGCATCGTGCCGAACGGGGCGTGGCCCGGTTCGCTCTGGCCGGATTACGCGATCGATTACCCGGCCGTGGAGGCCTACATGACCGACGCCCCGGGCGTGCTCGCCGACCACCTCGCCGCCGGTCCCGAAGCGCGGGAGGTCGCCCATGTCTGAGGCGGCGTCCAACGTGACCGGGACTTGGTCGGGCTTCTCCTACATCGTCACGAACCTCGCCCGGTTCGTGCGGCCGAACGAGATCACCTTCAGCGGCGTGAACTCGGCCCTGCCGATGCTGGCCTGTCTCCTGGCCAAGCAGGCCTATCCCTTCGCGTTCACCTACATCAACGTCGCCGGTGGGGTCGATCCGAACCCGTCGGAGGTGCCGATCTCCTCCTCCGACCCCGTGCTCGCCGAGGGCTCGCGGGCGATCTTCGCCAACGAGGATTTCTACGATCTCTGCACCCGCGGCCTGATGGACCTGTGCTTCCTGGGCGCCGCCCAGGTCGATGGCCTTGGCCGCACGAACGTCTCCTGCATCGGCGACTGGCACGCCCCGCGGGTGCGGTTGCCGGGCGGCGGTGGGGGGGCCGTGATGCTGCCCACCGCCCGCCGGGCGGTCACATGGCGCACGGAGCATTCCCGGCGCACCCTGGTGGAGACCCTCGACTTCGTCACCGCGGCCGGCGGCATGCACGGCGTGGTCACGCCGATCGCCGTCTTCACGAAGCGCGAGGGCCGGCTCGCGCTAACCTCCTGGCATCCGGAGGCGAGCCTCGACGAGGTCCGCGACCGTACCGGCTTCGCCTTCTCGGCGGAGGATGCCGGGCCGACGCCGCCGCCGACCCCGGAGGAGCGGGCGGCGCTGGCTTCCCTCGACCCGGCGGGCCGTTTCGCGGTCGATGCGGGCATCCGCCTGCGCTGAAGCGCGGGACAGACCAAGGGAAGAGGAGATCGCCGCCATGCCGGACTCGCTCAGCGCGCGGCTGCGCGCGGCCATCGCGCATCACGCCGAGGCGGGCCGCACGGCCCTCGCGGCCCCGGACCCCATCACCTACGCCGATCTCGGGGCACGCATCGACGCCGCCGCGGGGGCGGTCCGGGACTGGGGCGTCGAGAAAGGCGACCGGGTCGGGCTGATCGCACCCAAGAGCGCGGCGGCCATCGCGACCTATTTCGGGGCCCTGCAGGCCGGCGCCTGCGTCTGCTTCCTCGAGCCCGGGCTCGCGCCGGAGGTTGTGGCCGAGCAGGCGGCTCTTGTCGGCATGCGGCACCTCATCGTCGCCGAGGCTTACGCGGCGCAGGTGACCGGGCGCGCCCTGGCCGGCCTGGACGTCCGGGCGCTTGACGGTTTCAGCGGCGGGGCGGCCTTCGCGGCGGAGATCGGCCCGCGGGACGAGGCCATGCTCCTCTTCACCTCGGGGAGCACCGGCCGGCCGAAAGGCGTGCTGCTGCGCCACGAAGGGCTCATCTGCAACGCCACAGGCGTGCTCCGCCACACCGGCACGCGGCCCGAAGACCGGCTTCTCCACGTCATGCCGCTCCATCACACGAACGGCGTCAACAACCAGCTGATCGTGCCGCTCCTGGCTGGGGCCGAGATCGTGCTGATGGAGCGCTTCCAGGCCGAGGCCGCCCTTGACCATCTGCGCACCGGCGGCATCACCTACATGACCGGGGTGCCGACGATCTACGCGCGGATGCTGCCCCTGCTGCGCCAGGGCGAGCGCTTCCCGGGCCTGCGCTTCCTGCGCTGCGGCTCGGCGCCGATCACGCCGACCCTGCATCGTCAGATCGAGGACGCCTTCGGCGTGCCGCTCCTCGTCTCCTACGGCCTGTCGGAGGCAACCTGCACCTCGACCATGAATCCGCCAGGCCGGCGCCGCATCGGCACGATCGGAACCGTGCTGGAGGGGCAGAATGTCGGCCTGTTCGATCCCGTTACGGGTCGCCCGGTCGAGACCGGTCGGGAGGGGGAGATCCGCATCTCCGGCCCCGCCCTGATGGCCGGCTATCTCGGCAGCACGGACCAGCCGATCGTGGATGGCTGGCTGCGCACGGGCGATCTCGGCCGCTTCGATGCCGACGGCTTCCTGTCCATCACCGGGCGCATCAAGGACGTGATCATTCGCGGTGGCGAGAACATCTCGCCCGCGCTGATCGAGCGACAGCTCGCCGCCCATCCCGCCATCCGCGATTGCTGCGTGGTCGGCGCGCCCGACGCGGATCTCGGCGAGGTGCCGGTGGCCTTCGTGGTGCTGCGGGAGGGCCAGGGCCTCGACGAGCCGGGCCTCAAGGATTTTGTGCGCGGTTCCCTCGCGCGGATCTATGTGCCGGCGCAGATCCACAAGCTCGATGTGCTGCCGGTCAACGGCGTCGGGAAGACCGATCGCAAGGCGCTGCGCAGCCTGCTGGCCGTTCCTTGATCCGCGCACGCAGGTGACGGTCCCCTCTCCTGGGCATCACGACGCCCCGGACGCGCGACGGCTCTCTCAGAACCCCGCGGGAGACCGCCCCCGCCGCCGGGTGGGCACCGCCGGCCTTCAGGCCGCCGCGTCGGCGCCCGGCAACGACAGGACCAGGGCCGCGGCGATCAGGAGCGCGGCCGCCGCGGCGAGGGACGGCACGATGAAGCTTCCGGTCGCATCGGCTAAGACGCCCGCCGCCACGGGACCGATGACCTGCCCGGTCCCGAATGCCGCCATCATCACCGCGACGATCCGCTGACGATTTCCGGCATGCAGCCGCCGCGCCCCGTCGATGCCGAGCGACGTCAGGGCCACGAACGTCCCGCCGAGGGCGACGGCCGCGTAGAGGATGGCCGGCACATGGGCCGCCAGGACGCTGGCCATCACACCCGACGCCTCGACGAGGCACGCGAGGGCGAAGCTGGTCCGAAAGCCCAAGCGCCGCTCGACCCAGCCCCAGATCGCGACGGACGGCGCCGCGGCGAGACCGACGCACAGCCAGACATAGGCCTCGGCCGTCGCGAGTTGCGGCAACGTCCGGACGATCGCGACCAGGAAGGTGGCGGTGATCACGTAACCGAAGCCGAACAGACCGTAGGCGATCACGAGCCGGGCGATCGACGCGGAGGTCGCGGTCCCCGCCTGCGCCCGGGAGGCGGCCGGGGCGGATCCCTGGAGCAGGCAGAGGATCGGTCCCGCGAGCCCCAGGGCCAGCACGCCGCTAATTATCCAGAGGGCACGCCACCCGCATCCGGCTTCCCGCGCGATGGACACGACCGCCGCGGACAGCGCGATCCCGCTCCCGACACCGGCGTAATGGAGCGCGGCCAGATCGGAGCGCCCGGTCCGCGTCAGCCGGTCCATGACCAGGGCCGTGGCGAGGACGAAGCCGAGGGCGCTCGCCGCGCCGCCGACGAAGCGCAGGGCGACGAAGGCGGCGAGCGTCGAACACGCGCTCATGGCGACGAGCGTGGCGACGCAGGTCCCCAGGGCGCTGGCGAGCCAGAGCCTGCGTGCCCGGAGCAGAAGCGGGTGCGCCGAGGCCAGGGCGCCGGCGAGGTAGCCGGCGAAGTTGGCGGAGCCGATCAGGCCCGTTTCTGCCCGGGTGAGGCCGAGCCCGTCCGCCATGGCGGGCAGGATCGGCGTGTAGACGAAGCGACCGATGCCGATCGCGACGGCGAGCGCGAGGAAGCCGGCGGCAAGGGCCGGGAACGGCAGCCGGCCTCCTGCCTCCACCGCGGCCGGGACAGGCGCAGCGGCGCCGCTCACCGGCACCGATCGCCGCTGTTCATGTCCGCAGACCCGCCTGCTTCATCATCGGGATGACCGCCTCGCCGAAATAGGCGAGGTCCGGCAGGTAGTCGAAGAAGTTGACCTGGACGCCGTCGCAGCCGGCCGCCTGCAGCTTCACGAAGCCTTCGACGATCTGCTCGGGCGTGCCGACAAGGTGGACGTTTCCGCCGATCACCCACTGGGCGCGGCTGTGACCGCGCCAGGACTTGGTGTCCCCACCCACGAAGGTCTGGACGAAGTTGTCGGCCGCCACGGGATCCTCGTGCTCCAGGATGCGGCGGTAGGCCTCCTGCGCCTCCTTCTCGGTGGGGCGGCAGATCACGTGGGGGTTGATGATCGTCTTGACCTGCCGACCCAAGGAGGCGGCGAGGTCCTTGATCCGGGCGTTGACCGGCGGCAGGGTCTCGTAGGCCTTGGCGGGCTCGGCGCCGCCGGGGCTCGTGATGAAGATCAGGTCCGAGTGCTTGGCCGCGTAGGCCAGCCCGGCGCCGGACGAGGCCGCGTTGACCAGGAAGGGCCGGCGGGGCCCCGGACGCGGCGCCAGGAAGGCGTTCTCAGTCTTCCACCAGCGCCCCGCGAAGGTCAGGTTCTCGTCCTCGGCCCAGAGGCGCTCCAGGAGCGTCGTGAACTCGTCGGCCATGTCGTAGCGCAGGTCGTGCTCGATCATGTCGAGGCCGAACATCCGGTACTCGCTCGGCTTGTAGCCCGTGACGACGTTCACGCCCCAGCGGCCGCCGCTGATGTGATCGAGCGCGGCCCCGAACTTCGCGAGATGCAGGGGGTGCCACGCGTAGAGGATGTGCACCGTGTTGATGAGGACGATCCGCTTCGTCATCGCCGCCAGCGCGGTGTTGACGATGATCGGATCGAGCTCGTGCTCGCGGAAATGCATCTCGCCGCCGTAGCCGCCCTTGCCCATCCACTGGGCGAGGCCGAAGGCGAGGTCGAAGCCGAGATCCTCGGCCTGCCGCGTACACTGGGCGAGGTAGTCGAAGGTCCAGGAGGTCGAGCGCGGGGCCCGCGACGGGCTCCAGGCGCCCTCCTGCATCGGCAGGAACAGCCCGAGGATGAGCTTGTTCGGCGCGAGGCGCTCCAGGGGCGAGACCGGCGCGTCGTGGGCGTGCGGCGTGAGGGGGTTCTGCGTGAGCATGCTCGTCACCTTCACGGGTCAGGCGGTGGTCAGGAGAGCGTGGGCTTGGCGCTGGACGCGACGAGGGGTTGGCCAGCGTCCGGATCGGGCGCGCGCGGCGCGACCGAGATGTAGTCCTCCTGCGAGCGGTCCTTGAGGAGCGCCGCCGAGATCAGGCTGATCGCCGCGATGATCGCGAGGTAGCAGCTGATCGCCGTGGAGGTGCCGTAGGTGTGCATCAGCCACGTCGCGATGATCGGCGCCGGGCCGCCCGAGGTGAGGGAGGCGAGCTGGTAGCCGATCGAGGCGCCGCTGTAGCGCACGTTCGGCGGGAAGCTCTCGGCGATGAAGGCGGCCTGCGGCCCGTACTGCATGTCGTGGACGACGAGAGAGGCGACCACCGTCAGGGCGATCACGGCCGGGATCGCGCTGTTGATCAACCAGTAATAGGGGAAGGCGAAGACCAGCATCGTGAAGGCGCCGATCAGGTACATCCGCTTCCGGCCGATGCGGTCCGACAGGTAGCCGAACAGCGGCGTCGTGATCAGCGAGGTTGCGGCGGCCGCCAGCACGCAGTTGAACAGGAACGACCGTTCGAGCTTCAGCACGCCGGTGCCGTAGGAGAGCAGGTAGGTGGTGAAGAGGACGAACGGCGCCTGCTGTCCGGTGCGGATCAGGCAGGTGAGCAGGATGTCCTTCCAGTACAGCCGCACGGCGTCGAGGACCGGTGCCTTGGCGACCTGCTTCTTGGCCTTCATCTCCTCGAAGACCGGGGTCTCCAGCACG
The DNA here is from genome assembly GCF_900116795.1 of Methylobacterium sp. UNCCL125. NCBI lineage: Bacteria > Pseudomonadati > Pseudomonadota > Alphaproteobacteria > Hyphomicrobiales > Methylobacteriaceae > Methylobacterium > Methylobacterium sp. UNCCL125. The sequence goes on along the minus strand of NZ_FPBW01000020.1, from coordinate 31,018 downwards.
CCCAGGCGGATGTAGAGGCCGACGGCGATCAGGACGGCGCTCAGCAGGAAGGGGATGCGCCAGCCGATCGTCTCGAACCACTCGGGCGAGCCGGCATGGGTGACGACGGTGAGGACGAGGACGGCCAGCAGCATGCCCAGCGGCGAGCCGAATTGCGGCCAGCTCCCGGCCAGGCCGCGCCGCTTGTTGAACTGACCCCACTCGGTCGCGACCGCGATGGCCCCGCCCCACTCGCCGCCGACCCCGACGCCCTGCAGGATCCGCAGGGTGGTCAGGGCGACGGCCCCCCAGATGCCGATCGAGTCGTAGGTCGGGATCAGGCCGATGAGGACGGTGCTCACCCCCATCAGCATCAGCGTGACCACGAGCGTGGCCTTGCGGCCGATCCGGTCGCCGAAATGTCCGAAGATCGCCGCCCCGAAGGGACGGGCCACGAAGCCGAGGAAGAAGGTCGAGAAAGAGAGGAGCGTCGCGGCGAACGGGTCATGCGACGGGAAGTAGAGCTTCCCGAAGACGAGCGCGGCGACGAGACCGTAGAGGTAGAAGTCGTACCACTCGATCATCGTGCCGATCGTGGCGGCGATCACGGCGCGACGCGCGTGCTTCGCCTGACCCGGATCCAATCCGGGCCGGCTGTCTTCTGCAGAGGCCATCGTTTCCACCCTCGTGTTGGCGTCTTGAGCGATTGCGCTCTCTTCTTCTTGGTGCAGATCCTTTTGGGGCCACGCTGCTCTCCGGCCGGTTCCCGTTGGCGTCACGGGCCGGCTGCGTCGGGAGAGGATCGGGTCGCCGTCAGGCGTAGTGCAGGGCCATGTCCTCCAGACGGCAGAAGCGACCCTCGTGGTAGAGGAGCGGAGACTTGCTCGCGACCGCGCAGGTCACGATGCGCCCGATGAAGATCGTATGCGTGCCGAAATCCGTCTCCTGCACGACGGCGCATTCGAGCGTCGCGTCGGCGTCGCGGATCAGGGGACAGCCGGTCTGGCCGATCCGATGGTCGATGTCGGCGAACGGATCCGGCTTCTTGGCGGCGAAGTGCCCGGCCAGCTCCTCCTGATCGCTCGACAACACGTTAACGGCGAAGGTGCCGGATCGACTGATCACCGGATGCGAGCGGTTCGACTTGTTGACGATGACGAGCAGGCTCGGCGGATCGGCCGAGACGCTGCAGACGGCGGTAGCGGTCATGCCGTTCATCACAGCCCCGTCGGCAGAGGTGATGACGTTCACGGAGGCCGCGAACCGCCGCATCACCGACTTGAACTGATCTCCCGATATGCTCTGGGACGGGATCATCACAACACATCCTTCCTGCGGTCACGGCGCGCGCAGCATTCGGCCGGTCCCGCAATCCACGCGACAGGCCGGACAAGCGGTGGAGCGGTTGCTCTGACCGGCGATCATCTCGACGAACGACACGATAGCGCTGGCAGGACACGAAAAAAGCGAATTATTCCGCAGGCAAACGTTCGAAAATGCCGAACCATCGTGTCATCGTTGACGCCCGATCGATATTTTGCAGGACTGGGATCAGGTTGCTAGGCCTGATCCGGCTCGTCCCGCGCGCCTCCAGATTGGCGGGCTCTCTCCCCGTAGATCCCGAAGAGGCTACACGGTCATCAAGGCTGCTCGGTCGTGAACATCAAACAGCTCGAGACCTTCCTCGAGATCGCGCGGTGCGGAAGCTTTACGGCCGCCGCGGACCGTCTGAACGCGACGCCGTCGACGATCTCGGCCCGGATCCAGGACCTGGAACTGGATCTCGGCGTCTCCCTCTTCGACCGCTCGCAGCGGCGGGTCCGGCTGACCGCCAAAGGCCGGGAACTGCAGGTCTATGCCGAGCGCGCCATCGCAGCCTGCGCTGAAATTCGGACGCGGGTCGGCAGCGGCGACGCCCTGTCCGGCCTCGTCCGGCTCGGCGTGGCCGAACTGGTCGCGGTGACGTGGCTCCCGCATTTCGTGGACCTCATCCATCGATCCTATCCGCGCCTGACCCTGGAATTGCAGGTCGCCCTGACGGCCGACCTCCAGAACCTGATGGCGAATGGCGAGATCGACATGGCGCTGATGCCGGGCACGCGCTTCGACCCGCACCTCGCCACGCGCTCCCTCGGACAGGTGCGCTTCGCCTGGATGGCGGGCCGCGGCCTCGATCTTCCGAACCGCAGAATCGAGCCTGCGGACTTCCGGGCGATCCGCATCCTGTCGCTCGGCAAGAACAGCTTCCATCATCGAACCGTGGAGCATTGGCTCAACGAACGGGGCGACGCGCCGCGCGTCGTCGATCTCTGCAACAGCATGGGCGCCGTCGCCTCCCTGACGCAGGCCGGCGTGGGCGTCAGCCTTCTCCCGATCCAATGCTACCGGGCAGAGATCGCATCCGGCGCCCTGCGGGTTTTGGAGACCTGCCCGGAGGGGCCGCTGGTGGAATTCTTCGCCGTCTACGCGGCGGACGCGACAACGACCATTCCGCGCCTGCTCACCGACCTTGCGGCGGCGTCGAGCACGTTCGAGGACGCTCTTGGCTAAATCCGCAGCTTCAAGAGATTGTCCGTCCGGCCTGACCCGAGGAGGCTGAAGCTGCGAGGCCTCAGCGGTTCGGTGAGGCCGGATGAAAAGCCCACGGAATGCGCGTCGGGGCCGTCGGTCGGTCGCCTGAAGGGGTGCGGCGCTGAACGTGTCCGCGCCGAGCGGACGGCCCGGCGCGGACCCATTGCATGCGGGACGAGGCGCAGGTGGACGTCTTCGATGATATCGGGCCCGTCTACGACGCAACGCGGCGTCGTAGACGCTCGGCGAGCCTGGCCCGGTCGAGCTGGAGAACCGAGCTCGCATCGATCAGACTTGCCTCCACCAGTCCAGCAGCAGGACAATCACCGATTTCGTCGGCGTCATGCCCAGATCAGGATCCCCGACGCGCCGCAAGTTCATAGCGGCCCGTCTGCAATTATCCCGGGGCGCTCGGTCTCAGCTCTTTGTGAACGGATTGTTCGACTTGTAGTTTTTGCCCTTCGGCTCGGCCTTTCGCGGGTCGGGCTTGTCGGCGAAAAGACGCTTGACGCGCTCGTTGAAGTCCTCGGGCGTAACAGCCTGCGCTTTGCCGGTCGTAAATTCGCGTGCCATCTCGGCCTCCGCTTCGTCGCCCAGGGCACGGGATTGCGCGGAGGGATGCCGAAGCTATGCGCCGTCCGAAGCCAAAACGCCACTCCCAACGCAGGGTGTCGACGGTGGGACGACTTTCGGAGGGGGCTGAGCGCGGGTTTCGCCAGTTCGGAGATCCGCGGCGGCTGCGTTGCGCATGCGGAACGCGCATCAAAAGGGCCCCGTGTCCGATTTTCGCGCGGACGGTCATCGCCGCTCTGCGATGAGGGGCGTTAGGCTCCCGGGACGACCGGCCTGCCCGTAAAGGCGCGCGAAGGCGCCGGACTCCTCACCCGCCGCCAAGCCGCGATCGCGCTGCGTCTGTCTTCGAAGGTCGACCGCAGGCGTGTTCCAGGCGCGCCCCGACGTTCCTCCCCAAAGCCGTGGAGCAGCACCGCGTCGGGACCGAAGACCCGATGCATCTCGGCACGCCAGAGACGGTCGGTGACCGCAAGCACGCGCTCGGTTTCTGCCAAGCGGTCGATATCCATGGCGGAGGTTCCCCGTTTACTGCCTGTCGCCGCACCGCCGGGCTGGCGACACGAGAGCCCGCTCGAGGACCGGGGAAGCCCTGGAAGTCGCGTCAGAGTGCTCTTGCGAGACCCGCCTCCAGGTTGAGGGCGCTGGCCGTCTGTTGAGCGAGGCGGACGCCCGTTGGCTTGACCACCGCATCCGCTTTCACGGCCTGGCGCACGACCGCAAGCGCCTCGTCTTCGGAGGTCGTGATCACGGCGTAGAACATCACCAAGGAACCGGATAGTTCCGCCTCGTCGGGGCGCGTCACCTTGAGGATATAGGCGGTCTGATTGGGCTCGATCATGGCCGCCTCGGGGGAATGGGCGCCGGCCGGGGGCATGAAACATCCTCACGTTTGAACATGTCGAGTTCGCAGCAGCGATCGATGATGGTTTGGCTCCGGAACCCGGTTCCCGCGCGGGAACACTCGCCGTGAGCCGACGGGCAGCCGAAGGCCGAGCGAGAGGATGCGCGCCTGTGCATCACAAACTCAATCGCTCGTGCCGTCGCGACGGATGATCGGTACGGGCATGGCAGAGCATCCGAGATGCCCTGCTCGAAACAATCGTCGCAGCTTTGCTGATCGTTTAAAGAAACAAGACCGGACGCCTAAGCTCTGCTCGCAGCAGTTCGCGCGGCGCACCGATGATGGCACCGTGTGGCCGCCAATCTCCCGCGGCTTTCGACGCGGCAGGCGAGGCCGGGACGGATCATCGTCCCTGTCGGACCTGAGAGTGGCGCTCGGCTCGCCGCGTCGATCGCGGCCACAGCCGCGGCGGCTTCAGCAGCGTTCCCTCAGGGCGTTCTTCTCTGGCCCGATCGCCCCCCGCAGCGTTGCCGGACGCAGCGGCCGTGCGGAAGCCCGGTCGGGCCGGATGGATCAAGAGGCCGGAACGAGTTCGCCTTCCCGTGCCGCGCGCTCACCGCCGTCGGACCGGATCCGGTAGGTGGGTTCGCCGGAGCGGTCATCCGGTGTCAGGCGGACCACTTCGAACAGGCCGTCGACGATACCCTTGTTGCCCGTATAGCTGGTCCCCAGCTGCCGCACGTGCTGGCCGATCTTGAACTTGTGAGACATGTTTCGTCCTCCAAAGAAGCGCTGGGCGGGGAGCGACCGGCTTACCGGCGGGCTCTGGCTTTGCGAGCGGCGAAGCGCGCGTCGCGGGCGGCCTTCTGCTCAGCGGCGCGGGCCGTCTGCAAAGCTGCTGCCTCGGCCACCAACCTAATCCGGTCGGCTTCGGCCTGCGCGCTGGCAGCGAGACTCTCAGCCTCGCGTGCGGCTTCGTCGGCGAGGCGGGCGACCACACGCTCGGTGTTGCGTGCAGTCCGCGCCGCGACCACAGCCTGGCGGGCTGCCTGCCGGGCGCGAAGGGCCGGATCGTCGGCTGACGGGCGGGCCCGGAACCGGGCCAGGGTGTCCTGTCGCGACTTGGCGATCGTCGCCAGATGGTCAACAAGCTGACTTGCTTTGTATGGTCCCACGAATATTCCTTGTGCGCGCCAGAGCTAAGCTTTGGCTGCGAAATACAGATGAAGCCGCCCCCGGGGGAACGGCTTCGAGACGCGTCTTGGAAGACGGAGTGTGGCTCAGACGGCCTGGAGGCTGCCGGCGGACTGCTTGCCGCTGCGGCGATCGGTTTCCATTTCGTAGGAGACCTTCTGGCCTTCCGTCAGACCCTGCATGCCGGCACGCTCGACGGCGGAGATGTGCACGAACACGTCCTTGCCGCCGTCATCCGGCTGGATGAAGCCGAAGCCCTTGGTGTCGTTGAACCACTTAACGGTGCCGATGCTCATAGGTATTCCATATCGTTATAGGTAGTTAAATAGGTCGAGCGCACGCCATGCACGCGCTCGGTCGCGAATTTTCGAAAATGGGAGAGATGCAGAGCGCTCGCCCTGTTGAGGCGATGCGGCCGAATATCTGGCCAAAAGTCGATTTATCATCTGTACGGCATCGGAGAGATAATCACAAGCACTAAGTCAAAATGCAGGATGTTTGACACGCGGCGCAGAAGATTTTGGCGGTGCAAATCAGCGGCGCGAAGCTAGGCGGCGGTTTCCATACCGACCGCGCCATGGATTCCCAATCCGGGTCCCCGGTTACCCGAACGAAGCTGCACGCTGCCTTCAGATCCTCACACTCGCCGCCCCAGCGGCCGCGGCTTGTTCCACGGAAGCACCGCCGCGCAGGGCCATGGCGATGGCCGTCGATATGGTGTCGATCGCCAGCGCGCGATCCTGACCATAATCGTAAGAGCTGTTTCTGTCGGAACTCAGCCTGGCATAGTAGCTGTCCGGAAAGCGCTCATCGATCCGCAGCTTGAGCATTCGCGTTGCTGCATTGTAATCGCTTTCGAACTGTCGGGATTTTGTGGAATACCCGCCTTCGAAGGTGCCGGCTTCGCGCTCTTTGGACATCGTATTCGCCCTGCGACTCTGAGTTTCGCCAAGGAAAAGACCGATGATTTTGCTGGTCAACCAGCGCATGACGTGCATTCTGTCCTCCTGACTTAAGGGCCGTTGAGCGATGCTCGGTGCTGTCGCGCCGTCTCGCGGATCCGGGTATCCGGCTCGGTATCCGCCCTCCCCGGTTCGACGGGCGCTTGAAGAGCAGTCCTGAATGGCCGCGCATGCGACCGTCTGCGGATAGATCAGTGCCTGTTCTAGGCCGAAGCCATCGGTAAAAGGCTCTCGATGCGAAGCTTCAGCCGCGTCGCCCGGATCGCGTCCAGGGTGCGCCGATGCGCATCTGTGGCAATACCTTCGGCTTCGAGGTCCGTGAGCTGATCGATCAGCCACCCACGCTCCTGAAGACCAGGCAGCTGCGATGAACGTGCAACCATCCTGATCAATCTTTGCATCACCGGGCAAGGCGGTGCTGAGTACGGCTCGACCACGATTGTCATCTCCCAATTTCCGCCATCGTGTCAGCCACGACAGCGGGGCTCGGCGAGGCCCACAATCGACTGAGCCGCCCTGTTGACGGTCACCGGCGGCTCTTCCGCTTTCTTTGACTCGCTGGGCCCGCGGCTCGATTCGGTTGCCATGATCGCGCTCCGCGTCACGTTCGGAGGCAGAATAGGACCGACTCCGGGATCTGTCGGACGGCCGGATGGCAAGCGGTCGAATCTCCGTTGGGCCGTCATGCGCGCCGTACCCGGTATAGGAACGAAGCGTCAGCACCCCACGTTCGGATGCAGGCCGATGTCGCCGATAGGCTTGGCGCACCTGATGAGAGCGGAACCGTCCTGAAACTGACGGGATGTTTGCCAAGCACGCCTGTCCATTGCAGGCGGGGGCGCAGGCCCTCAGTCACCGGCGCCTGGATCAGTCGATCCGATGATGGTCTCACTCTGCGCCTTCGAGCGCGATAAAGATAGTCCTCTGGCGTCGGGGCATCCGCCGCCCATGCAGCGGCCCTGCAGTCGCCTCTCCCTCGGCCCGGTCCGAATTACCGGTATTGCGTCGGGGCGCTTCTGACCGCGTACGCCCGCAGTGGCTGCCGCGGCGTCAGCCGACGGGGTCCGCGTCGAGCGATACGCGCAGGCGCATCCGCACCACCCCCATCTCGTCGCGGACAGCCGCCATGTAGTCCTGCCGGCCGGGCGCGTCGGAGAATCCCTGCGCGATACGTGTCATGATCTTCACAGCCTGAGACCGGGCGGCCTCAAGGCTCGGCAGGTCGTAGCCGTCTCTGTCGCGGACGATGTCGGTTCCGTCGTGCAGATCGATGAAATAACGCGGCATAGGCGGCTCGGCGAGGCTGATCCGTCCGCCACGCTAAGCCGTTTCCGCACTTGTCCGCTTACCCCTTTTCGGTAGCTTGCCCGGACCGCGGCGCCACACGCGTCGGTCGCGCCCTTCGGTCCGGGCAACAGGTCGAACGGGCGCCCCTAGCGAAAGTCGCCCGGCGTCAGGCCGTGACGCGCGATCTTGTCGTAAAGCGTCTTGCGGGGCAGTCCGAGCGCCTCGGCGGCGGCCCGGACATCGCCGCCGGCCATGATCAACTCGTCGCGGATCAACTGCCGCTCGAAACGATCCACCTGATCGGTGAGGCTGCCGGCCGCCGCCTCAGTGGCGGATTGCGGCACGGCTCCGAGCCCGAGGGCGCAACGCTCGGCGAAATGGCCGAGTTCGCGGACATTGCCCGGCCAGGGGTGACGGCGCAGATGATCGCGGATGGACGGCGTGACCGGCGGCACCGGCCGTCCGAACCGCTCGGCGGCGCGGCGCAGGAAGTGCTGGAAGAGCAGCATCACGTCCTCGCCCCGGTCGCGCAGGGGCGGGATCGCGATCGTGATGACGTTGAGGCGGTGATAGAGGTCGTCCCGGAAGGTGCCCTGAGCGGCCGCCTGCCCGAGATCGACCTTCGTGGCAGCGACGACCCGCATGTCGACCGGCCGCACCTCGTTCGTGCCCAGCGGTTCCACGGTGCGCTCCTGAAGCACCCGAAGCAGCTTGACCTGCAGCGGCAGCGGCATGCTCTCGATCTCGTCGAGGAAGAGCGTTCCGCCCTGTGCGTGCTCGATCCGACCGATCCGGCGCTTCAGCGCCCCGGTGAAGGCCCCGGCCTCGTGGCCGAACAATTCGCTCTCGACGACGCTGTCCGGCAACGCCCCGCAATTCATCGCCACGAGATTCCGCCCGGAGCGCCGGCTCCAGCGGTGCAGGGCGCTCGCCACCACCTCCTTGCCCGATCCCGTCTCACCGAAGACGAGCACATCGACATCGGCCTGCGCCACCTCGCGCACGAGGGCGCGCAGGTTCGCGATCTCCGGAGAGATCCCGAGGAACGCCGGATCCTCCTCGATCGCCGCGTCGAGCCGTGCCCGCAGCGCCCGGTTCTCCATCACGAGCCGCCGCCGCTCCAGCGCCCGGCGCACGGAGGCGACGAGCGCTTCCGCGGGATAGGGCTTGGCCAGGAAGTCGTAGGCGCCGCCCTGCATGGCGGCCACAGCCATGCGGATGTCGCCGTGGCCGGTGATCAGGATGACAGGCAGGTCCGGATCCACCCGGCGCAGGCGCGCCAGCAGGCCGACGCCGTCGAGTCCGGGCAGCCGCACGTCGGTGACCACCACGCCGGGTGGCGCGGCCAGGATCGCCGCCAGAGCCGCCTCTGCGGCGGCGAAGGCCTCGACGGCAAATCCCTCCAGTTCCAGGCTTTGGCAATTGGCCCGGCGAACCTCCGCCTCGTCGTCGATGAAGACGACGCGCTCGGTCGCCGCCTCCGCGTCCGCCGATCCGCTCACGGTGTTGCTCCCAAGGGCTTGTCCACGCCCGGCCTCTTCTCCGTCGCCCGGAGCAACTCCATCCGGAAGACCGTGCCGGCGTCCGCGCCGCCCGCCAGGATCAGGTTGCCGCCGCAATCCTCCACGATCCCACGGGCGATGGCGAGACCCAGACCGAGGCCATCCGCCTTGGTCGTGAAGAACGCGTCGAAGACCTGGCTGCGTAGGGCGTCGGGAATGCCGGGCCCGGTATCGGCCACTTCGACCGCGATGCGCTCGCCACCGTCGGAGCGAAGGTGCAGTCCGACGCGGGCGTCCGGTCGGCCCGCCACCGCGTCGAGGGCGTTCTGGAGCAGATTGACCAGAACCTGCTCCAGCCGCGGACCGTCTCCGAGCACGCGCAGATCCGGGTCGGGCAGGTCTGCCGCGAGCGGGACGTCGAGGGCCGCCGCGCGCGCAGTCACGAGTTCCAAGGCGTTTGCCACCACGTCGCGCAGCGCCACCGGCTCGCGTCGCGGCGAGGCGCGGCGGGCGAAGCCCTTGAGCTGCCGGGTGAGGCCCGCGATGCGGTCGGTGAGCCGGCCGATGGCGGCCGCATTCTCGGCCGCGTCGTCGGATCGCCCGCGGCGGATGAGGATCGCGGTGTTGTCGGCGTAGGAGCGGATCGCCGCCAACGGCTGGTTGATCTCGTGCGCCATGCTGGCCGCGAACTGGCCCAGGGCCGCCAGCCGGCCGGCCTGCGCCAATTCGCGGCCGAGGCGCTCGCGTTCGGCCTCGCCGCGCTGCCGCTCCGCGATCTCGGCGCGCAACTGCGCGTTGGTCTCGCGCAGCGCGCGTGTCCGCGCCTCCACCCGGGTTTCAAGCTCCGCCCGGCGCGCAGCGGCCTCGGCCAGCCGGGTCCGCGTCCGGCGGCCGCGGTCGGCCAGGGCGAAGAGCCCATACCCGACGAGCGCCGTGGCCAGCGCCGCGATGATCCAGGCCTGAAGCCGCTCGCGCTCGACGGCGGTGCCGACCGGTGTCAGCGTATGCAACCGCCAGTCCGTGCCGGGCACGGGGGCCTGCGACAGGATCGCGGTCCAGGCCGGCAGTGCACCCCGGGCGACGCGGACGGCGTCCGGCTTGCCGGCGATCGGATGCAGCGGCAGCCGCTTGAGGGACGCCGCCCCGAATTCCTGCCCCGCCTCGATCCGGGCACGCTCGGCGGCATCGATGGCGTCGAGGGTATCGAAGCGCCACCCCGGCTCGCTGGTGACGAGGACGATGCCCCGGGCATCGGTGACGAAGGTCACCTCGTGGGCCGCGCGCCACGCCGCCTCGACCGCGTCGAACTCCACCTTCACCACGACGACCCCGGCGCCAGTGCCGACGCGCCGCGCGAGGTACAGGCCGGGCCGGCTGCTGACCGTGCCGAGGGCGAATTGCGATCCGGCGCCGCCGGCCAGGGCCTGCTTGAAATAGGGACGGAAACCGTAATCCTGTCCAACGAAGCTGCGGTCGCTCCCGGCATTGCTGGCTGCGACCGTGAGCCCATCGGCGCCGATCACGTAGATGACAGCCGAGCCGGTGGCGGCTGCGATTTGTGCGAGCCGTTTGTCGACGCGATCCAGAAGGCCGCGGTCCGGATCCGGCCCGAGTGCGGCGACGACTTCGGGGTCGGTGGCGAGTGCAAGCGGCAGCGAGGCCTGCTTCTGCATCTCGGCCAGCAGCACGCCGACCTGAAGCCCGATGGCCGAGCGGGCGGCCCGCCGCAGATCCGACAGGGCCCAGCGTTCTGCGGTGCGGCCTGCGAGCCACGTCGCCGCCAGGACTGCGCAGAGCCCGAGAAGAATCGCGAGACCCCGCCGCGACGGCGTTCCGTCCGGCGTCCGGGCTCCGCTTTCGCGTGCCGCCGAGCGGATCAACGGGCTCCAACCCGTGCGGAAAGCCGGAACGCTTCGGCCCGAGGCGTGCGGAAATCCGCAAGAGAACCGATCAGGCGGTTGCACCACGGCCGTAAAAAACCGTTTCCTTTCAATGAAATGATGAAATGCAACTCGCCGCCTTTCGATGGCATGCCGGTTGCCATTCCCGCCACGTAACGCAGCCATGTCGTCAGTGAACGGCTGCTAGCCAAACGGCCAAGAGCAAGCGCGGACAGCGTCGGACCATTTCGACGCCAGCCGCCCAAACCGAAGCTATCGACAGGGAGAACGCCCCATGGCTGCCGTGCCATCACCACTCACCGCCCCGCATCCGCCCGCCAAACCGAAGCCGCTGTACCGGACGCTGTACTTCCAGGTCCTGGTCGCCGTCGCGATCGGCATCCTGCTCGGCCACTTCTATCCGCAGCTCGGTGCCGAGATGAAGCCGCTCGGCGACGCCTTCATCAAGCTCGTCAAGATGATCATCGCCCCGGTCATCTTTCTCACCGTCGTCTCCGGCATCGCCGGCATGACCAACCTGGAGAAGGTCGGACGCGTCGGCGGCAAGGCGCTGATCTACTTCCTGACGTTCTCGACGCTGGCGTTGATCGTCGGCCTCATTGTCGCCAACGTGCTCCAGCCGGGCAACGGCCTGCACATCGACCCGAAGTCGCTCGATCCGAAGGCGATCGCCACCTACGCCGGCAAGGCGAAGGAGCAGAGCATCGTCGACTTCCTGATGAACATCATCCCCACGACGGCGGTCGGCGCCTTCGCGGGCGGCGAGATCTTGCAGGTGCTGTTCTTCTCGGTGCTGTTCGGCTTCGGCCTCGCCTTCCTGGGCGACCGCGGCAAGCCGGTCCTGGACATCATCAAGGTGCTGTCCGAGGCGATCTTCGGCGTCGTCAACATCATCATGAAGGTCGCCCCCGTGGGCGCCTTCGGCGCGATGGCCTTCACGATCGGCAAGTACGGCATCAGCTCGCTCGCCAACCTCGCCTATCTCGTCGGCGCGTTCTACCTGACCTCGACGATCTTCGTGCTGGTCGTGCTCGGGGCGGTGGCCCGCTACAACGGCTTCTCGATCATCCGGCTCATCCGCTACATCAAGGAGGAGCTGCTCCTCGTGCTCGGCACGTCCTCGTCCGAGTCGGCGCTTCCCTCGCTGCTGGAGAAGATGGAGCGGGCCGGCTGCTCCAAGCCGGTCGTCGGCCTCGTCGTGCCCACGGGCTACTCGTTCAACCTCGACGGCACCAACATCTACATGACGATGGCGGCCCTGTTCATCGCCCAGGCGACCGATACGCCCCTGAGCTTCGGCGAACAGGCCCTTCTGCTCCTCGTGGCCATGCTGTCCTCCAAGGGCGCGGCGGGCGTGACCGGCTCGGGCTTCATCACGCTGGCGGCGACGCTGGCGGTGGTGCCCTCCGTGCCGGTGGTGGGGATGGCGCTGATCCTGGGCGTGGACCGCTTCATGTCCGAGTGCCGGGCGCTCACGAACTTCATCGGCAACGCCGTGGCCTGCATCGTGGTGGCGCGCTGGGAGAACGAGGTCGACGAGGACAAGCTCGCGGCGGCCCTTGCCGGCCAAACCACCCGACCGGCCGGCCACACGCCGGCCCTGCAGGCCGCCGAGTGAGCCGCGGCCGTCGCGGGCCGCGGGTGCGGCTCGCGACGGCCACATCCTAGACAAGCGATATGCGATCAGCCCGCGCAGACCGGCGGGCGGCTGTCCCGGGACTCCAAGGGCCGATCCACGGCCGTCAGCCCTGCGCGAGGGCCTGGGGTGCGAAGGCGGCGACGACCGGCCGGAACGCGCCGACGATCGCAGGATCGAGCCGGCCGGCCATGCCTTCCAGAATCGCGTATGCCGCCTCGCTCGCCATGGGCGCTCTATAGGGCCTCTGCTCGATCAGGGCCGCGTGGATGTCGCAGACGGTGACGAGCCGGACGAGGTCGGGGATGTCACGTCCCTTGAGCCGGTCCGGATAGCCCGAACCGTCGAGCATTTCGTGATGCGACCGGACCACCAGAAGCATCTGCTGCTCGAAGCCCTGCTCGGCGAGCATGCTGTATCCCTTTTCCGGATGCAGCCGCATCACGGCCATCTCGGTGTCGTCGAGCCGGCCCGGCTTGTTGAGGATGGCGGCCGGGATGTGGATCTTGCCGACATCGTGCAGCAGGGCCGCTTTGGTGACCCGGTGACGCTCCTGCACGCCGAGGCCGAGACTTGTCGCGAAGGCGGCCGCCAGCCCGGCCACCAGCAGGCAGTGCTGGTGCGTGGCATCGTCGAATTGGCGCACCGCTCGGATCCAGTCGCGGATCCCCGTATCCCGGATCGCGACGTCGATGGCCTGGGTGCCGTTGTCGATGACAGCGGGCGTGATCGGCTGATCCGCCACGAAGACCGATGCGTAGAACCCGCGCACCTCTGCCGCCATCCGGACCGCGCAGGCGGGCACCGGCTCCTCGACATGCGCCGCGACGGGTGACGGCGGTCGCTGCGCGCCGAGCCGATCCCGCAGGTGATCGATGTCGATGGGGGCGCACAGCGTGTGCGTCGCACCGAGCGCGACGCCGACGAGCCGGGTGCGCGGGCTCTCGGTCGGCAAAAGGACGACCAGGGGGACCCCGTGCCGGATCTGCACCAGGAGGCGCCGCAGTCGCTCGACGGATGCCGTACCGAGATCGAGGACGTCGGTGACGATCGCGGTCGGTGTGCCGACCGGCGCCGCCGCGGCGCGGAGGTCGTGGATCTCGCAAGACAGACCATCGGACAGGTCCCCCTGCAAGCCCAGGCTGCGTACGGGATCGTCCGTGATCAGAAGGATACGGCCCATCGGCACGCTTTCTGATCGCGGCCTACGGGAACATTGCGTCAACCGTGTCCTGCGAGACCGAGGCGTCGCCGGGTAGCACGGGGCCATTCAGCAGGGCCGCTTCGCCGCTGCGTCTGTCGTGCGGCAGGTTGGGCCGTGCCGGGCCATCGCCGGACGCCGACCAGACGCGCAGCATCTCGCCGATCCGCTCCTCCACGAGAACGATCGTGCGCACGACTTTCGAGATCCGCTGCCCGGTCAGATCCTGGAAGTTGCACGCCTCGAAGATGGTTTGCATCTCGGCCTGAATGGCCTCCGCGTCGGCCCGGGTCGCAGGGTGTTCCGAACGCCTCACGATCCCGCGGGCCAGCCCATCGACGGTCTCCGACGCCGTCAGAATCGCGTTCGTGGCGTCTTCCGTGCCTTGTACGACGGCGTGGAGCTCGTCGCAGGCGCGACTGGTCTCCTGCTCCTGTCGAAGGTCTGCGATTTCCTGGCGCGTCCGCGCGATCGCGTCCGAGATCGACACGAGCTGGCTCCGCAGGAGCCCGACACCCTCTTCGATGGAAACGACGTCCGGTACAGCACGGGCCATGATCGACGATCACCATGCGCTTTAATTTAGGCGCCGAAACTATCGACCATGTCTTAAGCTGGGCTTAATGCCGATTGTTTCCGTGTCTCGTCAGCGTATCGTACGATTGATGACTTAAAGATTTCATGATTTTGCGCTTCGACCCGGACGATCGGTCAATTCGATCTCCGCCGACTCATCAGCGGCGTCTTCGAGGGCGTGCAACGGTGATCTGCTGATCTGACAAGCGGCAGCGATCCGGGGCGCCGTCGCAAGCCTCGTGGAATCTCTGCCAGTTCTTTCAACTTGAGGTGGACGTGACGGTTAAATTTGCAATTGCATGTTAAGTGACAGCATTCCGAATGGATCGATTTTGAACAATGCTGCGCGAAAAAAAAGTAAGCTTTTGATGCTCTTCTAGCGGCGTGGTCCGGTCGAAGGCTGGGTATTGAGCACGGAAATCCGAACGGTGGTTCGCTGGCTTGATGGACGAGCGCAGGCGGCGCGCTTCGTGCGGGCGCGCGGGGGTGCGACTGCCGTGGAGTTCGCCCTCGTGGCCCTTCCGTTCTTCGCGCTGATCGGGGCCTGCCTGGAGAACGGGATCGTCTTCTGGGAGCAGGAGATCCTCCAGCAGGCAGTGTCCGATGCCGGCCGGCAGATCTATACGGGCTCCTTTCAGACCGCGAACACCGGCACCACCGATCCTGCGACCCTGATGAGCCGGTTCCGGACGGCGATCTGCACGCAGTCGAACGGCACCCCGCGGGTGACGATCTTCAACTGCGCCAATGTCCGGGTCAGCGTCACGCAGGCCAGCAGCTACGCGGCCGCCAACCCGGTCTCGCCCGTGGCGACCAATGCCAGCGGCGCCAGCGACTGGAACGCGAGCTTCCCCAGCTATTCCTGCGCGGGCGCCTCCGCGATCGTGATCGTGCAGGCGGCCGTGGACGTCCCGATCTTCTTCCCGCTGCTCGGTGCGGCGACGCCGAGCCTGCCCAACAGGCGTCGGGTGATTCAGGCGGCGACGGTCTTCAAGGTCGAACCGTACACAACCCAGTCCGTGTGCTCCTGATGCGCCGGATTCTGGAACGTCTCGCGCGCTACCGATGCGACGAGCGCGGGATCGCCGCGGTCGAGTTCGCGTTCGTGTTGCCCCTCCTCATCATCCTGTATTTTGCCACCGCGGAACTCACGCGCCTGGTCGACGCGAACCGCAAGCTGACGCTGTTCGCGCGCACGCTGAGTGATCTGTCGGGACGCGCGGACAATCCGAGTCCGACGGTCGAAGCCATGGCGACGATCGCGGGCGCCGCGACCGCGATCCTGCGTCCCCTCGATGCCTCGAATCTGCAGATCGTCGTCAACGCCATGGGTGTCGAGTCGGTCTCAGGCACGCTCTATGGCGGGGTCTGCTCCAGCTGGGCCCAGAACGCGACCAAGCGGCCGGCGCAGCAGCGCAACGGGACCAACGGGTTGCCCCAGACGCCGGCCGTCTATCAGTTCGACGGCGCCCGCTACATCCTCGGTGAAGTGACGATGACCTATACGCCGATCATCGGCAGCGCCCTCTACCGCTGGATCTTCGGCAACCGCGGCCTGACCTTCACGCGGCAGATCCCGTGGTCGGAGCGCACCGCGAGCGAGATCATCATGCCGGGCGGCGTGGCTTGCCCGATCTTCAACTAGCGCGACGGGGGCCCAACGTGTCCGCTGTTCCAGCCGGAATGAGCCGCCTCCTCACGCGCTGCGTCCGCACGTGTGCGCGCTCGCGATCCGGCCAGGTCGCGATCACTTTCGCCCTCGTGATGCTGCCGGTGCTGTTCGCCACGGGGGCGGCGGTGGATTACGGTCGACGCAACGCCGCCAAGGCACAGCTCGACGCGGCCCTCGACGGCGCCGTCCTGGCGGTGATCTCGCAGAAGACGAATTCGATCTCATCGACCAGCCTGCTGAACATGGAGACGCAGTTCCGAGCGGAGGCCGCCAAGGTTCCGGGCGTCACCGTGACCTCCTTCAACCCGGGAACACCCGTCAGCAACTCGGCCACACTCAGCTTGGCAGCGAGCTATACGGCCACGGTGAAGACGACGATCTCATCGCTGATGCAGGTGCCGGTCATGAACATCAACGGGAGCTCGTCCAGCACCCGCAACATGTTCCAATATATCAACTTCTACCTTCTGCTCGACAATTCGCCGTCGATGGGGCTGGCGGCGACCGACACCGATGTCGCCAACATGAAGATCGCGACAGGCGGCTGTGCCTTCGCGTGTCATCAGCACACCTACGACAATAAAGGTCGTATCACAGGGGATAGCCAGACCGACTTTTATCACGTGGCGCTGAAGAACAACATCAAGCTGCGCATTCAGGTCCTGCGTGACGCCGTGTCGGCCTTGGTCGATCAGGCGAACGCAAGCATGTCGCTGTCGCAGCAGTATCAAATGGAAATGTGGACGTTCAACGATTCCACGACGCAGACCCGGCTCCAGGCGATGACGCCGACCCTGAGCCAGATCAAGGCTGCGGCGCCGAACATCGATATCGCGTACGCGTATTACAACCAGTCGGACAACCAGACGGATTTCGAGCGCGCCATCGCGGTCATGAATACCACGATCCCGGCGAGCGGGACCGGCATCACGGCGTCCTCTCCGATCCGCTTTCTGTTCCTGGTCACCGACGGGGTCGAGGATACCGGTGGCAGCGTCACGAACCAGAGCGCCGGCTTTCAAATCCAGAGCGACCGCTTCATCGGCCCATTCAGCCCATCGACATGCAACGCGCTGAAGAGCAAGAACGTGCGGATCGGCATCATCTATACGCAATACCTGCCGATCTACGACAACGACTTCTACAATCGGTACGTCAGACCCTATGAGGGCCAGATCGGGCCGGCGCTGCGGTCCTGCGCGTCGGACGGGCTGTACTTCCCCGTTGCGTCCGGGGGTGACATCACCGCCGCCATGCTCAAGCTGTTCTCCACCGCGGTGGCATCCGTCCGGATCAGCAACTGAACGGGTTCCGGTCACTCCGGGGGCCGGCATGGCCCTGCCTGTCGGCGGCCCTGCGTTCCGCTAAGGCGATCCGGCCGGCGTCGGTCCGAGGACATTGACCCAAAGCACGATGGTTTGGCCATGCGGGTCGGGATTGCTGAACCGGTGTGGTCGCCGGCTCTCGAAGCGGAAGCTGTCGCCTTCCGCGAGTTGAAGGGTCCGCGCCTCGACGACCAGGGTCAGGCGCCCCTCCAGAACGAGGCCGGCCTCCTCGCCCTCGTGGCTGAACGGCTCGTCGCCGGTGCTCGCCCCCGGCCTCAGCACCATGTGGAAGAGGCTCATCCCGTGCGTGCCGCCGGGCGGGGTCAGCAACTGCTTGGTGATGCCGGCCCGCCAGAGCTGAAGTTCCGGCCGGTCCTTCCGGAACACCACGATCGGGTCCGGATCGGGCTCGTGCGGGCTGGGCTCGAAGAGGCCGCCTATACCGATCTGCAGCGTGTCCGCGAGGAGCGCCAGGACCCGGAGCGAGGGCGACGACAGACCCCGTTCGACCTGACTGATGAACCCGATCGAGAGACCGGTGCTGGATGCGATCGCCTCGAGGGAAAGCCCCCTGGCGCGCCGGAGGCCGCGCAGGCGCTGACCCACGGCCCGGTCGACCGGTTCCGGACCCGTTGCGTCGCCTTGGGGAATGCTCACCGTCGCACCAACCTGCCTCTCGCGTGTCTCTTCATGCACGTGAAAGTCCCTTGCGTCGATATTGGAAACGTGCGGTATTCTTCACGAGAATGAAATCGGGTGGCGGCTCTCGTCGCGCAATCCGGTCATGATGGGAGCGGCAGGATGAGAAGACGGTTGGCCGGGCTGTGTCTGTCGTCGACGCTGCTCCTGGGAATCCTGGGGAGCGCGGTCGGCGCCCAATCCCTGAAGGTCGGTGCGACGCCGACAGGCCTGCCGTTCACCTTCCTGGACACCAAGACGAACACCATCCAGGGCGTGATGGTCGACCTCGTCAACGCGGTCGGCAAAGAGGCGGGCTTCACCGTGGCGGTCGAGCCGCTGCAATTCTCGACGCTGATCCCGGCGCTCACCGCCTCGAAGATCGACATCATCTCGGCGGCGATGTTCATCACGCCGCAGCGCAAGGAAGTCGTGGCGTTCTCGGCGCCGGTCTACAGCTACGGTGAGGGGCTGATCGTCCCGAAGGCCGACACGAAGGATTACATGTCCTTCGCTGACCTGAAGGGCGAGACCGTGGGCGCCCAGGTCGGCACCGCCTTCGTCGAGCCGCTGAAGAAATCCGGCCTGTTCGGCGAGGTGAAGATCTACGATACGATCCCCGACATCATTCGGGACGTGAACTCCGGACGGCTGAAGGCCGGCTTCGCCGATGCGCCGATCCTGGCCTACTACGTGAAGCAGGGAGCGTTCCCCGGCGTCCGCCTGGTCGAGACCTTCAAGCCGACCGTGGTGGCCTCGGTGGGCCTCAGCGTCCGCAAGACCGACGCGGACTTGCTGGCCAAGATCGACAAGGCGCTCGCCAAGCTGAAGGCCGACGGGACGCTCCAGGCGATTCTCACCAAATGGGGCCTGCCGCCATCGGCCGACCGGTCCTGAGCTCCATGCGCGAGTTCCTCGCCGATGCTCAGGAATACCTGCCGATCCTGCTGCAGGGCGTGCAACTGACGGTCCTGATCACCCTCGCCTCCCTGGTGGTCTCGACGCTCCTCGGCTTGGTCTGGGCGGTGATGCGCGTCTCCGGCATCGCCGTGCTGGCGGGCTTCAGCGCGGTGATGATCAACATCCTGCGCGGCATCCCGATCATCGTGCAGCTGTTCTACATCTACTTCGTCATGCCCGATTTCGGCCTGTCGCTGACCGCGGTGCAGGCGGCGATCATCGGGCTCGGCATCGCCTATTCGGCCTACCAGGCGGAGAATTTCCGCGCCGGCATCGAGGCGGTGGATCGCGGCCAGGTCGAGGCGGCGCTGTCGGTCGGCATGGGCTGGGGCATGACGATGCGGCGGGTGATCCTGCCGCAGGCCATCCGGATCGCACTGCCGCCCTACGGCAACATCATGATCATGATGCTCAAGGATTCGTCCCAGGCCTCCACCATCACGGTGGCGGAACTGGCACTCCAGGGGAAGCTGATCGCGTCGTCGACCTTCAAGAATACCAGCGTCTACACGATGGTGGCGCTGATGTACCTCGCGCTCAGCCTGCCGCTCATCCTGCTGGTCCGGCATCTCGAGGCCAAGGGGCGGCATCGATGATCGTGCTGAAGGACGTGCGGAAGCACTACGGCACCCTGGAGGTGATCAAGGGCGTCTCGGCCGAAGTCACCAAGGGCGAGGTGGTGTGCATCATCGGACCCTCGGGGTCCGGCAAGTCGACCCTGTTGCGCTGCATCAACGGCCTGGAAGCCTATGACGGCGGCGAGATCCGCGTCGACGGTCAGCGGGTCGACCGGGACAAGCGCAGCATCAAGGCGATCCGGACCCGGGTCTCCATGGTCTTCCAGAGATTCAACCTGTTCGCCAACCGGACCGCCCTCGAGAACGTCGTCGAGGGGCCGATCCACGTCAAGGGCGAACCCCGTGCGGAGGCCGAGGAGCGCGCCCGGGCGCTCCTCGCGCGGGTCGGTCTCTCCGGCAAGGAGCACGCCCGGCCGGACGAACTCTCCGGCGGCCAGCAGCAGCGCGTCGCCATCGCCCGGGCGCTCGCCATGCGCCCGGAGGCGATCCTGTTCGACGAGCCGACTTCGGCCCTCGATCCCGAACTCGTCGGCGACGTGCTGCGGGTGATGCGCGGGCTCGCCGACGAGGGCATGACGATGATCGTCGTGACCCACGAGATCGGCTTCGCCCGGGAGGTCGCCGACCGGGTGCTGTTCCTCGATGGCGGCCGGCTCGTCGAGCAGGGACCCGCCGCCGAGATCCTGAACCGTCCGCAGAACCCGCGCACGCAGGATTTCCTGCAGCGTGTGCTGCACCCGCTTTAGGACAAGGCCGTGGCCGAACCGTTCCCCCTCGCCCCCTCGCTCTGGGCCACTACGGCGGCGCCCGCGCCGGACACACCGCCGCTCGCCGAATCCGGCACGGCCGACGTGGTGATCGTCGGCGGCGGATTCTGCGGCCTGTCCACCGCCCTGCACTTGGCCGAGCGCGGCATCCGCCCGGTGGTTCTGGAAGCGCGGGAGGTCGGCTATGGCGGGTCCGGTCGCAACGGCGGCCAGGTGATCCCGGGCCTGAAATACGATCCCGCGGATCTCGTCGCCCGGTTCGGGCGAGAGCGCGGCGAGCGGCTCGCACGCTTCGCCGGCGGAACCGCCGACGTGGTGTTCGACCTGATTGCCCGGCACGGGATGGACGTGCCGCACCGGCGTGCCGGCTGGATTCAGGGTGCCCATACCGAGACGGGGCTCGCCGAAGTCGAGCGACGGGCGGCGCAATGGGCCGATCTCGGCGCGCCGACCCGCGTCCTCGACAAGGCCGAGGCCGAACGGCTCCTCGGGACCGGTCGCTATCGCGGCGGCTGGCTCGACGGACGCGGTGGCGCGATCCAGCCCTTGAGTTATGCCCGCGGCCTCGCCCGGGCGGCCCTGAAGGCCGGAGCGTCGATCCACGGCGCATCGCCGGTGACCTCTCTCGAACGGACGGGGTCGGGCTGGACGGTCAAGACGGCCCAGGGGGCCCGGCTGAATACCGAACGGGTCGTTCTGTGCACCAACGGCTACACGGGCGGCCTCTGGCCGGACCTCGCGCGGACCGTGATCGCGGCGAACTCCTTCCAGGTCGCCACGGTGCCGCTCTCCGACAACCTGCGGCGCTCGATCTTGCCCGAAGGCCATGTCTCGTCGGACACGCGCAAGCTCCTGCTCTACTTCCGGCTGGACCATACCGGTCGCCTGCTGATGGGCGGCCGCGGTCCGTTCCGGGAGCCGCGGAGTCCTGCCGACTGGGCCCATCTCGAACGGATCGTCGGCAAGCTGTTCCCGCAGCTCGACGGGACCGCCTTCGACCACCGCTGGTGCGGCCGCGTCGCGATCACCCGGGACTACCTGCCCCATCTCCACGAGCCGGCACCCGGCCTCCTCATCGATATCGGCTGCCAGGGCCGGGGCGTCGGCCTCCAGTCGGCGATGGGGCGTGCGATGGCCGCCTACATCGCCACCGGCGATGCCGACAACCTGCCGCTCCCGCTCACTCCGATCGCGCCGCTGCCGCTTCACGCCCTCCACAGACTGTACGTGTCGGCGATCATCGCCTGGTATCGCCTGAGCGATGGCGGCATCCGCTGAGGCGGCAAGGCCCGGCGTCTCGACGATCCAGCGAGACCCCCGCGGGCGGAGGTGCCAGGATCCCGACCGACAGGTCGGGAAGCGGACGCTATCGGCTTCTCGGGGCAATCGCGACCCGGCCATCGAGCCGCATCGGAACAGGCCTGCCGCGCCGGTGGAGCGGCTTACTGAAACCGCCGCATCTCCGGTGAAAGGGAGCGTCCGGCCTCGAGCAGGGCCCGAACCTTGCGGGTTGCATGCAGCAGGATATCCGGTCGGGCATCCTCGTAGGACGTCTCGTCGACGAAACTCTGCAGCGCCTCCGTGATCCGATCCTCGATCTCGTCCATCAGGGCGAGGCCTTCTGGACCTTCCCTCCGGAGATGTGCGTCCGCGAGGGTCAGATAGGCCGCGCTCGCCAGCAGGAAGGCGATCCCGTTCGCCTCCCGGGCCGCGTCTGAACTCGCGTCGCCGCCGTCCGTACCGTCTGCGACGTCGTCGTCCATCGGCCTATGCACTCCTCATCCGTCAGGCCCGCTGTGCCGCCTGCGCGGCGCCGCGCAAAGTAGGGAAAAAGGGGTCGGTCCCGTCACCATTCGGGCAACGTCGGCGGTGGGTGTGGCCTGCGCGCTTGCGCCCGTGGCTCAGCCGCTGGGATCGGTCCGATCCTGCGCGGCCCGCCGTTCGCGCATCCTGCAGAGCGCCCGCCGCCAGGCGGCCACGACGGCCTCGCGTGCTCCGGCCTCTGCGCCCCTGGTCGGATCGGCCGGCCGGCCCCTGCCCTCGCGCTGGCTGTTTCGGTCTCTCGGATCTCGATTCATGATCGCCTCCCTGCGTGACAGAGAGAGACGCCGAATCCAGGGACTCCGCGGTGAGGCCGCGCACGCGAACCGCGGAAACCGCGTGCGGGGGAGCACATGCGGTCACGCTCGAGCCGATCCTCGTCTGCGGCGCTGACACCGCGCAATTTTTCTGATCGTGGACCGAAGAGTTTTTCAGCAGCGCCGGTCTGCATTTTAGGAGTACTGTCACGCGGCCGGCATGGGCCCTCGTGCAATGCCGCAAATATTGATGCGGTGCAATAACGATCGTATTCAAAACTCAGCTGACTCCCGGGGCCGATATGTCCCGGAACCACGGGGGCGGCGTATGGCAGAATCGGAGGGGACGGGCATCACGGCCGGCCGCACCTCCGAAGGCCGGGGAGGATCACGGGCTCCATGAGGAAGAACAAGGTCATCTCGGCGGAAGAGGCGATCGCGCTGATCCGCGAGAACGACGTCGTGACGACAACGGGGTTCGTCCAGAGCTGCATCCCGGAGGCCCTGCACGCCGCCCTCGAGAAGCGGTTCGTCGACACCGGATCGCCCCGTGGGCTCACCCTGATCATGACGGCGGGCGCCGGTGACAGCAAAGGGCTCGGCACGGGCCGCCTGCACCATGACGGCCTCCTCTCGCGGGTCATCGCCGCCAATTTCGGCCGCATGCCGAAGGTCGCGAAGGCCGCGCAGGACAACCTGATCCGCGGCTACAACCTGCCTCAGGGCGTCATCTCACAGCTGTACCGGGCCTGCGCCGCAGGCCAGCCGGGCCTGTTCTCGAAGGTCGGCCTGAAGACCTACGTCGATCCGCGTCATGGCGGCGCCAAGGTCAACGAGCTGACCACCGAGGATATCGTCAAGCTCGTCGAGGTCGATGGTGAGGAGTGGCTGTTCTACACGGCGACCAAGATCGACGTGGCGTTCATCCGCGCGACATCGGCCGACCCGTCCGGCAACCTCTCCTACGAGAAGGAGGCGCTGACCCTGGACTGCCTCGCGCAGGCCATGGCGGCCCGCAACAACGGCGGCATCGTCATCGCCCAGGTCGAGCGCATCGTCGACGACGGATATCTTCTGCCGAAGGACGTGCGCGTCCCCGGTATCCTCGTCGACTGCGTGGTGGTCGCCGAGCCCGAGATGCACCGCATGAATTACGGCGTCATGCACGACGCCGCGCTCGCGGGCGAGATCCGCGTTCCGGTGACGGGCATCAAGCGGATGCCGCTCAACGAGCGCAAGATCATCGCCCGGCGCGCCGCCTTCGAGCTGCCGCCGAACGGCGTCGTCAATCTCGGCGTCGGTGCGCCGGAGGGCATCTCGTCGGTCGCCAACGAGGAGAAGATCACGCCCTACATCACTCTTACCACCGAGGCGGGCGCGGTCGGCGGGGTGCTGGCCTCCGGTTCGAGCTTCGGTGCGGCGACCAATGCCGACTGCATCATCGACCAGAATCAGATGTTCGACTTCTACGACGGCGGCGGGCTCGACATGACCTGCCTGGGCATGGCCGAGTGCGATGCCGCCGGCAACGTCAACACGTCCAAGTTCGGCGGCAAGCTGAATGGCTGCGGCGGCTTCATCAACATCTCGCAGAACGCCCGCACCGTGGTCTTTGCCGGCACGTTCACGGCCGGCGGCCTCGAGATCGCGGTGAACGACGGTCAGGTGCGCATCGTCAGCGAGGGCAAGGCGCGCAAATTCGTCACGCAGGTGCAGCAGAACACCTTCTCGGGTCCCTACGCGGTGGAGCGGTCGCAACCGGTCCTCTACGTGACCGAGCGCTGCGTGTTCCAGTTGACATCGGACGGTCTTGAACTGATCGAAGTCGCACCCGGCATCGATATCGAGCGGGACATCATCGCCCACATGGATTTCGCCCCCGTGGTGCGCAATCCTGTGCCGATGGATCCGCGCATCTTCCGCGATGAGCCGATGGAGCTGATCTCGGATCTGCTCAACCTCGATCTCAAGTCGCGTGTCAGCTACGATGGCGAGCGCAACATCCTCTTCATCAACCTGGAAGGCTGGTACTGCCGGGTGAAGGGCGACATGGACGAGCTGCGCATGACCATCGTCGAGGCCTGCCGCAAGGCCGGCCAGCGGGTCAACGCCGTGATCAACCACGACGGCTTCCGGCTCAACGAGAACCTTGTCGATGATTACGCCGGCATGGTCCAGTATCTGCAGGCGAACTACTACGCCACCACGACCCGGTACGCGACGAGTGCGTTCCTGCGCCTGAAGATGGAGGAGGCCCTGAACAACCGCGGGGTCGCACCACACGTCTTCGAGCGCAAGGAGGAGGCGCAGGCCTTCGTCAGCAGCACCGAGGACAAGAAGGCCCGGAAGCGGATCTCTCCGGCGGTCGCCTCGGCGGCCTGAGGAGAGTGCCGGCTGCAGGCGGCCGGCAGTTCGGGGGATTTGCCGCGCCGTCCCGGACGGGTCGGCGTGGTGGACCGTCCGGGGCCGGCATTCAGCGCGTCGTCGGTGGCTCTCGTGGGAGGGCCAAGCCCCGGCTCCCCGCGGTTATCGACAGATCACGCGTTCGCCGAGCCCGACCCGCCATCCGCGGCGATAGTGTTTCCGGAGGATCTCCAGGCCGGATACGCCCAAGCAGACTGGGGCTGATTCCGACGCATGCACGCGCCGTTTCTTCCCGTATAGGTTGGGCCGGCCCAGTTCCGTCCGGCCATGTCGGCGCACGCCTCGGGGAGGTCCGCTCCTGCACGCTCATCAGAACCTCGCCGTCGCGACGGCCGATGCCGGACGCGCCCAGCCCCCCTGGGCCGAGCGCGTCGCCGACCTCGCCCATGCGGCTCTGATCGAGGAACTGGAGACCTGGCCGAAGCCCGGCCTCGTCAGCCTGGTGGATTCCGGCAGCCACGACGACATGGATGCCGACACCCTCCACCGGAGCGCCGTGGCGATCCGGCCGTTCTTCGCCGATCTGGTCTCGGCGGGCAGCCGAGGGGCGGAGATGGCGGAACTCCGCGGGATCGGGCTGCGGGCCGAGGCCGCGATGATGCGGGCCACCGGCGGCGTCAACGCGCATCGCGGCGCCATCTTCTCCCTCGGTCTGATCTGCGCGGCGGCCGGCACGCCGGACACGGGGCGCGGCTCCGCCGAGGCGCGGGCCGAACGCGTCGGGCATCTGTGGGGAGCGGCGATCGCCGGGGCCCCTGTCTCGCCGGTGAGCCATGGCGGACGGGCGGTGCGCCGCTTCGGAGTCGGCGGTGCCAGCGCCGAGGCGGCGGCCGGCTTCCCGACGATCCGTACGGTCGGCCTGCCGGCGCTGCGCGCCGGGCGCGTTTGCCGGCCGGGCGAGCCTGAGGCGGCGCGCGTGCACTGCTTCTTCGCGCTGCTGGCGGTGGTCGACGATACCAATCTGCTCCATCGCGGGGGACCCGACGGCCTCGGATGGGCGCAGGCGGCGGCGGCGGACTTTCTCGCGGACGGCGGAATCGCGGCGCCGGGCTGGCGGGACCGGGCGGCTGCGATCCACCGCGCCTTCGTGGCGACGCGCCTCAGCCCGGGTGGCTGCGCGGATCTCCTCGCCGCGACGCTTCTGCTCGACGCGCTCGCCGCCGCTGGTTGAGAGCGACGGTGCGAACCGATCCGCGCGGCCGCGTTCCACTGGCGGCATACGTCGGGGCACGCGCAGCCTTCATCCGGCCGGCCCATCATCGGGAGCCCCCTCGTTCGTGACCTGCTTCAGGATCGTCCTCCTCGCGCTCGCCGTGCTCTTCGTCCTGCCCGTGGCGGCATCGGCCGTGCTCTACGCGACCCGGGCGAGTGGCGACTGGCGTCTCGCGGATCGGTCCAGCGTCGGTCTGCTGCCACGCGCGGATGCGCATCCCGGCGCCGTGCTGCGCATCTTCTCGGCGCGGACCGTGAGCTGGCGCGGCATCGTGGCCACGCATAGCTGGATCGTCATCAAGGACCGCGACGCCCCCGCCTTCAGCCGGTTCGACTACACGGCCTGGGGCCAGCCGATCTGGGTCGACCGGTTCGTGCCGGACGGGCGCTGGTTTGGAAATCCGCCGTCGGTCGTGTTCGCGGCGGACGGGCCGGAGGCGGAGGCGATGCTCCCGCGGATCCGCAGGGCTGTGGCCGAGTACCGCTACAGCCGGCCCGGCGACTATGTCGTCTGGCCCGGGCCCAACTCGAACACCTTCGTGGCCGCCGTGATGGCGGCGGTGCCGGAGATCCGCGCCAGCCTGCCGACGACGGCGATCGGCAAGGATTTCCCCTACGACGGGCGCTGGGCCGGCCTGACGCCCTCCCGGACCGGAATCTGCGTCAATCTCGGCGGCTATGCCGGAGTGACCCTCGGCTGGGTCGAGGGATTCGAGCTGAACCTGCTCGGAGGCGTCGCGGGGATCGACCTGCGGCGACCCGGGATCAAGCTGCCGGCGGTGGGCCGGCTCGGCCTCTGAGCGGCGGATCCGGCCACCACCCTGGCAGGCGTGCGCGCAGTCGCGCACGCCGAACCGGTCCTACGGCGCGAGGTCGTGGACCGGCTCCTTCACCGGCGTGGCACTGCTGTTGAGCACGGTGCTTCCGGTCGGGACCGGTTTCAGCACGGCCCGGTCGATCTGCGGCGGCGTCGGCAGCTGGAGCTGTGCGCTGGTCTCGGCCCATTCCTGGGCGACGCGCTCGGGATCGTCGTTGAGCCTCGTGCCGTAGCTGGGGACAATCGCCCGGATCTTGGCCTGCCATTCCGGCGTGGCGACCTTCTGGGCGAACACCTTCTCCAGCACCTGCAGCATGATCGGCGCCGCCGTCGAGGCCCCGGGCGAGGCCCCGAGCAGGGCCGCGATGCTGCCGTCCTTGGCGTTGACGATCTCCGTTCCGAGCTTCAGGACGCCGCCCTTGTTCGCGTCGCGCTTGATGATCTGGACGCGCTGGCCCGCCTGCCAGAGACGCCACTCCGCCTTTTTGGCGTTCGGGAAGTACGCGCGGAGCGCCGCGATCCGGTCGTCGTCCGACAGCATGAGCTGTCCGGCGAGGTACTCGACCAGCGGGAATTCGTCGACGCCGACCTTCATCATCGGCCAGAGATTGCTGGTGGTGGTGGAGCTGAGGAGATCGAAATAGGAGCCTTCCTTCAGGAACTTGGTCGAGAAGGTCGCGAAGGGCCCGAACAGGATCACGCGCTTGCCGCCGAGCATGCGGGTGTCGAGATGGGGCACCGACATGGGCGGCGAGCCCACGGACGCCTTGCCGTAAGCCTTGGCGAGGTGGAGCATGGCGACGTCGGGATTGTCGTTGATCAGGAACGAGCCGCCCACGGGGAAGCCGGCGTAATCGTCACCCTCCGGAATGCCGGATTTCTGCAGGAGGTGCAGGGCGCCGCCGCCTGCGCCGATGAAGACGAACTTAGCGTCGACCGTCCGGCGCGTGCCGTCCTTGAGGTTCTTCGCGGTCACACGCCACGAGCCGTCGGCATTCTTCGCGATGGTCTCGACTTCGGTCGACAGCCGGAGCTTGAAGCTCGGCTGCTTCTGCAGATGGGCGACGTATTGACGGGTCACCTCACCCCACTCGCAGTCGGTGCCCAGCGGCGACCACGTCGCGGCGACCCTCTGCTTCGGGTCGCGCCCCTCCATCATCAGGGGCACCCATTTGCGGAGCTGCTCCGGATCCTCCGAATACGCCATGCCGGCGAAGAGCGGGCTCGCCTTGAGAGCCTCCCAGCGCTTTTTCAGATACGCGATGTTGTCGTCGCCCCAGACGAAGCTCATGTGCGGCGTATAGTTGATGAAGGTGTGCGGATCCTTCATCACGCCGGTCCTGACCTGATGCGCCAGGAACTGACGGGTGACCTGGAAAGCTTCGTTGATCTCGACCGCCTTGGCGATCTCGATCTGTCCCGTCTTGTTCTCGGGCGTATAGTTCAGCTCCGCCAGGGCCGAGTGTCCGGTGCCGGCATTGTTCCAGCCGTTGGAGCTCTCCAGGGCGACCTGATCGAGCCGCTCGACCATCTGGATCGACCAATCCGGCTCCAGTGCATTCAACCAGATGCCGAGGGTCGCGCTCATGATCCCGCCGCCGATCAGCAGCACGTCGACCGTGCCGTCGGCACCGTCGGCTAGGACCGGCGAGCCCGGCAGCGCGGCCACGGCTAGGCCCGTCGCGGCCGTTCCAAGGATCTGACGCCGGCTGAGAGGCAGCGCGGCCGAGGCACGGCGGTTACGCAGGTCGTGAGTATCGTCGTCGCCACGCATGGGCAGATCCCGCTTTTTGCGTACCGGACAGGCCCGATCGGCCGATCCGCGTACGGAAGACACTCGATACGACGAGCGAGAGCCCCGCTCGTCAGGCCTTCCGGATCGTTTCCCCGTTGCCGTGGCGGCGTGCCGGCGGTCTCGATCGACCCGACACGACGGTCCGGCGCGTGTCCGCAGCGGTGCGAAATTCCGGTGCCCGCGCAGATCGCGAGGCGACGGAACGTACCGATGCGACGCGCGTGTCTCCTGCCACTCGGACGCTCGATCCGGCCGGAGCCGTAATCTTCGGTCCAAGACCTCGAACGCGCACAAACGCGATCGCCGAGGGGGAGGAAAGACGCTGGCTGGCTTAGCTCAGCAGATTGATGTCGGCCTCTTAGAGGACGAGACTCGAAAGGACAATCGCTGCAGGGGTTGCATTCACCGTCTGCCTGTCAGGCCCGGATGCAAGCATCGAAGGTTGACGACCAACCGCGGTATGACAGGCCAGCACGATCGGGCGCCGCCGATAGACTGTCCGGGATCGTGCGTCCGGATCCGCGATCGACGTTATCGGATGGACTGGCAACGGCTGATGCTGCGCGACGGTCGGCCGTCGGTTCAGTGCGGCATGACGCGCCCTGGCGTCGTCAAGTCGGTTCAGTCGCCGTCCATCCGGGTGGCGCGTCGCAGCTCGGTGGCGAGCCTTTCGGGCGCCTTGGCGGTCTGGACGCCGGTGACCCACCGGTCTCTCCCGATCCGGTGGCAGACGGTACCGGCGACGAGGGTCTCCATGTGCGCGGTCCGAACGGGCCGGAGGATTCCAGCTTGCGGACGCTGCCCATCGCATCGATGAGCGGGCCGGCCTCTCGGTCCGTGACCTCGGACGGCACGACCGGCCGGTTCAAGGCGCGATGCGCGGCGCGCCGCCGGCTCAGGTCGCGGGGCGGGCTCAACCGCCGTTGCGGGCCATCCGGGTCGTGACCGTACCGGCGGCGAGGCTCGGGAGCGGATCCTGCGTGCCGCTGACCACGACGAGGCGCTGCACCTCGCCGCGCAGGAAGGCCTGAAGGAACCGCTCGTAGTCGCGGAACGACACGCAGCCGTTCGAATCACCTCGCGGCCCCAGCATGTAAGTGTGCGCCAGAAGGCCGACACGGCCATAGACCGCCTCGTTGCCGCCCACCGGCGTGAGCCGGATAGCCCGAACCCCGTGGAACGGCCGCTCGCGCTCGGTGAGATCGTAGGTTCCAGGCGGCGTCGGCCCGCGCATCCGCACATTGACGAGGCGGGGATCGTCCAGCCCCTCCCCGAGACCCGAATGGGCCTCAAGACGCTCGCCGTTCGGCAGCGTCACGGTCTTGGCGGCGATGTTGTAGACGGCCACTCCGCCCGTCGGGCTCGGCGCCGGGGACAGCGCCAGCGGCGGCGAGATGCGCCGTTGTGGCGCCACGTCCGCAGGCTTGCTCTCCAGAGCGGCGTAGGCGAGAGCCGGTCCGCGCTCGATGCCGAAGAGCTTCTCGAGGAAGGACCGCTCGTCGGTCTGGGGAGCGGGCTGCGCCACAGGCGGGACGTCGCGGCGCGCCATGCGCCGGTCGGACCGACGCGCGAAGCCGGTTCCGGCCGGCGCACGGAATTCGGGCGGCCGCGGAATCGGAAGCGGGACGACCATCGCGGCCTGCGGCGGCTCCGCGGCTTTCGGTTCGGTCTCGGCGCCGGGCTCCGGCACGGGTTCTGGTGTCAAAGCGGGCGGCGCGATCTGGGTCCAAGCCCAGCGCGACAGCTTTCCGCCGGCGGCTTCCCGCCACGGATCAGGCGATCCCACCGTTTCCGATTCGACGACGGTGGCCGCCGCCGTCTCAGCGGCATCCGATCTTTCGGTCGACGCCTCCGTTCGGGCGATCTCGATCTCGGCGGCCGGATCCGGGGCGCGGTGCAGGACGCTGCCTCCGAGGGCAGCGAGGGCTACCACGCCGGTGAGCACCGAAAGGGGCGCCAGCCAGGCGCCGCGCGCAGTCTGGGATTTGAGGCCGTCCAGCGGCACGGATTCGACAGCCATGCGGTTGCCCATGCTCCTCGTCGCGAGACGGGGCAGACCGGCGGCAGCCTTCCACCACAGGGTGAGGAATCGCCGCGGGCGGACCGGCCCCGCTCAAAGCGAAACAGCGGGGTCGGGCCGGCTTTTCTGCGGCGATGCGATGGTCGATCTTGGATCGATCGAGACCATTTTCAGGCGCACCGCCACCAGTGTTCGTGTCTCTAACCCGTCTTATTCACGAGGGCAGTGGATCTGTGGTGGCGAGCGTAGCGTAAAGCATTGATGTGGCTTAGGGATTGGGTGCTGACGCCAAGTCCTCAGACCAGATCGAGCCCGCCACGCCCGCCATGTCCGATCCTACGTGTCTCCCGTTCGCGTTTCCATCCGTTCGGGGCAAGAAGCTCACAGCCGCCTTCGATGGCGGACGCCTGACCTCGGACGGGGGCGTCCTGTTGCTCGCTCAGGCTGCCCGGCGGATGCAGATCGGTGA